>PCYE01000020.1:19817-36698 GCA_002762865.1 Candidatus Woesearchaeota archaeon CG10_big_fil_rev_8_21_14_0_10_33_12 | reverse complement strand
AATAATTCAAAACATGACCTTTTAAGATATAAAGGACGTCTTGTTGTTATAATATATAATGAAAACCCCAATTCTGATTATCTAACTTTAAAAGGCGTTTGTATTGATGCTTCCTCTGATTTTATTCATATCAAATCTGGCGGAAATATTACTACTTCTATAAAAAGAGAATGGATTAGAAAAATTAAAGATAGAGGTGATGCCAAATGACTAAAGCATCGCCTATGGATATTAGAAAGGAACTAACTATAGAACTTCTAAAGAAAAAAGGTATTTGGATGGTTAATAAACCAACTTCAGCTGGAGTAACAACTTCTGTTCTTAGATATGCTAAAGAATTCGGAAAAAAGGTTGTCTTTATAGAACCTTATCACAAAATTATAGAAAAACAAATTGAAAAATGTAGAAAGAAAAGTATTAAAATAAATTCGTTTAGAAAAAATAGAGAAATGTGTCCTAGAGTTAAAAAACGTTGTAAAGATGAACCTTGGCGAAATGCTGTTATGAAATGCCAATATCTACCAAACGATTGTTTGAAAAAATGTATGAAAAAGAAAGAAACAAACTGTCTTTATAAAGAATTAATAACAAAAGAATACGATATACTTGGATTGACCTATTCAAAATATGAATTTATAAATGAGCAGATAAAAGAAAAAATAAAAAATTATGATGTATTTTTATTTGATGAAATAACAAGTCTCTTAAATTCTAGTGTAAAACCTTTAGTATATAAAGAAAATGACATAAATCATTTCACTAAAAAATTCAAAGCCTCCTTTAAAGAGTTCCTTGATAGAGGAGAAAAATATAAAGATGAAAAAGAGAAAGACCTTCTCGAAGCAATGTGGGCGGAATTGCTTTTTTTATGTGGCTATATAGATTATTCTGTTAGGAAAGCCTTAGAGAATCCAATGAAAATTAATAAATTCGGAGTGAGAAAGGTAATTGGTATAATAAATCTAAGAGAAAAAATATCAGAAGCATATAGAAACTGGATTAATAACAAAGGAAAATATCGTGAAATACTTGAAAGATACGCTAAAATAGAAAAGTTTCCAATTAAATACTTAGATAAATTGTTAGACCTATACTTTGAGGATTATTTATTAATTGAGAGAGAAAAAGGAAACATATCAATCAAATCTTTAATGGTTGATTATGACGCTTTTGAAACATTCTTTAGTTTCTTTAATCCAAATAAACAATTATTAATCCTTTCAGACTCTAGTATGCCTTCTATTCTTAATGTATTATTATGTAATGAAAAACATAAAGTTTATAATTGGGGTGATCCTTTAAATACAAACAAAACTCAGTTCATTATTACTGATACTATTAATTGGCAATCTAAAAAACAATTTTTTCATAGTAAAGACAAAGATAACATAATTAAGGAAATTTCTAGAACAGGAAAAGCAATTTCAAAAAATGTAAGATATTTCATAATAACTCCAGATTCTGTCCATCCTACAAAAGGAACAAAATATAATTACGCTAATTACTTAGAATGGCATGGAATGAAAGAGATATTAAACAAAAAAGCTGTACTAATAGATCATCACAGAAGTACACGATCTAAAGGAATTAAATTTGAGGAAAAATCAATAATTGAATATCACATGAGTAGACCACTAATTCCAGAGAATTCATATAATCATTTATGTTTTGTGACACCGGAAAGTCATATTTTTAATTTGTATAAAGATTTTTTAATTAAATTTAGTGATAGTTTATATTATATACCTATATTATGTAAAAGATATAAAAGAGATAATGAAGCTTCTGCTTATATTAACCGTATTGGTAGAATAAAAGATGAAAAAGGAATAATCAAAGCCGTTAGTAGAGAACCACGTTCAGAGGATATAATACATAAGACATTTATCGTAAATATTGGTTTTAAAAGACAAAAAACAAAAGAACTCTTAAGCAATACATTTGAGAGACCAGCTATCATAACTCCTTTTAAAGAAGGTAGACTATTCAAGGATTTAATAACAATTACTAATATAATTAGAAGAACAAGCATAAATTACTGGGAAGATATGTCTACAATTGAAGAGGAAGTGCCATTATTAGCTTATATAATTAATGAATGTAAAAAAATGCGTAAAGGAAAACGATTAAGATCAAAATCTGTCATAAAAGACAAAAAGGAATATAGTCCAACAAAGCTGAAAAAAATTGTCTTAAAACATAAAGATTTATTATCAATGTTTAAAATATCTATAAATGAAACAAATAGAGGAATTAGTTTTAAAAGACTTTTAACATAGTTAAAAAAGTTGGGGTTAATGGGTTAAATTTCCAATCCGATCCCGGACTTGGTGGTTACTAAAGAACCTATAACCATTAAATCTCTAAAGTAACAAATTTAATAATAGGCTTTATTTTACTTTTTTAACAAACCTTTTATATATCTTATTATTAAATTTAACCCTTTAGGGACTTGGGGTTTATGGGTTCTGTGGTATGTTTTTAATAATACATAAGGAAATTTTTTAACACATTCTGAACGGGTTTTTTTAACTAGAATATAAAATATTTTAAATTTTAACTCATAGAATAAATTTTAGACCCAAAACGTTAAGGGTTTGGATTGTTTATTTAATTGTGAAGGCAAAAACAATTAATCACAAAAAATAGCAACCATCCTAGGAATATTAAAATATGTTTATAGTATGGTGGTTTTTGGGTTAAATTTTTAACAAAAATCTAGGGTGATAAATATTTGTTAAAAAGTTTAATGATTTATAAAAGTTAAACTAAATTTAACCTAATTGAATATAAAAAAATTTTCCTTTATTATTTTTATATTATGGAGTTCCTTACCTAATTTTATTAATGTAGTTAATATAAGTATTTTATTTGTTATCTATTTTAAGTATTATCAAAAATAAAAATAAAAAGAAATTAAACAATTAAAATAGTTTAACTTTTTGTTTAATTGTTAAACAAAATTTTTCGAGCCATCAATTATTTCCATATAAAACATAAAGAAGAGTTAAATTCTGAGTTAATTTCAGTTATATGTTTTTTAATAAGTTCAATTGTTTCAGGTATTAAGATGTTCAATTCTTCTGCTCTTTCAACTGCTATTTTATTATCTTCTTTCACTCTGAAAATCACTCCTTCTTTTGTGCCATTAATTAAACTTACTGTATGAAATACAAGAAAAGCACCATCTAAGACAGTATTTGCATTGTCTTCTCTACTACCAATGCTATATAATTTGTCTTTAAGAACATTATCCCTAATTTTTCCTTCTGCTAGTAATTTATTAATAATCATCGTATAATATCTATAACCTGGGGTGTTTGTTGCATTTAAATATCCTTCTTTTCCATCTAATAGAAGTTTGGTTCTATATATATGGTTAAGTTCCAATTCAGCTTTTAATGATTCAAGCTGATTTGTATATTCATCAACAGATTGTCTTTGCTGATAACATTGATTAGAACCAAATACCCACAAAGCAAAAATTATCGAAAATATTGTAACAATGTCTGCCCATACGTGTACATTTTTGTACCATTTATTAGTTTTGGGGATATTGCTTTTATTAGATTTTTTAATATTCCTATCTTTCCTCTTTCTCATATGTTTTATAAGTATAATCAAATATAAAAACCTTTTCATACAAAATCAAAACCTTCCAGAAATCCGTAACTGGAAACGAACTTAACAGATGTTATACGCAATCGCTGACTAAAAGGATGATAAAAACATTTAAATACTTCCCCTGATTATTCTTATTATAATGTATTATTGGAGGATATAAAATGATAAGCCTAATAAAAAATGCAACAAATATGTTAAGATATAATAAGAAAGGTAGTGCATGGGTTTGGATTATCGTAGCTTTAATTATTGCTGCCGCCATTATAGCTGCAATGGTAATATTTACAGGAAGCCAAACACATCCATTTTGGGAAGTAAAATAATTTTTGCCCCTTTAGTCAGCGACTTCTTCGGATTTACTTCGTAAATCCTCGACCACATTGCATTCTCGGGCTAAAGCCCTCGGGTCGCCTAACAGGAATTCCGATGTTAAAATCAATTATTACTCGACATCGCCTGTACAAGAATAGAAAAAAATATATACTGTAGTAGATATTTCACAATATAGGGGGATAACTATGAGATATGAAATTAAACTAACGAGAGCCTGCCTTTTTGATCTAAATAGAGAAAGTAGTACTACTGATGTTACTTTTTTAAAATATGTATACTTAGAAAAAGTCAAAGATGAGTACAGATATATGATAAACATCTTTGAAGATAATATTTGTCGAAAAGTAAGGGGAGATGAAACAAAATATTGTGGAACTAAAGGTTCTAAAAGGTCTGTTGTTGAAATAGTTACAAATAAAACTTGTAAAGGGAGAAGACCAACAGCATATTACAATAAAATAATAATTGATGATGTTAAAAAGGAGTATCAAGAAGCCTTAGAATGTACAAATGAAACTGATTTCAGAAAAGTGTCTGCAAGAATAGCAAATCGTTATGCGTCTGGACTACGATATCCAAAAGGAATTATTTGTTTTTTACAGTTTACTTTTCAACTTACTAGGAAAGATGTTCAGAAATTTATAGCGATACTTAATGCAGATTATAAAACAGATATCGTGCATTATGATGATAAAGAGATTTTAGATTATTTAAGCAAGGTATTTGAAGATGATTTCAAATCAACTGTAATATATCCTTATATTAAAGAGGAAATAATAAAAAAAAGAGAAGTCATTAAGGACGGTAAAAAAGCAATTGAATCTGAAAGTCAACTTAAAGTGGATATAGATTAATTAAAGATTCATGTAAAACCGCAGTATGATCCTTTAATATATCAGGTTGCAGGTACTAAAGAACCTATAGATGCACAAGAAAAAGTTATTAATGCTTATGAGAAGAATATTTCTGAAATCAAAACACTCAATCAATTAAAACAAACTTCTGATAAAGAATTTGAACTTGCTGATTTTGATGTTAAAATTGGTGATGATATCAAATTTAAAGTTAATGCGAAAGAATTTACAGACAATATTAAAATAATCCATACTGATTTTGGTGAGGGATTTGTTATAAAAAATAAGGAAGTCAAAGTTTTATTAGGAAAACATGACCTATTTTCTGAAGGTAAAATTAGAAAATATGATCCTGAAGATTTGATTAAAGATGATAAATAAGAAGGAATTTCAAAGGATTTCAAAGATTATTCATGGACAAACTATATATTTCAATCCTTACTATTATTCTAAGGTATCTGAACTAATAAACATATCCCCTTTAATAGCAAACAAAACCCTAATTTATTTAACAAAAGAAAATTTTTCATCTGAACTAGTATCTAGAATAAAACAGTTTAAAGAAGAAGGATTTTTTATTCCTGTTTCTATATCCGAAAAAACACTACCTCCTTCTTTTTTTGATGAAAACTGTGTCTTAAGAGAAAAGCTTTTTGATGAAAAATTGTTCAATAAAGATTATAAACAATCTATTGAAATTGACCAGCAAGATGAAGAACTAATCTCCATATTAAAAGAGCCTTCTATAATAAATAGAGATGAAGTCAAAAGATTAATAGATTCCTTCTCCTTCTCTTCAAATTGGGATTTAATGTTTATGCAGTTATTTAATACTCCTCTTTTTACATCAACAAAATTCAAACCTGCTCTTTTTTATAAATTAAATGAATTAGGGAGTAATATCTATTTTCCACAAAGAGTTCAACATCCTATTGAAATATCTCGTTTTTTAGAAGAGATTAATGTTGTTTTTCCATCAAATTTATCTATTGAACAAGTAAAAGCTTTTAGGAAGGATAAATCAGCAGTTCAATTTAGAAATTGGCTAGAAAGAAAACTGATAAATTATGAAGATCAAGATAAAAACATTAAAGTTTCACATTTAGTTCAAGAGTTTAATAAACTATCAGAAAGTTATAAGAAGAATAATGAATTAATTTTTACATCTCTCGGTGGAATTATTGGAGGATTAGTAGGAACAGGTATAAATGGTTTTTTAGGTGCCGCAATTGGTGCACCTTTAGGTACGATTAGCGGATATGGTTTATCCAACTTTTTTAAAGAGTTATGGAAAAACAAAGGACCCAACAGATGGGTATTTTTATTAACTGATTTTAAAAAGGCAGGCTCTCTATAACGGCGATGTCTGCATCATAACTCTCCTCAGCCTTTGGCTTCGTCAGTCGACTGATACTTTGTATGGTCGACGAATATAACGGCGATTGCATATGTTATGCTCAATTTTTGTTCCGTCCTTATATTTAAAATAAAGAATTATTTTCTCTTCTTAGCCTCTTCTTTTTGCTTTTTAGCAAACTCCAAAACTTCCTTTCCAAGCTCTGTAATCATGTAAGGCTTCCATCTCTTCTTATCTGGTGTTAAACATTCAATTAACTTAGCCTTTTCTAGTTCATAAACAGCTTTGTTTATGTTTTGCTGGTTAGATTTTAGTTTGGTAGCTATTTGCATTTGCTTAAGATTAGCATTTTTATAAAGAACTTGCAAAATAGCCGACCTAAGCCTGCTCGCCACTATAAAGCCATATAATTTTTTTAAATCTTTGTCAAACATACCCAAAACTTTAAATATACAGCTATATAATTAATATCCATAACAATCCATAACAAATAGAAAGGTGGTAAAAAATGAAAAAATTAGAAATGAAGGAGGTTGGGAAAAATGATGGGTTTTGATATATTTCTTGGAATTGTAGCTATTAGTGTTTTAATAGCCGGGATATTTTTATTATCAATATCTAAAGGAAACACAGTAAAAAAGTTGATAGGTATAATTTTAACTATTGTAGGAGCAATTTTCTCATTTGCGTTTATATTTGCTCTTTTTAGGTTAGGTTTTGGTGCCGGATAAAAAAATTTAGTAGATTTATTAATTATACTAACAATGGTGAGTGGAAAAAGTAAGGGGGCTAATTATGGAAAAAATATGGAATAAAGGAGAATATTAGGATGTAAATGAATATAATAAGAGATTAAGTGAAGAAAATAAAATAATAGAAGGAATAGAAGAAAGGAAAAGATAGCTTAATGAAGAAGAAAGGAGGAAGAGAAAATGAGAAAAACAATTATTTTGGGTCTAGGATTGATTTGTTTGTTATTTTTAGCAGGATGCGGTTCAACTAGCAACTATCAACCACAACAGAATTATCAACAACAGGCTGAACGTTCTTCGCCATATTGTGGGGATGGTTCATGTAATAGCGATGAGAACTGCGATACTTGCCCTTCTGATTGTGGAAAATGTGTAAGTTGTTATCAATGGAAGCAAACTTTGACTGAAGAAGGTAGAGGAAGGATAGTGTGTGGAGATGGAGAGTGTCATCCATTTTATGAAGGAATAGGAGAAATCTGTGAATGTCTGCAAGATTGTGCAGCAGTAGAATAATCTTACTCTTTTAGATTAGGTTTTGATGCTGGATAAAAAGACTTGGTGGGTTTATTAATTAAACCTATAATGAGTATAAATTTAAAGAAGAATAAACAAAATAGTTTATGAATAGAAATAAAAAAGTAGTAGATCAAATGAAATGGAGTAATTATGAAATATTGTCTAAAATGCAAAAAAGAATTTTCAGATAATGACTTATTTTGTGATGAGTGTGGAGGTAAACTTAAATTAAAAACTATTTCTGAAAAGAAGTCAATATGGAAGAAATTGTTTCTGATTTTTGCTATAACTATTTTAGTTATTGGTGCCATATCAACTTTTTTTCTCATTACAAAACGAACTGACATAAGTAGAGTTAATATTTATGATTTAAAGAATGATATTGAACAAAACTTCAAATACAATGAGATAAGAGTGAATAAGGGGGAGATGTCAGAAGAAGGAATCCAAGAAATTGGCGTTAAAAAAGCATACGTAGGGGCAATTTCTGATTTAAATGAAGAAGAAATTGGTAGTATTCTTATAGGTAATTCTGAAAACATACAAAATACTAAAGATATATTATTAAAAGATGGGTATATTGAAGATATAACAAAAGTAAGTTTCAAGCTAAGAGGTAATACTATAACAAAATATTATTCTGAATATTCGGTATCTTACCTTTTTTCAATTAAAAACTACATATTTATCATAAATATTCTACAAAATAAAGAAAATTATGCTATGAAAATAGCTAAAGATTATCTTAAAAAATACAAATAATGAAATAAAATGAATCCTTGTCCAAAGTGTGGTTTAAGTAATAAGGATAGTGCTAAATTTTGTACTAAATGTGGTAGTAAGCTAAACAATCTAAAAGAAAAACCAAAAAAGAAATTTTGTACTAAATGTGGTGCTGAATTAGTAGAAGGTAAAAAATTTTGTAAAAAATGTGGACATCCAGTAGATAAACTTAAACAAGAAATAGAGCATAAAAAAGAATCTCCAGTTAAGATACCAAAAAAAGTTTTATTTATCATTATTGGGATAATAGCTTTGGTTGTTTTATCTTCTTTGGTATATAACAATACTGTAAAAACTGGACGACCACCTTCAAGTGAAGAAGTAACACAAAAACCTAGCTTCACCGAAAAAATAGTTAAAGAAGCCTACTGCGGGAATAAAGCCTGTGAAAGTGGAGAAGATAGTTCTAATTGTTGTATAGACTGTGGATGTCCTAAAGGGTATAGCTGTACTGAAAATAAATGTAAAAAATTAGAAGAATGTGGTGATGGTGTTTGTGGAAAAGGAGAAAGTAGTTTAAATTGTTGTATAGATTGTGGTTGTGATTCTGGATTTTACTGTGAAGCTGGTAGATGTGTTTCAAGATGTGGTGATGGCATTAAGGCTTCTGATGAAAACAGTGAAAACTGTTGTTTAGATGCTGGTTGTCCTACTGGTGAAACTTGTCAAAATAATGTATGTGTTTTATTAAAACCTGAAATAAAATTATCCTTTAGACAAAGCGAAGATCATTCAGTAACATATCTTAAATCAAAAAGTGGTGTGGGTATAGGAACTTTATCATTATCTAATACTGGTAATGATGACGCTCAAAATACAAAGGTAACAATAACCTCTAATGAAGGTTATTTTGAAAAGAAGATAATTAATGTTGAAAGAGTAAGTAAAGGAAGTAGTGATAGTGAAAATATAATCTTATCCTATACTAATAAAATTTTAGATTTTAGTGACAAAGGACAATTCAATCTTGATATTAAGGTTGAATATTACAATTCTGCTAATCAAAAATATGAAGGTAAGGGTTCTTATATGGTAAATGTTTATGGAAGAAATAGTTTAGAACCATATGGACAAGGTTATGTCTCTTATGTTACCCCTCATCACCCAATAATCAGAGAATTTGCAGCTAAATCAACTTCCGGTTTACCAGCAGGAATGGAAGATAGTTCGCCTATAATACAAAAATTAGCGGCAAGATGGCTATTTGAAAGTATGACAACTTATGGTATTAATTATGTTAATGATGTACCAAGTATAGGAGATTATGTTCAATTCCCAATTGAAACATTAAAAAGAAGGAATGGTGATTGTGAAGATTTAGCAGTCTTATATTCTTCATTATTAGAGGCAATTGGAATGAAAAGTGTTTTAATTAGAATTCCAGGACATCTATTTGCTGGTTATATGGATAGTGATGGTTATTTAGTTCCTGTTGAAACAACTGCTTCAGATTTTGATATGGCTTTAATTGTTGGTTTAGGTGAATACAAAGATAATACAGATAAAAGCACTCTTAAGCCGTCTGATTATAGAAAAACATACTCAGAGGTTTTGTATGGGGAAGAACAATTAATTCCTTTACCTGATATTACCAAACAAATTATCACACAAGATGGAAAAACTTGCAAATTAAGTTTTACTCTTAGTCAAGGTTGGATAGCCAAAACATCTGTAATATTTTCTAATTCAGGTAATACAGTTGGTGCTGGTTGTGCAGCTATTGGGGTATATAATAATAAGGGTAATAAAATAGATGAAGATTTAAGTTGCTGGACAATTTATTCTGGTGAAACTAAAGAAGTTGAATATATTGTAGATATAACTTTTGGTGATGTTTTAAGTGGGTATTATTGCTATGGATATTAACCTATCCAGAAATAAAAATTTTAAAGCCCTAAAAACGCCTTGCATTTGGTTGGACAAAAGCTTTATCTATGATAAAAAATAGTTTTAAAACACCATAATAGAAAAAGAAATAAAAAGTTACCTATCCTCTGGAAGCATTATTGTAAATCGGTTTGTTTCATTCAACTCGATAAAAATTTCCTGCTTTTCGCCATTTGGTAGCTCAATTTTACCACTAAAGAAACTATCAAATTCTTGTAGATTATTGGTTTTTTCCTTAACGATTTGTAGAGCTTGATTTAACAGGTCTAATAAATTGGGTATGTTGATTTTGTCATTATCAAAATAACCTTTATGTAATAGGTTAGTTGTAATGTAATTAAATATTCCATTTATCCACTTAGGATTGATTTTTATAATATCAACTAATATATCATCAGCTTCGGCTTGTGCTGATGTATAAATGTATATAACCTCGCCAAAATATTCATCTTTCATTTTCTCACCTTTAATTTGAGCTCTTTAAATTCCCTAGCTCCTATTTTTTTCCAGCACCGTAACAAAAACCGATAGCCATTGATAGCTCCCGCTAAACCTAGTTCTTTTTCATACCAGTCTTTGTTGTATCTCCTTTTCGTTTTTTGCAAAGCACAAATAATCTCAAAATGTTCCTTTGTCATATCTTCAATGTCTGTATCTGTCGGTTTAGCACACAATTGCTGTCTTGGGCTGTAAGTGTGACTATGAAAACCATCAACTACCTGTCTTGTTTGACCTGCCCATCCAAAAACCCTTTCTGCCCGCATTGAGTCCTCAATCTTGTAATACCCTTTTCTGTTAGCAGTTTGGTATGATATAGCTCCCTCTACCATTTGATTTTGACCTTTGGGAGAAATTATCAAATACCCATACGTTTCTTGACGAAATGGCTCAACTGCCTGACAAATAAGGGTAAAGAGGACTTGTGGGCTTATTATTATTGTCATTAAGCCTCACCACCTTTATTATAGTTAAAAGGCTTGTCTATTTAAAAAATTTGTGTCTTAAAGCCATTTATCGACGATAAAACAAGGCTTTATCGACGGCAGTTTTGTTAGCAAGGGGCTTGCTAACCGCATTTTAGCTAGATAACCAATATTTAACCCAATTTAGTGGCTTTTATTTTAAGTAGGATTTATAGGTTTAGTTTAGTTCAGCGAAAATAGATTTGAGAAAACGTTTTCTATTAATGTGGCGTTGGCTTTAAAATTTAAACCTATTAAACCACCAATTTAATAAAAAAACTAATGCAAAGCGGTTGCAAGCGGTTTGCGGGCTATTTGTTATTTAACCACTATTTTATAACCCAAAACCTATTTATCGTCGACAAAAAACCGTAATATTTATAAGTGCCAAAGCCTTAATACCCTTTAAATGGAGGAATTAGGAAGCACGATAGGGCTTTAACCCTTCAAAGAACTAAGCCTCGGGAGGGAGTTGCACCCCCGACCTGCAGATTACGAATCTGCCGCTCTGGCTAGCTAAGCTACCGAGGCAATTGCATAATTAAATATGTTTTAGCAGCTCTTCTTTTGTTGGAAACTTTTTCTGGCATTCAAAGCATACAGCGTGCTTTTTGCCTTTTTTATCCTTCACATAAGTGCCTAACACCTTTTTCAAAAAAGTCTCTTCAATCCTTTTCCTGCATATTTCGCATTTCATATTGCAAAGGTTAGATTATTGCTTTATAAATCTTTTTAAGATATCAAACTATTATTAAACCAAAACAAAAAGATATAAATAGTTTCAATAACTTCAAATACTTGAAAGAGGATGATAGAAATAAGAATTCACGGAAGGGGTGGCCAGGGGGCTGTTACAACAGGCCAGATAATGGCAATAGCAGCTTTTGATGACGGCAAGCAGAGCCAGACATTTCCAATGTTTGGTGTTGAAAGGTCAGGAGCGCCTGTCCAGGCATTTGCAAGGATTTCTGATGAAAAAATAAACATAAGAAGCCAGATATACAATCCAGATATTGTTGTTGTTCTTGATTCTTCGCTGCTTGATGCAGTTGATGTAACTTCTGGCTTAAAAGAAAAAGGCACATTAATAATTAATACAAACAAAAAGCCAGCTGATTTAAGCATTAAAGGAAAATTTAATATTCATGCTGTTGATGCAACATCAATTGCATTGAAGATTTTTGGAAAGCCGATTGTTAATACTCCAATGCTTGGGGCATTCTCAAAAATAACAAAAGCGATATCATTAAAATCATTAACAAAAGCAATTGATGAGACATTTTTAGAAACAAAAGGAAAGAAAATAGCTGAGCTTAACAAAGAGGCAATAACAGCTGTTTACAACCAGACAAAATGACAAAACCAAAAATCAGTGTAGGGGCAGTAATAGATGAGCCTGGTTCGACAATAAAAAACAAGACAGGCGGCTGGCGCTCTTTCAGGCCGGTCATAGACCATAAAAAATGTATAAAATGCGGAACCTGCTGGGAGTTCTGCCCTGACAATGCAATAAGAAAAAACAAGAAAGGCGAGTTCGAGGTAAATTATGATTACTGCAAGGGCTGCGGAATCTGCGCAAATGAATGCCCTGTAAAAGCAATAAAGATGGTGAAAGAGGAAAAGTAAAATATAAATACAACCCTAATCAAATTAATTAAAAATTGAGGTAGCTAAAAAAGTCAAAAATGAAAAAAGTAATTGAGGCAAGTACAGCCGTTGCTTTAGGTGTTAAGCTATGTGAACCAGGGGTAATACCAATGTACCCTATAACACCACAGTTGGTTTAAGTAAACACTTAACCAGTGGATACGCACATAGTGGAGCGCCTTGCAGATTACATAAATGATGGTATATTAAAATCAGAGATGATTCATGCAGAGTCAGAGCACAGTGCAATCTCAGCAGCCTTAGGTGCAGAAGCAATGGGTGTAAGAACATTTACAGCAACAGCTTCACAAGGACTTGCTTTAATGCATGAAATTCTTTTTGTAGTTTCAGGAATGAGACTTCCTGTCGTAATGGCCGTTGCAAACCGCGCTTTAAGCGCCCCAATAAATATCTGGAATGATCATCAGGATTCAATATCAGAACGTGATGCTGGATGGATACAGCTTTATGTTGAATCAGCGCAGGAAGCGCTTGACACAATAATTCAGGCATATAAAATAGCAGAAAACAGAAAAATTTTATTGCCAGTAATGGTCTGCCTGGATGGTTTTACATTAAGCCATGTTTACGAGCCTGTTAACATCCCTAAGCAAAAAGATGTTGATAAATTCCTTCCAAGATACAATGCTTTATTCAAGCTTGATCCAAAAAAGCCAATCACAATGGGGCCAATCGGATTCCCAGACACTTACATGGAGTTCAGGAAAGAAACGCATGAGGCAATGCTGAACTCAATTGAGGTAATCAAGAATACCAACAATGATTTTAAAAAATCTTTCAGCAGGTCTTATGGAGATGGGTTAATAGAAACTTATAAAATCAATGATGCAGACTATGCTGTTGCAGCAATGGGCACTGTATGCGGCACAACAAGGGTTGTTGTTGACGAGCTGAGAAAACAGGGCAAAAAAGTTGGCTTGATAAAGATAAAGTCATTCAGGCCTTTCCCAAAACAAAAAATAACAAACTGCTGCAAAAACATCAAGGGAATTGCAGTTATTGACCGCAATATATCATTAGGAAATGAAGGTGCATTATATACTGAATTAAGATCAGCATTTTACAATCAAAAGAAAAAACCAATAATAAACGGCTTTATTGCTGGCCTTGGCGGCAGGGACATTACCCTTAGCCATATTAAAACAGCTTTTAACAAAATAGAGAACAGCAGTGACACTGAGTGGTTGCTCTAGTTTTTTATTTTTAGGAGATATAAATGACAGCAGCACACCATCTGATAAAAGAGATACACGCAAAGAATTTTTGCTTGTATTGCGGCAAAGAACTTAAAGGAAAAAACTGGAAATCAGAGTTTGAATCAGAATTGCATTACAAAACTGTCAAATGCCACGAATGCAAAAAGGAAAACAGGATTAAGGTTGGCTTTCACGGCTCTGGCCATGACTATTGGGATGGAAATGGCTTTATAATAAAAGAAAATTTGGAAAAAAAGATTGAATAAAATGGAAAAAACAATTGCAGGAATCTCAACAGAGGAACTTTTTGCATCAGGCCACAGGGCCTGCGCAGGATGCGGCGTTGCTTTGGCAGCAAGGCATGCACTAAAAGCAGCTGGCAAAAACACAATAGTTGTCAATGCAACAAGCTGTTTGGAAGTATTCAGCACACCCTATCCAGAAACATCATGGAAAGTTCCATGGATACACGGGGCTTTTGAAAATGCAGCAGCAATTGCCTCTGGCATTGATAGGGCTTTAAAAACACTGGGCAAGAGAAAAGATATAAACCTTTTGGTGTTCGGAGGTGATGGAGGCACATTTGATATAGGCTTTCAGGCATTGTCAGGAGCAGCTGAGAGAGGCCAAAACTTCTGCTATGTCTGCTTTGATAACGCAGCTTACATGAATACAGGCATACAGCGTTCAGGAGCAACACCAAAATATGCCTCAACAACAACAAGCCCGGCAGGAAAATTAATACACGGAAAAACAGAATTCAAGAAGCCAATGCCATTTATAATGGCAGCTCACGGTGCTTATGTTGCAACAGCTAACATAGCATTTCCCTTGGATTTTATTAATAAGGTTAAAAAAGGCCTTGCATTTGAAGGTCCGTCTTATATTCAGGTTTATGTTTCATGCCCAACTGGCTGGAAATTTCTTAATAACATGACAATAGAAATCGGAAAACTCGCTTTTCAGTCAAATGTAGTACCTCTTTATGAGATTGAAAAAGGAATACTAACAATCTCAAAAAAGCCTGCAAACAAAATTCCTGTGAAGGATTACCTGAAAACACAGGGTAGGTTTAAGCATATGACAGAAGAAGAAATAAAAGATGTGCAGGATTATACAGATGACCAGTGGCAAAGGCTTCTTGATTTGGAAAAAAATAAAATAAGATTATTCTAACTGATAACAGTCCCATTAAATTCTTTTTCATCTAAAAATTTCTTTAAATTATTTAAATCAGTTCCTTTAATTATTACAACCTTAAGCCCTAGTTTTTCTGCTTCTTTTGCTGCTATCGGGTCAAAAGGAACATTAAGGCCGGGATCCCATTTATTTCCAACAAGTTTTCTTAACTCTTTCCATGGCATTTCTTTTATTGGCCTTGCATCATGATTATTTTTTGGCTCTTTGTCATAAACATAAGAGATATCGCTCATATTAATAACTGTTTTAACATTGAAGTTTTTTGCAAGAAGAGCAGCATCATAGTCAGTGCTCCATCCTGGTTTCCATCCTGCTGCAATCAAAACCTTTTCCCTGAAGTCAATCTTATCATTTGGATTATGAATAATCTTTTCATGAACAATTCCCAAAAAAAGTGTTTTTATAAGCTGTGCATTTAACCTCGTTGTGTGAATTCCAATCCAGTCTAGGTCCTCATTCCTTAAATTGCTTACTGTTGCAGCAGCTTCTTGATAGTGCCTGCATGTTTTTCCTCCGCCGCAGACAATAATTGCCTTATTTCCTTTTTCAACAAAGTCAATTATAATTTTTTTGAAACCCTTAAGAAAATTAACATCTATCTTGTCAGGAATTATTATTGAGCCACCCAATGATATTACAATTATTCTTTCCATGTTAACCTCCGATTCCAATAAATATTATGCCTATTATTATTGTGATTATACCAAGCCATTTTAATTTATTCATTTTCTCATCCAGGAATTTCATTGACAACAGGCAGACCCATATATAAGAGGCTGCACATAAAGGGTAAAGCACAGAAAGCTCTCCACCAGTTAATGCTATTATGAAAAATATAGATGAAATGCCATAAAATACAAACCCTAAAATCAGCTTATAATTTCTTATCAGTTTTTTAATATTTATTGAAATATCTTTAGAGCCGATTTTAAGGTAAAGTGCCCCAAAAGAGCCTATGATTGTTCCAATAAAGACAAGCAATATTGACCATAGTTCTGTTTTCATCCTAAGCTTCCCCCTTTTCCAATAAGACCCATTCCCAAAACAATAGTTATTACTCCAGCCCATTTCCAAGCATTCATTATTTCATTTAGAAAAATTATAGATAAAAAGCTTACCCAGACAAATGATGTTGCAATAATAGGGTAAAGTACAGAAAGCTCTCCATGCTTTAATGCAATAACTAAAATTACAGCACCCAGGAAATAAAGAGCAAACCCTGTTATTAATGGTAAATTGCCTAACAGCTTTAAAATGCTGAAACTTAAGTTCCCTGAGCCAATCTTAAGAAATATTTGGCCTGCTGCAGTAAGGAAAGTGCACAATAAAACAAGCAGTATCGCCTCTTTTTTTGTTTTCATAAAATAATCTAAAACCCTTAATTCATATAAATAACTTTTGGATTCAAAATCCATAAAATGATAAGTTATATAAATAAATAATATCCTAGACAATTAAAAAGAGGTTGGTTATGGATTATTATAATTATTCTGTAAATAAGACATTAGATGAATTTAAAACATCTGAGAAAGGCCTCTCGCAGCAGGATGCAGAGCAAAGGCTTGAAAAATACGGCCTTAATGAGATTAAAGAAGAGAAAAAAATAAGTGTATTCCAGATGTTTTTTAGCCAGTTCAAAAGCTCACTTATTATTATACTTCTGGCTGCAATTATCCTTACTTTGATAATAGGTGAATACGCTGACTCTGCTCTTATAACTATTATTGTTATAGTAAATGCATTGCTTGG
>PCYE01000020.1:0-19787 GCA_002762865.1 Candidatus Woesearchaeota archaeon CG10_big_fil_rev_8_21_14_0_10_33_12 | reverse complement strand
AGGAATACAAGGCAGAAAAATCCATAGAGGCATTGAAAAAGCTTGCAAGCCTCAAGGCTACTGTAATAAGAGATGGAAAAAAAGAAAGAATATTGGCTAAAGATCTTGTTCTAGGGGATATAATAAGATTAGAAGAAGGTGAAAAAATACCTGCTGATGCCCGGCTTATTGAAGTAATAAGCCTGGAAACACATGAGTCAGCGCTTACAGGAGAATCAACATCTGTTGCAAAAGAGATTAGTGAAATAAAAGGAAAAAAATCAATAGCTGAGCAATCTAATATGGTTTTTTCAGGCACTGTAATAACCAGGGGAAGAGGAAAAGCCATTGTTATAAGAACAGGGATGAGAACAGAGATTGGCAGGATAGCAGAGATGATGCAGTCTGAAGAAAAAGAACAGACCCCGCTGCAGCTAACACTTGCCAAACTAGGAAAACTGCTTGGAATAGCTGTAATTATTGTTTGTATAATTGT
Source organism: Candidatus Woesearchaeota archaeon CG10_big_fil_rev_8_21_14_0_10_33_12 (assembly GCA_002762865.1). GTDB lineage: Archaea > Nanobdellota > Nanobdellia > Woesearchaeales > CG1-02-33-12 > CG1-02-33-12. The sequence continues at coordinate 19,312 of PCYE01000020.1, read as the reverse complement.
ATTTTTAACAGGCCTCTTAAGGGGAAACAATGCTGTTGAGATGTTTAAGTCTGCTATTGCATTAGCAGTTGCTGCAATTCCCGAAGGACTGCCAGCAGTTGTAACAATCACTCTTGCCCTTGGTGTTACAAGGTTGGTTAGAAAAAATGCATTAATAAGAAAACTGCATTCTGTTGAGACACTTGGCTGTACAAATGTTATCTGCACTGACAAGACAGGAACATTAACAAAGGATGAGATGACTGTCAAGGAGATTTTTGTAAATAACAAGCTGATAAAAGTTACAGGCCAGGGTTATTCTACAGAAGGGTTATTCTTAGACAGTAAACCAGGGGATTACGAGCTTCTGTTAAGAATATCCAGTTTATGCAATAATGCATCAATAAGCAATGAAAAAATTCTTGGCGATCCAACTGAAACAGCATTATTGGTCTGTGCATCAAAAGCTAGTCTATCCAGAGAAGAACTAGAGCAGGAATTTCCAAGAATACATGAAATTCCTTTTGACTCTGAAAGAAAGATGATGACTACCATTCATCAAAATAAAAACAAGGAAATTGCTTTTGTCAAAGGTGGTCCAAAACAGGTTATTGATAATTGCTCTTTTTATTATGAGAATGGAAAAATTATAAAATTAACAAAAAGCAAGAAAGATGAATTTCTGGAGAAAAACAGGGAAATGGCTTCAAAAGCATTAAGGGTTTTAGCCATGGCATTCAGGGAACTGCCTGAAAAAGTAAAGTATTCATCAGAAACCCTTGAAAAAAATCTTGTTTTTGTTGGCTTGACAGGAATGATAGACCCTCCAAGAGCAGAGATAAAAGATGCTATCAAACTTTGCAGGAAAGCAGGAATAAGAGTTATAATGCTTACCGGCGACCAGAGAACAACTGCCAAGGCAATAGGAATTCAGATTGGATTAATAAATAAAGATGAAAAGATTATTACAGGCATGGATATAACCGAGTTTTCTGACACTGAATTTGATAATATTGTTAAAGATGTGAATATCTTTGCAAGAATCTCTCCAAAAGACAAGATAAGGATTGTTGATTCACTGAAAAAATATGGAAATGTTGTTGCAATGACCGGAGACGGGGTTAATGATGCCCCTGCATTAAAAAAAGCAGACATCGGCATTGCAATGGGCATCACAGGAACAGATGTCTCAAAAGAAGCGTCTGATATTATACTTACAGATGATAACTTTGCTTCAATAGTCAATGCTATTAAAGAAGGCAGGGGCATATATGACAACATAAAGAAGTTTGTGGAGTACCTTTTATCATCCAACCTCGGCGAGATACTTGTTATTTTTGTTGCAATGCTTATAGGCATGCCATTGCCATTAATAGCAATACATATTTTGTGGATTAATCTTGCTACAGACGGCCTGCCGGCGCTTGCATTGAGTGTTGACCCTGCTGAACCAGGCATTATGGAAAGAAAGCCAAGGAAAAAAGACAGCAAGATATTCTCAAAGAATGTTGTTTTAAGGATGATGGCTGTTGGAATAATAATGTGTGTTGGCACATTAGCATTGTTTAAGCTTTATGACCCTGTAAATAATTTAGTTTATGCACAGACAATGGCCTTTTCAACCATAATGATGTTCCAGATGTTCAATGTGCTTAACTGCAGGTCAGAGAAGAATTCCTTATTTAAAATTGGTATTTTTTCAAACAAATATTTAATAGGAGCAATAGTTATCTCAATTTTACTGCAGGTGATTGTTATTTATACACCCTTAGCAATATTTTTTAAAACAGTTCCATTGTCATTGGTTGACTGGATTTATATTATATTAATGTCAAGCACTGTTTTGATATTTGGCGAAACAATAAAACTTATAAGAAACAAAATAAATAAGCCCATAGAGGATTAAATGTTAATAATTAATTTAATATCATTTTTGATATCGTGTATTGTTCTTATAATAAGCGGCACCTTATTGGTTAAAACGCTTGCAAAGATAGCTGCCTTTCTAAAGCTGAGTGAGTTTGTTGTTGGCTTTATAATAATGGCATTTGCAACATCAATTCCTGAATTATTTGTTGGCATAACATCTGCACTAACTAAAAATCCTGCATTAGCGCTTGGAAATGTTATTGGCGCAAATATAATAAATTTAACATTAGTGATTGGCATTGCAATACTCCTTGGAAAGGGAATAAAGATTGAGAGCAAAAAGACAAAGACAGATGCTCTTTATATGGTTGGGATTGCAGCACTTCCAATGGTTTTAATGGTAATTGGTGGCTCTTTATCAAGGATTGATGGAATTATTTTACTGGCTGCGTTTGCGCTTTATGCAAGAAGAATCTTACAGCAAAGAAAATTATTTAAAAAAGAAGTTGAGGATAGCATTAAAAGAAAAGATATTATTTTAACAACAATCCTGTTTGTATTCAGCCTTGCCCTGTTATTTTTAAGTGCAAGATTTGTTGTGGAATATGCAACCTCATTGTCTGTTGATTTAGCACTGCCGCCAATAATTGTTGGGTTATTTATCATATCAATAGGAACTACTTTGCCAGAGCTTACATTTGGAAGCAGGGCAGTTCTGGCAGGGCATTCAGAGATGGCTTTGGGCAATTCAATTGGCTCTGTGATTGTAAATTCAACACTCGTCCTAGGTATTGTTTCTATTATTCACCCGATTACTGCAAATATACTCCTGTTTTCTGTAAGTGCAATATTTATGGTGGTAGTTGCATTCCTGTTTGCAACATTTGTTGAGAGCGGCAATAAGCTATATGTAAAGGAAGGAATATCTTTGATTCTGCTTTACATATTCTTTGTTATTATAGAATTTTACATAAAAGTAATTTACTAACTAAAAGATGGCAGAACTTAAAAGAACATTAGGTTATTGGACTATCTTAGCATTAGCCATAGGTTCTATAATGGGCTCCGGCATGTTCTTTGGTGCTGCAATTGGAGCAGGATACTCTGGAAATGCATCAATTATCTCATGGGTAATCTTATCATTTGTTGCTGTTTACATAGGGGCTTGCTTTGGAGAGCTTACCTCAATGTTTCCAAAAGCAGGTGGTGTTTACGAGTTTGCTAAGCAGACTTATGGCAGATTTTCCTCTTTTATAATTGCCTGGACTGCATGGATTGTCGGAAATCTTACTTCTGCACTATTGATTGTTGCAGCAATAGAATACCTAATACCTAACCCTGAGCTTAAAACATTAAAGATGATTATATGCGTGGGCGTTGTATTGTTTCTTAATTTTGTGGCATTTATTGGTATTGAGGCAAGTGCTGCCATGCTTGTTATGTTTGCAGCTCTTGCAATCACAGTAATCTTATCATTAGTTATCCCTGGATTTTTTCATATTAACATGGAGAACTTCAGCCCATTCTTTCTTGATGGAATAAGCCCTATTTTTGTTACAATGTTCTTTATCGCAGAGTGTTTTTTCGGGTGGGAATCTGCAACATATCTTGCAGAGGAGACAAAGGACCCAAAAAAAATAATCCCAAAAGCATTGATTATAGGGACAGTTATTGTGGCTTTGATGTCAATCTCAATAGCAGTTGTATCTTTGGGTGTGGTTCCTTGGAAAATCCTTATTACCTCATCTGCACCATTATCACTTGTTTCTTCCAAAATATTTGGTGTCAAAATCATCAAGATAATTGGGCCTGTTATATTCTTTGTGTTGATTGGCTCAGCTGCAGGAGGAATTGTTACAATGCCAAGGCTTGTTCTTGCTCTGGCTAGGGATAAGCTTTTCCTTTCTCAGTTTGGAAATATTCACCCTCGTTTTAAAACACCCTATAAAGCAATAATATTCCAAACAGTAATTTCACTTATTATTTTTGCAATGGCTTTTGGAAAATATAAAATTCTGCTAAGCCTTCTCCTGCCATTAGGGATGATAATGTACATCTTCATTATACTTTCAGTTCCAATTCTTAGAGCAAAAAATCCTGATTATGAAAGAAGCTTTAAGGTCCCATTTGCTAAAATAGGCCCAATCTTAGTTGTTTTATTCATAGTTGGATTGATAGTTGCATGGCTTTTCACAGAGCCGAATGCCTGGTCATTGTTAAGGCTCGGTTTTTCATTTATAGCTATAAGCATTCCATTATATCTCCTTGTAGAACTTTATTATGATCCAAAGATGATTACCAGCAGTAATGATATACTGGCCCATTTAACATTGCTTACAGAAAAAATAAGCATTCCAGTTAAAGTAAGAAAAGAAATCTTGACATTATTAGGTGATATAAAAGGAAAAACTGTTCTTGAGTATGGATGCTCTATTGGAACAATTACACCATACCTTGCAACTGCTATTGGTCCAGAAGGCAAGATATATGGAACCAATCATTCAAAAAATGAGATAAAGATTGCAAGAAAAAGGGTTGATAACCTTGCCTGGCTATCAGATGAAAGAATACATGCTTACTTTCATACAATACATGACGAAGAGCATACCAATAGGATTCATCCAAGCATTAAATATGTTGATGCAGCAGTTTCTGTTGGAATGATGTCTTATGTGCAGGACATAAAAAAGGTTTTAGGAGAACTTAATCAGATAATGCCTGATCAGGGAAAAATCTGCTTTGTTGATTATGGAGATTTTTTTCACATACTACCAAATGTTGAGTGGCTTGCAAGGAATGAAACCATTGAAAATATTTTCAGGGAATGCGGCTTCTCTGTCAGGGTTTTAAGAAAAAAAGGCCTTTTCTGGAATTATATCTATATCTATGGCATGAAATCAGAGGAACAGGTCCCCTTTATTTAATTACTATTTTAAAAGAGTAATTATCAAAAGCTTTATATAATTCAATTTTTCTCAAAAAATAAAATGCCAATCATCGAACCATCAATAAAATTAAAATCTCTGGAAGAGCTATTGAAAACATATGGGAACATAATTAAAATAGGAATAGACCTTGATGGATGTGCTGTTGACACAAATCCAATGATTTTATACCAGGCAAATGAGATGTATTATTTTGATAATAACAAGAAATATTCAAAATATAATAAAACAATAATGAAAGAGTGGGGAAGGTCTCTTCGGGTTGAGGACATAATCAAATTTAAGTATGAGGAGTGCACACCATTAAGCAAAGAGGAGGTTGATGAAATTTTTAAGGTATTTGCAGAGGAAAAAAAATTCTTAAGCCTAAAACCAATGCCTGATGCAATTAAGGTTATAAATCGCTTGCAGGAATTTTTTGAGGGATATTTCATAACAGCAAGGCCCGGAAATGTAGAGGGACAGACTATTGGATGGTTTGAAAACAGCGGAATAAAGGATTATAAAAATAAGGTTATCCTTGATGGGGATAAGGTAATGATTGCAAAAGATAGGGGAATAACTCGCTTTATTGAAGACAGGGCGGAGACTGCATTGAAATTAGCTGAAAATAATATTAAGGTTCTGCTGTTTGATTATCCCTGGAACAATGACCCAAAACAGAAATTAATACAGGAGATTAACAAGCATCCAAGAATTGAAAGAATCAATAATACTCCAAAGTCTTACTGGCTTAATATAGAAGAGAAGCTGATTAAATAATATTTCTTTTGTTAATTAATTATAACAGAATAATCTATTTATAGAAAATGGATCTAATACTTGTTTTATTAATTAAAGCTTCAAGGTCAAAAGGAGCAGCATCAAGGCCAGCTTTATTTAACTTCTTTATAGCAGCATTCAGGGCCTGTTCACTTGTTTTATATTTATCAGCAAAAATATTTACATCTTTTGACTTTGGAAAAAATTCCAAGAATCCTAATTCTGGTTCAACATCATTGATTAAAATATAATTATTAAATTCGCCAAATGGAAAATTTTTGTTTTTTAATTTTAATAAATTAAAGCTTAGGCTTTCAATAGTTTCATCTCCCCTTGGTGTTACTTTAAGAAAATACTTTGTTTTAGGTTTATTTTCATCTTCCTTTGGTGTTTCTTTAGATTTGTTGTAGTTTGTTACCATACCTTTTTAAGAAATTTAACCTCTATTTAAATCTTTTGTTTTTATTTATTTTAAAGTAGTGACTTTACTTTCTGCATTTAGATTTATATTATTAGTCAATAGCTTTAAAAAATTGGATAGGTTTCATCAATATTTAAATACTCCTGCCTGTTTTGTTCTTATATGGCAGATTATGGCAAAGAGTATTTTAATGAGATTATTGGGATTTTAAAGAGAAAAAAGCTCTCAAAGCAGGAAATCTCTAATTTAAAGACTCAGCTATGCAGGAAATATAAGATAGACATTCCAACAGATATAAGAATATTATTAAGTGCAGATGTAAAAGACCGCAAATTACTGAAGAATCTGATAACAAAGCCCACAAGAACAATATCTGGTGTTGCTGTTTGTGCCATAATGACAAAGCCAATAAAATGCCCTCATGGAAAATGCATTATATGCCCTGGAGGGCCCAAATCTTTTTTTGGAAACATGCCGCAAAGCTATACAGGCAAAGAGCCAGCAACTAGAAGAGCATTAAGAAATGATTTTGATCCATACCTGCAGGTTATGAATAGGCTTGAGCAGTATATAATGACAGGCCATGTTCCGGACAAAGTTGAGCTTATTATAATGGGCGGGACATTTCCGAGCTTTAAAAAAACATATCAGGATTCTTTTATTAAATATGCACTAAAGGCAATGAATGATTTTTCAGGAATGTTTTTTAGAAATGGAGAAATTGATTTAGTTAAGTTTAAACCATTCTTTGAAATGCCTGGAAATTTCCAGGATAATGCTCGTGTTAAGAGAATAAAAAAGAAGCTTTTGATATCCAAAAACAAAACAAAAACAACACTTGAAAAAGAGCAGAAGAAAAACGAGTCATCAAAAATAAGGTGTGTTGGCCTTACAATTGAGACAAGGCCTGACTTTGCAAAATTAGAGCATGCTGACCAGATGCTAAGGCTCGGGGCAACAAGAGTTGAACTGGGTGTTCAGACTGCTTATGATAATGTTCTTAAAAAAATAGAGCGGGGGCATACTGTAAAAGATTCAATTGATGCAACCCGAGCCTTAAAAGACACAGGATTTAAGATAAACTATCATATGATGATTGGCCTGCCCGGCTCAGGCAGGAAAAAAGATGTTAATTCTTTTAAAAAAATATTTTCAGACCAAAGATTTAAGCCAGACATGCTTAAAATATATCCATGCATGGTTTTAAAGGGAACAAAACTTTATGAATTATGGAAAGATAAAAAATATACTCCTGCAACAACAGAGGAAGCAGTTGAAATAATAACCGAGATAAAGAAATTTGTTCCGCCGTATGTAAGAATCATGAGGGTCCAGAGGGACATTCCAACATATCTGACAGAAGCAGGAGTTAATAAAACAAACCTAAGGCAGTACATTGAAAAAGAATTAAAAGAAAAGGGAATAAAATGCAATTGCATTAGATGCAGAGAGATTGGCCGCAAGCTGAAAAAAGAAAAAATAAATTTAAAAAATATAAAACTAAAAATCCTTGAATATGATGCAAGCAACGGAAAAGAGTTTTTCATAAGCTATGAGGATGTAAAAAATAATGCATTGATTGGATTCTGCAGGCTGAGGTTTCCATCACAAAGCTTAAGAAAGGAAATAACAAAAAACAGCGCACTGATAAGAGAGCTTCATGTTTTTGGCTCTGCTGTTGAAATAGGCAGTAAAGGAGAGATACAGCATGCCGGCTATGGAAAAAAGCTTTTAACTAAAGCAGAGCAGATAGCCATAAAAAATAAAAAACACAAAATAGTTATCATATCAGGCATAGGCGTAAGAAATTATTACAGAAACCTTGGCTATAAAAAGCAGGGGCCTTATATGGTCAAATATCTAAAATGACAAGAATACCTGGAACAGAAAATATTGAAATAAAAGAAAAATTTGAAGATAGATACAGGGCTCTTTCAGGAAAGGATTACAAAAAATTCATAGAAGCATCTTTATCATTCATGAGAAAAAGCATAAGGGTCAACACATTAAAAATAACAGTTGATGAGCTGAAAAAAAGATTAGAAAATGAATGGGAGCTTACCCAGATTCCATGGTGCAGAGAGGGTTTTTTTATTGAGCACAGGGCAGGAGAGAGAAGAGACATTGGAAACCTTATTGAGCACAATCTTGGCTATTTTTATGTTCAGGAAGCAGCTTCAATGATTCCGCCTGTTGTTCTTGAAGCAAAGCCAGATGATGTTGTTTTGGATATGTGCTCCTCCCCTGGCTCAAAAACAACACAGCTTGCAGCAATGATGCAAAATAAAGGTGTTTTAGTTTCAAATGATTCTGATTACAAGAGAATGACCCCACTGAGCCTTAATATCCAAAGAACAGGAGCAACAAATACATTGGTTACATTAATGGAAGGCAGATTCTTTAAAATGCCTTTTGACAAAATATTATTAGATGCTCCCTGTTCTGGAACAGGAACAATAAGAAAGAGCCTAAAGACATTGAAGATGTGGAATCCAAACATGGTTAAGAGGATTGCAGGAACGCAGAGGCAATTAATTGATGTTGCATTCAGCTGCTTAAAGCCAGGAGGAGTAATGACTTACTCAACATGCACGTTGGAGCCAGAGGAAAACGAGGCAATTATTGATTTTTTATTGAATAAATATGAAAATGCAAAGCTTGAGAAAATTAATTTAAACATAAAACACGGCCCTGCAATAACAGAGTTCAATGGCCAGAAATACAGCAAAGAAGTTGAGAAGTGTTTGAGGATATGGCCTCAGGACAATGACACGTGCGGTTTCTTTGTTACAAAAATCTTAAAGATAAGATAATCTAAAACAAATTAATAACAAAAATATTCTTTCAAAAATCAATACAATCTATAAACTCTTTTACTTTATTTTCTAATTTAACTTTTAATTTTTCTTTTAACTCCTCTTTTTGTTCGAATAATTCTCTTTCATTTTTGTCTTTTAAAAATAAATGATATTCTTTCCAATCTTTTAAATCTAAATTTTGCATAGACCTATATAACTTATTGTATTCTATAGCATCCTCATCTCCAATTTCTAATTTTTCATTTTCATGTTTGTAACGGATTATTTCATCAAGTTCAAAAATCCTTTCTAGTCTCTCATATAAATCTTCTGGCTTCATCTAAATCTTCTTTAACAACTTTAAAGTAAGTAAAACTTTATAAATCTTTCGCTAAACCAACCTCTAATGATGCAATTTTTTTATTGAATAAATATAAACTTATAAAATAATCAAGAAGAATTTCAACCATCCTAAACTATTAGCAAAACAAAAGTTTTATAATCTTTAACTTCCTAATAATAGTTATGGCATCTGATTTCATGAAATTTGTGCATTTTGTAAGGCCTCTCTCAAAAAAGGAGAGCAAGTATCTGTCTGAGATAGACAAATACCTTGAGCCTATGGACTTTAAGAAGATAAAAAACCTTCTGAAGAACAAACAAATAGGTGTTTCCTTCTCAAGCCTTGACATATCTGAAAGCATAGGAGAAGATGTTTCATTTCCACAGATTAACCTTGCTGTGGAGGATAACGAGCTTCAGCTTTTTATTGACAAGAAAAACAAGGAGATTCATGAAAAGGTTATGAGAAAGGCTTTCCGCTCTTTCTCAGAAAAAGCAAAAGACACTGTAAAAAAGTATATTGCTCCAAACATATTTGGGCTTGAGCTTGCAAAAGAGGCAGCAGCTTTGCAATTATTTGCAACAGACCCTGTGCATATACTGCTTTTAGGCGATCCCGGAACAGGAAAAACAGACATACTTAAGTCAGCAAGTAATCTGCATCCAATAACCTCATTTGGCCTTGGCTCAGGAGCCTCAAAGGCAGGGCTTTCAGCTGCTGTTATTGGAAATGAGGTAATAAAAGGCCTTCTTCCAATGGCCAATAACGGGATATGCTGCATTGACGAACTGAATTTAATGAAAAAAGCAGACTATGCTGCTTTGTATTCTGCAATGGAAAAGGGCTTTATCACTTATGACAAGGCAAACAAGCATTTCCAGCTTGATGCTAAAGTAAGGATTATTGCAACCTCTAACCCTAAAGGAGACCGCTTTGTTGGCAATATAATAAGCATACTGAAACAGCAGATTCCATTTGACTCTGCACTTTTGACAAGATTCCACCTGGTTTTTTTAATAAGAAGGCCAGGGCTTGAAAGGTTTACACAAATAACAGAAAAAATAGTTCAGGATGACAAGGTGAAAGTCAGCATAAAAGACATTGAATTCATAAAAGGTTATGTTGAGTTTGCAGAGCAGGTTGATGTTGAGTTTCCAAAAGAGCTTGAAAAGCAGGTTGTTAATTTTTCAACAGAGCTGAAAAAAGATGAAAAGAAATATTTAATTGAAATCTCTCCAAGGATTGTAATCGGCCTGATAAGACTCTCAAAAGCAGCAGCAAGAATGGAACTAAGAAAAGCAGTTACAAAAGAGGATATTGACAAGGCAGAGGAAATAATAAAATTTGGCCTTCAGATAAAAAGAGAGTGATTAGTAACTACTTAGAAATTTATATTCTTTAATACATAAAAATTTATATACTCTTTAATTAAAAATATACTAAAATGGAAAAAGACTCATTAGAATATAATACATTGAAAGGTAAAATAAGCCAAATTTTACTTAAAAATAAAGCTATTTATGGAGCTTCAGAAGGGTATAGTATTCTTTCTGGAGAGAAAAAATGTTCTAATCCTCTTATTCGAGAAAAATTAAATCGAGAAAAATTAAAATCTTTAGGATTCATAGTGTCTGAGAAAAGTATGGAGTTCACTCCTAAGATTTATAATAGGGACTCAGAATTTATTATTGATCATTCTGATAAAATTGATAATATAAACCAATTGGAGAATATGATTTATGAACATTGTAGGAGTGTTGGATGGTCACATAATGAAAACGGCTTTATAGTATGTAATCTTGTACCTGAACGAACATACAAGGAAGGAAAATATAAAAAAATAGCTGAAGAAATTTTTCCGTTAATTGCTGCGTATAAGAGTTACTAATTCTGAAGTTTTTAATTTTACGCACACAAATGCCTATCAAAACCATTAAATTTATAAATATCGGCCTTTAAAAAAGTTATGAGATAAAGAACAATAATGGGGTTAACCATGAAAGTAACTATATATACTACACCAATATGCCCGTACTGCATTATTATAAAAAATTACCTTAGGAAAAATAACATTAGTTTTGAAGAAATAGATGTTTTAAAAGACAGGGAAAAGGGAGAGGAAATGGCCAAAAAAAGCAAACAGGAAAATGTGCCTGTTGTTGAAGTTGATGAAAAAATTATTGTTGGGTATGACCTTAAGAAGCTAAAAGAGGCATTGGGAATAGAATGAGCAGTATATCATCAACTATAAAAAAGTTTTTTAAATCTAAATTTAACATTTACTTAGCAATAGCATTAGTGCTCATGGGGATATTTGCACTTGTTTTTACAAGTGAGCCAAAGATCAGCCAGAATGAGGGATTCTCAGTTATATTATTTTATCTTCCTACTTGCCCTCATTGCACTGAGCAAAAGCCAATATTCAATGAGCTTAAAGAGGAAATGAAAGATATAAACTTCTATTCATATGATGCCTCATCCAAGGAAGGCTCTGCATTGTTCTACAGATTAGCTGCAGAAGCAGGGCTTGACACATCAAAACTTGCAGTTCCTACAATCTTTGTTGAAAAGCATCCTTTAGTAGGATTTCATTCCAAAGAGCAAATCAAACAAACCATAAATGAATGCAAAGAAAAGTGCATCGCTGATGGAAATCACAATGTAAGCTCTCAGGAGGTAAAATCAAGCTTTAAAGATTTTGAACTGCCTTTTATTGGAAGGACAGATTTAACATCATTTTCAATACCTGTCTTGGCAATAATCCTGGGGCTTATTGATGGCTTTAATCCATGCGCCATGTGGATTCTTGTTTATTTAATTGGGCTTTTGATAGGATTAGATGACAGGAAGAAAGTATGGATTATTGTTGGCAGTTTTGTCCTTTCCTCAGGCATACTTTACTTCCTATTTATGACAGCATGGATAAACCTATTTCTCTTAGTAGGATACATCAGAACATTAACAATTCTTATAGGGCTTGTTGCATTAGGCGGAGGAATAATTCATTTAAAAGAATATTTCACAACTAAAGGAAGTCTGGCTTGTGAAGTAGGTGGTGAACAATCACATGAAAAAACAATAACTAAAATTCAGAAAATAATTTCACAGCCTGTTTCACTTGCAATTATATTATCAATAATCGGGCTTGCTTTTGTTGTCAACTCAGTTGAATTTGTATGTTCTTCTGCAATACCAGCTGTTTTCACGCAAATACTTGCCCTTAGCGGGTTATCAACTTTGCAGCATTATGCATATATAGGTTTGTACACCCTGTTTTTCATGCTGGATGATATGATTATTTTCAGCATGGCTGCATTTGCAATCAGCAGCTCATTTGGAGAGAAATATGCCAAATACTGCAGGCTCATCGGGGGAATAATACTCACTTTGTTAGGATTTATACTGGTTTTTGCACCCCAGTTTTTAAGGTAAGGAGGAAATAATGCCAAACACAAAAGAAAAAATAATATTTGAGCCAAGAAACAGCTATGCTCACGAGCCTGATGAATCAATATTATATGATACAATAATTGTTGGCACAGGAGTTACAGGCTTGGCATCTGCTATGTATACTGCAAGATTAGGGCTTAAAACCCTGGTAATCGGAGAACTGCCTGGTGGAACAATAGCACTGACAGGAACTGTTGAGAACTACCCTGGCTTTGTTTCCATAGACGGCCAGAAACTTGCCCAGCTGATGGAAAATCATGCAATGGATTATGATGTTGATACCCTTATAGACATAGTTGAAAAAATTTCTGTGAAAGGAAAGGAAAAGTTCACAGTCCATCTTGAGAAAAAAGAATTTAACAGCAAAACAATTATTCTTGCAACAGGAACTAAAGTGAGAAAGTTAGGTGTTCCCGGAGAAAAGGAATTTTTTGGAAAAGGGGTTTATTACTGCGCGCTTTGCGATGCCCATCATGTAAAAGACAAGATTATTGCAGTAATAGGCGGCGGAGACAGTGCTGTAAAAGAGGCTAATCTGCTCACAGAATATGCAAAAAAAATCTATATTATAAACAATGAAGATAAGCTTCATCCAGAATTCTCAAACTCTAAAAAATTGCAGGAGAATGTTAAACAAGGCAAGATAGAAGCAATAAACAGCATTGAAGTAAGAGAAATAAAAGGCAAAGACAGAGTTGAGAAAGTTGTTTTTAACAAGCAGTACAAGGGAAGCACAGAGTTGAAATTAGAAGGCGTATTTATTTACATAGGTCTTATTCCTGTTAGCAAATTAGCAGGTGATGCAGGCATTAATCTAAATGCCAAAGGGGAAGTGATGATCAACCAGAATTCTGAAACAAACATTCCGGGATTCTATGCTGTAGGAGATGTCACAGACACTAACCTGAAGCAGGCAATTATCGGAGTCTCGCAAGGCGTGACTGCTGCGTATAATGCTTATAAGTACATAAACCAATAGTTCTAAGAGGTAAAATGAAAATCAAAATCTTAGGAACAGGATGCCCTAAATGCAAAAAGCTGGAAGAAAATGCAAGAAAAGCATTAGCTGAAACAAAAATAAAAGCAGAAATCATCAAAATAACAGACATTAATGAAATTGTTGATTATGGGGTTATGTCCATGCCTGCAATTGTTATTGACAATAAGCTAAAATGTTCAGGCAGGATACCGGATGTTGAAGAAATAAAAGAGTGGCTGAAATGATTAATAAAAGAAATATACAAGGAGTTTTAGTAATACTTATCTTATTGACAGGAGTTGGCTGCTCACTAAATAACAAACCAGTTGATAATACTGCAACATCAAACAATTCTCAATCCTCTGAAGTTGAAAAAATAGAATTATTTCATTTCCATGGAAATAGCCAATGTTATTCATGCGTAACAGTAGGTGATTATGCAGAAGAGACTGTAAAAACTTATTTTGCTGATGAACTTGAATCAGGCAGGATTGTTTTTGACCATATCAATATAGAGCTTCTTGAAAATAAGATAACTGCTATGAAATATGAAGCAACAGGCTCTTCATTATGGATTGGAGTTTACAGAAAAGATGGAAGCTTTTCAAAAGAGGAAAATACCAATGTCTGGTATAAAATAAATGATAAGCAGGATTACATGGATTATTTAAAACAAATCCTTGAGCAAAAACTTAGTGATAGCTAAAATGAATATAATGGCTTTTATGGAAACAATGGGCACAAGTGATATTGCTTTAGTTGCAGCTTTTTTTATAGGGCTGATGACTGCTATAAGCCCATGCCCATTGGCAACAAACATAACTGCTATTGCATATATTTCCAAAAAAATAGAGAATGGGAAACATACGCTGATTACAGGTTTGATTTATACTCTGGGAAGGATGCTGACTTATGTTGGCATTGCATCCTTGATTGTTTATGTTGGCCTGAATGTTCAGGCAATCTCACTGTTTCTGCAAAAATATGGCGAAAAAATCCTTGGACCATTATTGATATTTATTGGATTGGCTATGCTGGATGTAATCAAGCTGAACTTTATTAAAGGCAGTAAAAGATTGGATAATCTGAAAGAAAAACTGTCTGAAAAAGGATATCTTGGAAGCTTTATCCTGGGAGTTATTTTTGCATTGGCCTTTTGCCCATTTAGTGCTGTTTTATTCTTTGGAATGCTGATACCTCTTGCCCTGAAATTTGGCGATGGAATACTAATCCCCTCTGTATTTGCATTTGCTACAGGATTGCCAGTAATTTTGTTTTCATTTGTGCTTGTATTCAGTGTTTCAAAACTAGGGCGTGTAATGAATAAGGTTCAGCTGTTTGAAAAATATATGAGGTATATTGTTTCAATAATTTTTATTTTTTCTGGTATTTATTACACAATATCAATCTGGTGGCTTTAAATGTTTATAAAAGACTTGTTTTTTTCAGGAATCAGTGCATTAACAGAATACCTGTCAGCCCATGTTTTAACATGCCTTATTCCTGCATTCTTTATAGCAGGGGCAATCGCAGTTTTTCTTAAAAAAGAATATGTGCTGAAATATTTGGGTCCAAAAACAAAAAAATATGTTTCTTATTCTGTTGCTGCTGTTTCCGGATGCATTCTGGCTGTCTGTTCATGCACAATTTTGCCATTGTTTGCGAGCATAAGGAAAAGGGGAGCAGGCTTAGGCCCGGCAATAACTTTTCTTTTTTC
This sequence comes from Candidatus Woesearchaeota archaeon CG10_big_fil_rev_8_21_14_0_10_33_12, assembly GCA_002762865.1. GTDB lineage: Archaea > Nanobdellota > Nanobdellia > Woesearchaeales > CG1-02-33-12 > CG1-02-33-12. Next base: position 4,049 of record PCYE01000020.1, on the reverse strand, counting down.
AGGACCAGCTATTAATCTGCTTGCAATTATATATACTGCAAGAGCTTTAGGTTTTGATTTGGGCGTGGCAAGGGCTATTTCAGCTATCTTGCTGTCAGTGATTATTGGCCTGATAATGCACTTTTTATTTAAAGGAGAAAAAATAAAAAATAAATCTAATTTTTCAGATTTGGTATCAGAAGTTCCTAAGTCAAAAACAACTATTTTATCTTTTTTTATCCTTCTGATCGGAATACTGATTGTTAACGGGCTTCAGATTGCTTTTAATTTAAAATTGATTATTTTTGGAATATTGATTATCCTGCTGATAATCTTATTAAAATTAAGATTTACTAAAAAGGATAATATTGAATGGATGAAAGAGACATGGGACATTGCAAAACTGATAACTCCTTACTTGCTTGTAGGTGTTTTCATAGCAGGAATAGTTGGTTTTCTAATGCCAAGGGAAATTGTCCAGGCTTACCTTGGGGGAAACAGCCTATTGTCTAATTTTATTGCCTCTGTTTTTGGGGCATTTATGTATTTTGCAACACTAACCGAAGTCCCAATTATTGGAGAATTAATGAAATTAGGGATGGGCAAAGGCCCTGCACTGGCTTTATTGCTGGCAGGCCCAAGCTTGAGCCTTCCAAACATGCTGGTTATAAGAAAAATATTGGGAAATAAGCAAACAATAGCTTATATTTCTTTAGTCATAATCTTTTCAACCATTGCAGGGTTAATATTTGGCTTGACATGAAAATATACTGCATTCTTTAATAACAATTCATACTTAAAAACCAAAACTTATTTATATAACAGTTCAACTATAATTTTAAAAAATGGTGAACATATTCGAGAAATTCATAAAAACTTTCTTCAAGAATCTTTTCAGAAGGAAAAAGCACATCAAGCTAGGCCTATACGGGCCTCCAAATGCCGGAAAAACAACACTGGCTAACAAAATCTGCGAGGACTGGCTGGGAGAGAGCATGGGCAAGGTAACAAATATCCCTCATGAAACCCGTGAGATTCAGATAAAGGAGCAGATAGTCATCAAAAGCGGCAAAAAAGAGATTTCTTTTAATCTTGTTGACACTCCTGGGATTGCAACCAAGATAGATTATGAGGACTTTATGAAGTTTGGCATGAGTGCAACTAATGCCAAAAAGAGAGCAAAAGAAGCAACAAAAGGGGTTATAGACTCTATCAGATGGCTTGACAACATGGACACAGTGGTTGTTGTTCTTGATGCAACAAAAGACCCTTATTCACAGGTTAACATAACAATCATCGGAAATTTAGAGGCAAGGAAGATTCCTGTTTTGATAGTAGCCAATAAAGTTGATTTAAGAAAGGCAAAGATGAAAAAAGTCCAGTCAGCATTTCCCCAGTATCATGTTGTTGGGATATCTGCTAAGTATGGCACCAATATTGATGAATTTTACCAGGGATTATTTAAGGTGGTAGGATAATGCTGACACTGCAGTTTGTTCCATACAGCGAAATAGAATATCTCAGCTCAGTTGGAAGAATAAGGAAACTCCTTAACATAACAAAGGAAAACAGGATAGTTCTGTTGCAGGGCAGATTAAGGAAAGAGGAAGAGACCGAGCTTATAAAAGCAACCATGGAAGAGATAGACAAGGATTTCAAGGGAATAGAGCTGTCTGTCATTTATCCGGACAAGAAAGAGAATGATTTATTCAGAAAGATAAAAAGGAATTTTGTTAATATGCTTCTTGGTGACAGGCAGGGCCTGACAATTATTGGGCCAGCATCTGTTGTAAGGGAGATAAAAAAAGACCCTGACAAGATACAGCTTTTTACTGAAGAGGATTCTAAAATTAAAAAGAGGAGGAAGATTTAATTCTTGAGTTAAAATGCCCCATCAATGTGTCAGGTGCGGAAAATTCTATGATGATGGGGCTGAAGAGATATTAAAGGGCTGCCCATGCGGCGGAAGGCTGTTTTTTTATATAAATAAGAAAAAGCTTGAGGAATCAAAAAACATAGTAACTGACCTGACAACTAAGGAAAAGGATGAGATTGAACAAGATGTTTTTGACCTTATTGGCATAGAAAGGGACATAGAAAAGCCAGTTGTTCTTGACCTTGAATCAATAAGAATCCTAAAGCCTGGAAAATATGAGCTTGATATTGTCAATTTATTTAAGAAAAGGCCATTGATATACAAGCTTGAAGAAGGAAAATACCTGATTGACCTTCCGGAAAGCTTTAAGAAAGAAGAAAAGTAAATTAATTAAATTACATAAAATTCTATTACCCGCTTTTTATAATAATAACATATTATTACAAAAGATTTTTATATTATTAATACTTTCAAATAATTATGAATGAAGATTATTCAGGCAAACCTGCATATGACCCTAATTGCAAATTAACTGAGGAAGATATCATAAAGTGTATAGACTACGTTGCTACTCAAACTGGTTTAACAGTAGATCGTATGAATAAAGGCATTGAGACTACATTAAAAGAAATCAAAGAATTGAAAGAAGGGCATAAAAGAAATAATTCTATCCTATAATTTTTGTTTGTTAAAAATTAAGTCCTTTTCTCAATTGCATTTAAAATCAGGATCCTTGTTATATTTTTCTTTAGGAACCCTGAGTAGTAGTTTGTATAATCAGGCGTTAGGTTAAACCGATTATGAGCAGAAATTTAATAAAAGTTTATATACTATAAAATTTTTTTATTAAGTATGAAAGCCAATAACGAACAGATAATCAAATATTATGATTCATGTGAAATTGACTATAAGCTTCTCTGGCATCTGAATAAAAGTTATGCTTTTCATTATGGTTACTGGGATGAAAAAGTAAAAAATTTTGACCAAGCTCTTTTGAGAACTAATGAAATAATAATAGAAATAGCAAAAATAAAAAAAACTGACAAAGTTCTGGATGCTGGATGCGGAATTGGAGGAACTTCCATATTTATTGCTAGAAAAATTGGCTGTAAAGTTGAAGGGATTACAATTTGTCAGAATCAGGTTGATAAAGCGAAAAAACTTGCAAAAAAGCTTAATGTAAGCTCATTAGTTAATTTTTCAAACCAGGATTATATGAATACAAAATTCAAATCAAATAGTTTTGATGTTATCTTTGCATTAGAAAGTGCTTGTCATTCTGATAAGGAAAAATTCCTGAGAGAAGCTTATCGCTTGTTAAAAAAAGGTGGAAGATTGGTTGTGGCTGATTTTTTTAACTCAAAATCAAATTTTTCTGATAAAGAGAAAAAATTAATGAATAAATGGTTAAATGGCTGGGCAGTTGATTCTTTGGAAACCCCTTTGTTTTTTAAAACCAAGTCAAAGAATATAGGATTCAAAAATATAAAATATGAAAAAATTAATGATAATATTATGAATTCATCCAAAAGAATGTATCTGGCTTCTTTCCCTGGTTTTATTGTTACTTATATTTGCAATTTTCTTGGAATTAGAAATAAATCTCAAACAAAAAATGTCACTGCAGCATATTCTCAATATAAGGCTTTGAAAGAAAATTTATGGGAATATGGAATTTTTTATGCAGAAAAAAAATAATTAATTTAAAACTGACTTATATACCTTAAGCATTCTTTTGGACATCTTTTGGATTGAATAGCTGCTTGCTGTTTTTCTTGCATTTTGAGACATTTTTTCCCTTAGTTTATCATCATCCAGCACCTTGATTACTTTTTCACTAAAGTCTCTTATTGAATCTTGGACCATAAAACCATTTTTTCCATTAACAACATCCCTAACGCCGGGAGAATCAACTGCAACAACAGGTATTCCTGCTGCCATTGCCTCAACCAAAACCAGGCCCTGGGTTTCACTAACAGAGCTGAAGACAAAAAGGTCTGCTGCTCCGTAATAATTCTGCACAGCATTGGAGTGCCCAACCAAAAAAACCTTTGTCTCTAAATTAAGTTTTTTAATCAAATCAACCAAGTAATCTTTTTTAGTTCTGCTCCCGACAAGCATCAGATAAGTGTTTGGCTTTTTGTTTAGAACCAGCTTAAATGACTTAATTAAAAACTCAAGGTTTTTTTCTTTT
>PCYE01000022.1 GCA_002762865.1 Candidatus Woesearchaeota archaeon CG10_big_fil_rev_8_21_14_0_10_33_12 | reverse complement strand
TAAATTCTTTTAAAAAAATAAGAAAACTATATAAAGAAAATTAAAGACTGTTGGTTTATGGAAGAAAAGATAAGTTCTGGCTCAGAGATTATTGATAAGCTGCTTGATGGAGGCTATAATAAGGTTGTTACAACTATTTATGGCCCTGCTGCAAGCGGAAAGACAACCCTGGCAATGCTTGCTGCAATAGTGCAGGCAAAGCAGGGTAAAAAATCTGTTTTTGTTGATACTGAAAATGGTTTTTCAGTTGAGAGACTGAAGCAGCTTTCAGGTGAGGATTTTGAAAGGGCTCTTCAGAACATAATGATATTCAGCATAAAAACCTTTACAGAGCAGCAGGAAAAGATGGAAAAAATAAGGCTGCTTGTTGGTACTGGAAAAATATCCTTGGTTATTGTGGACACAATAGGCTCAAAATACAGGGTAAAGCTGAATGAGGATGCCTACAAGGCAAATAAATCAATAGACACTCAATTAAGGACATTGACTGAGATTGCAAGAAGGGGAATTCCTGTTATACTCACTGAGCAGGTTTATGATAACCTGGCTAATGGCCAGATAAACCTTGTGGGTGGTGAAATGCTGAAAAACTGGAGCAAATGCCTTATAGAGCTGGAGAAAATAAACAGCAAAAGAAAGGCAATAGTCAAAAAGCCAGAGGAAATAAAAGGAAATCAGGAATTCTTTGAAATAAAGGAAAAAGGAATCTTTAAAAAATCATAAAAATCCACAGTGGATTTTTAGGACACGAGGAAAACATAGTTTTCCGGTGTGCCAAAAATGCAGAGCATTTTTGAGCATGCCAGAAATGCTCATCCTCATACTAAAGTAAGAAGTGTTCGCAAGCATTTCTATGCATAATTATTCGTCTGTGAAATCATCAATAGTTGCCTTGAACTCAGAATCATTTTTTATCATTCCGCGCTTCTTCATGTATTCTCTTGCAAGAATCCAGAAGAAAAGACCTAAGCTTTTCTTTCCCTTGTTGTTGCAAGGCACAACCAAATCAATATTGTTTGACTGATTGTTTGTGTCACATAATGCAATTACAGGGATTCCTATTTTCATAGCATCGCTTATAACATTCCTGTCGGGCCAGGAGTCTGTAACCAAAACAATCTTTGCTTCAATAAATTTATCAAGATGCGGGTTTGTCAAAATCCCGGGAGGGTATCTCCCTGCAAAAACCCTTATTCCGGTAAGCTTTGAAAGCATTCTGATTGATTTCCAGCCATTTTCCCTCCTGCTTACTACAATAATGTCCTCAGGGGCATATTGTGCTAAAAAATTAGCGCATATTTTTATTCTTTCGTCTATCTTTTGCAGGTTTAGGACTGAGAGCCCATCTGGCCTGGTCTTGTAGATAAACTTCTCCATGTACTTTGTCCTGAATTTTGTTCCTATGTGTATTCCAGCCTTTAGATACTGGTCTGTTGGTGCTAATAATGATTCCTCTCCTGCCATTTTGATTACCTCATGAAAGTTTCCTTAGAAAGAAACCTGCAGTTTTTATTACCTCATGCAAGATGTTTGGTAATTTAGCAAAGAAATGGGGTTTTATTTAAAAAGATTTCTAAAATCAGGCCTGAAAAACAGCAAGGTCTTCATAGACTGGGCCTTCTCCTGTTAAAGTGCTTTTTATGAGCTTGAATTCAGTTATTTGAAAACTCTTTTTTTTTATTTTTATTTCCTTAAGACTTTTAATAAAATCCTGCTTGTCCTTTACAAATTTTATTCTGGCCAGAGTAAGATGAGGATGAAATCTTGTATCTTTTTTAAAGCCAAGAGTTTCCATCTTTGAGTCAACTTCTTTCTGAAGGCCTGTTATCTTGTTTTCAGAGTCATTGAGACCAACCCAGACAACTCTTATGGAATTCTCCCCTGGAAAAACTCCGATGTTAGTCAAACTTGTTTCAAAGGAATCAAACTTTATTTCATTTAATTTCTTTTTTATTTCCTCAACTTTTTTTTCATCAATCTCTCCTAAAAACTTTAAAGTAAGGTGAAAGTCTTTTGTTATTTTAAGCTTGGCCTTGCATTTGTCAAGCTGGGACTGGGCCTCAATTAAAACCTTTTTAATCTCTTCAGGGATTTCAAACGCAATAAAAGCTCTCATACAACTCAGATAGAAAAAGAATTATTTAAATGTTACTTTCAACGCAGCAGTTCAATAGCGATAGGTTTATATAGGATTTTCTTAATTATCGAATATACTCCTTTAGTAAACCCTACTCGTTAATTAATCTGTAATTTCCTCTAGAAACAAAGTTTACGATGTGATTATCCCTTAATATCTGTAGTTGTTGCCTAATCTTTGCTGTTATATGTTTATTTTCTGGATGTAATTCGCTTAGATAATCTTTAAATTTATAAACATCATTTAAAGTAAATTCATTTTTGGGTAAATTTTCTACACATTTAAGAACATCAGAAGTCCATCCTCTGAGTGAGGGTTTTTGTTTATTTAAGAAAAACATTTTTTTCCATTTTTTATTCACAATTTCCATTTCAATTAACTTTTCATTTCTTATAATGCTTATTTTTCCATCTTCAGGAATATTATCCAAAAGGAGGTTACATCCTATCCAACCATGTCTTCTTGCTTTATCGGAAAGGGGCTTTCTTTTTTCTATTATAGAAGAAGTTATAAAAAATCGTGGTATAATAAAAAGATTTTTTACAAACCAATCTTCATTTGAATAATGCATCAAGAAAAAATTAGGGATTTTATTGAAATTGATAAATCTCATCATAGTATTAAATTCACCATCCAACACACGTTTAGTAAATTTTTTATTTGAGCTTTTTAGCTGAAACTCATTTTTACAATTTGGACAAAAAAAATCTTTTGCTTTCTCATTATTTGGGTAATTATTAATTTTAGAATTTAGACAACAAGGACAATACATTTGTGAGAAAAACCAATTTTCAGACAAAACTCTAGCTCTTTGAGAATTACTTTTATATTTTTCAAATACACTTTTTTCATATAAAGATAAATTAACCATTTATCTTACCATAAAAAAGGATCATATTTAAATATATCTCAATTTTTCATAACATTATGAAACTAATTGGAAACATAATACAAAAATCTTTTTTAATAAAGCATAAAGGCAAGAAATATTGCGTTAATTATCTAAACTCAGATTATCCAAATCCTAATTTATTAAATAGAGATAATTGGGAAATTGTAGATGAGGATGGTGAAGAGTTGAATACTTATTTTTTTAAATCAAATATGAAAAAAGACAAATCAAAAATAACATTGATTAAACAAAAATATGACAAATTAATCTCCTTTTGTATTGAAAACTTTGATAACTACAACCCTAAGATTAGATAGTATCTAAGAAGCGTAGTAACTCACATCTCTTTTTATGATTAATTTATTTGAGATTTCAAATTATTTAAATGTATCTGATATTTTTATTAAATATTAAAAGAGTTTGTTTATTCTTCTTCTGAATCTTCATCTTCATAGAAGTCTTCTTTTAGCTCTTCCAGTTCACCCTGGAGTTCCTCTACCTGGCCTCCCAGGTCATTAATCTTTTTTTCAAGCTTTTGTATTATCTCTTTTGTCTCTTCATCCATTTTTTATCTCTTTTTTATTCACTGAATGCAACAGCCAGTAATATAAGACCAATTATAACCAAGAAAGAAGCAATTGCTCCAAAAAAGTATTTTTCTGTAAGAAAAGATGGAATAGCCCAGATAATACCAATAACAGTAAATATAACTCCCAAAAGAGTTGTTAAATTTTTCTTTTTCTGGTCCATTTTAAATTTTTATATTGCTTCTTATTTAAATGTTTTTATAAAAAAATAAAAAAATTAACTAAAGTCTTTGATGCCTTCTTCTATGACATAAAAGCCTGCTTCGCCCTCTGGAAGGTTTGGTGAGTCAACAAGCTTTGCAACACGGCTGCCTTTCTTGCCCTTTCTCAAATAAATCCTGAAAGTGCTTGCATGTGCAACTATATGGCCGCCAATTGCCTGTGTAGGATCACCAAAGAACATATCCGGCTTTGCCATTACCTGGTTTGTAACATAAACACACAGGTTATGCATGTCTGCCAGCCTCAACAAAACATGCATGTGCTTATTGAGCTTTTGCTGCCTCTCTGCCAATGTGCCTCTTCCAATAAACTCTGCCCTGAAGTGGGCTGTTAATGAGTCAACAATCACAACCTTAACCTTAAACTGCTGTTTTGTTATAAGGTCCTCAACTTTTTCTGCAAGAAGCATCTGGTGGTCTGAGTTGTATGCTCGGGCAACTTTTATGTTTTTGAGTACTTTTGTTGGATCAAGGCCTGCGCCCTTTGCAATCTGCTGAATTCTCTCTGGCCTAAAAGTATTTTCTGTATCAATATAAACTGCTACTGCACCAGGATTTTGTTTTTGGCAGTTAACTGCTAATATGTGGGCAAGCTGGGTTTTTCCAGAGCCAAACTCACCAAAACACTCAACTATTGATGATGTCTCAAAACCCCCTCCAAGCAGATCGTCAAATGATTTTGAGCCTGTTTTTATCTTCTCAACCCTTGCTCTTTTTTTCAACAGATCCTCTCCTGACTCAAAACCCATATCAAGCTTGTTTCGAGCAAAGTTTATCATCTTTCTTGCGCTTGCCTCAGAAACACCTGCTGCATCAACTAACTCGCCCGGGCTTGCAACTGCGATTGCCATTATATTGTTATAACCTGCATCAACAAGCTTTTCAGCTGTTGCAGCTCCAACACCTGGAAGATCCTGAACAGTAATTTCTTTTTTCTCTTCTTTTTTTATCTTTTTAATATCACTTTTTGGTTCTTTTTCTTTTGATTGTTCTTCTTCTAGTTTCATAATATCAACCCCTTGTTTAAAGTAGTTATGCTTATTTAAATAGTTTATCAAATTTTTTCTGAAAATATTCCGGTAAACTAATCAACATCCTCCACTTCTATTTCTTCTTCACTATCTTCTTTGGTCTGCTCTTTTAGAACAAGATGCTCATATGCCTTGCTCAAAACAAGAATTGCCTTTGGCAGGTCATTTGTCCTTAAAGAATTCGTTGACTTCCACTCGCCGCTTTTGTCTGTGTATCTTCTTTGCAAAGATACTGTCCTAAATTCCACAGGCATGCTGGACTTGCTTATTCCTTTGTTTTTCCAGATTGTGGCGCTTACTACGCCGGTACTAAACTTCTTTTCAGGGATATTTTCCTGATTCATTTGCATCGCCTCCATTGCTTTTCGCATCTTATTTCATAATTCCCCTAGTCCTTGACTAATCAGGGAACCGAAGCAATAACTATTAGATAGTCTAATTTATTTAAATAGCTTATCCAGAGATGTCCAATGTCCAGTGGTTAAACAATTATACAAAAACATAATGCTAATAATAAAACAAATAATATATTTTCAAATAAAGAGCCTGTTCTTATGAATCCTTGAATTCTCTTCTTAGAAAAGGGATATAAAAACATCACTCCTTCAGGAGTTAATGAATCAAGAACAAGATGTGATAAGTAGCCAATAAAAAACGCAGCAGTTATTTCATAGTTTATCAGCATGATAAACAGTAAGATTAATATTAGCAGGAAGAGTGAGTGAAATATGCCCCTGTGGCCAAGAAAAATATTTATTAAAAAAGATAGGGGCTTAATCTTTTTTCCAACTTTCGATTTATAGGAATCAATGTCTGGCAGTGCAGATGCTATTAATAGGATTACAATAAATATAATTTTATTCTGAATATTAAAAGAATTAATAATAAGAAGACTAATCAAAAAACTAAATATTATGTGTGTCCTGAATCTCATTTTCTCCTTTATCTGAAACCTGTTCTGTCATGCTCTCTTTTTCAGCTTTTGCCTCTTCAAGTTCTTTAGTTAAGGATGTTATTTCATCATCTGGGTCTGGATTTGGAAATACAAGCTGGCTTATAAACTCAAGGCGGTCAAACATATCATTTTTTGTTGTTTTGCCAACAAATTTTACAATATTGCCTAATAATTCAGTTTTCATTTCCTCAAATTTTTCAGGATTATCCTTGTATTCAACCATTTGTTCCTGTGTTTTATTCAGTAATTTTAATGCCTGATTCCTGAAACATACAACCCTTATGTTGTCTGTTCCATCATCCAAAAAAACATTTAAAACAAATGAGTAATTTTGCTGAACCTTGCCATGAATATCACAGAAAAAAGCATCTTCCTTGAGCCTTGCTCTCTTTCCGCATTCAGGGCAGATTTCAAAGAACCTTGGGTCAAAAACCTGGACTATTGTGCCAAGAATCTCAATATTAGAGTCATTTTCATTAAGCTGGTTTATTTTCTTCCTTTTGCTGGAGATTTTTTCCTTTACCTCACCAACAGTCTCACCCTCTGGATTAATTATGAGTTTGCCTATGTCATTGAGATGCACTTCTTTTCCGGTTTGGTTTTCCCTTACATAGCCGCCAATTACCTTAACAATCATGTTTTCCTTAAGTTTTTCTATGTTTTCTGCCTGTTCACCCCACATGACAATTCTAATAGTCCCTGTTTCATCCCCTATTACAAAGGATGCTACCTTTCCAGCACGGCCTTTGCTGTTGAATTCCCTAAGCTCAAATACTCTTAAAATCTTTCCAACAACCTCAACGCTTCTCATTCCTACAAGAATGTTCTTTATCTGCAGTTTTCCGCTCAAGGCGCTAAAGAGCTTAATTCCAAGCTCATTTGCAATTATGTGTGCAGCTCCTTCCTTGCTTATGAGTCCGGATAATTGCTTTAATTTGCCGTCAATCTTTTCTTTTATCTCCTCTTCACTAAGTCCTGATTTTTCCTGTATTTTTTCCAGAATATCATTATAGGGCATTTTTATCATTTTGATCAATTATTGAAATCAAGAGCTGTTATAAATAGTTTTATGTTTTGCAAAATAATTATTAATAAGTTAATTAGACTGGAACTAATCAAAATAAGATGCATACTCCTCAAATAAATCAAAGCCAATATCTATGTTGAATGATGGCTTGACTGAATAGGTTATGTCTTTCTTGTTTATTTTCAGGTTTTCTGTTGCAATTCCTATAAGCCTGTTTTCTTTGAACAGCAGGTCATAGTTATCAAGAGGAATTACCAGTTCTTCACCTTCTTTTAGTTCAGTTTCCTTGTATTTTTTCAGATAATCATCTAAATACAAATCAAAATCAGTTGAAAATGCATCATAAATCTGCTTTTTTGTTGGAATGCAATCTTCCTGCTCCTGATTTTCTGATAGTTCCTCCAAAGGTTCGCAATCTAAATCTTTAAAACTTCCCTGATTTTTCTTTATGTCCTCAATTGTTTTGTTTGCAGAATATTTTGCAGATAAGTCAAGGTATAATAATGCTTTCTCTGCCTGCTGGTATGTTTCTAATATCTCTAACTGAACTTTTCCGAGATTTTTTAGCTTGAATTCATCTTTAGTTCCATAAGTAGTATAGAAATATAAAAGAGCAACCATTAGGAATATTGATACAAAAGTCAAAAATATTGCTGCTTTTTTGTTTTTAAACATATTATCAACTCTTAAATTTGAAATATATATCTATATTAAAGTTATGATCATTTGACGGGATTATAGCCTTAACTGTTTCTCCTAAAATAGGCACCCCTCTTTCCTGTTGAATTCCTTTATTAATATAACAAAATTCTTCTTCTCCAGGTATAAGCATCCCAACACGCCAGTTTGCAATATCTTTAAGTATTTCATTTGCTTCTTTAGTTAATTGGCCGTCTTTAGTACATTTAGAACCCCTAGGACTTGCATCTTTAACACAGCAAAATCCATTGGATTTCATGCTTTCTTCAAGTTCTTTCTTGCTTAAAGAACCCAGGTATTCTGCAATAGTCATTCCCTTTTCGTTGATGGGTGTTCTGAGATAGTTTAATAAGATATAATTCTTTTCAAGATTATTGGTTGCTGCTACTGCTGCTTTTTCTATGTCCTTGGTTGTGTTAGCAAGAAAAAGAAATGCAAAAATAAAAATCATTGCTGAAAAAAGTACTGCAATCAGGGAATCTGTCAAGTCAGGGTCAAGCCCTTTCTTGTTTCTTGCAATCTTCCTAAAAAGTTTAAAGCATTTCATTCTTGGACCGCGATTAAGAGTGTTTCACTATAAAAATTTCCTTTGTCATAGATAATTACATATTGTGACATACGATTGATTTTTTTAGCTCTCCAGTTAGAGGTTAAAACTCCCTCTTGGGAATCAGAGCCCTTTAAATCCAGCATAAATGCTATTGGACTGTCTTCATCAGCTGAGTAACACTCATTTAGATGTTCATTGTTAAACTTATCCAAATCAATAATGCTGGTGTAGGTTCTCCCTGTCTCTTCATCTTGGTATGCAAAGCATTCTGGAGAGTTTAAGAATCTGTTTATGAATACTGTTGTTTCAACGTTTTCAGGAAAGGTCGTTGTTGAGGATATATTACTAAGTATGAGATAACTGAAAAGTATAAATACAATAAACAGAAAGAAGGCAACAATAATAAAATATATGGGTTTTTTGCCTAATAAAAAACCACTTCCTTTTTTTGAAAAAAATATTTTTTTATTTCCCATATTCCATAAATCCTTTAAAGATTGAATCACCAAGCTCTGGTATTTTTTTTAGTAATTCCTTTCCATCATCACTTTCGCTATTTCCTATTTCTAACATAACAAAAATCTTGTTTTTTATTCCCTCTGGAAAATCCTTGTCAGTTGCTTCTAAATCAACAGGAACAATAGATGCACCAGTAATTCTGATATCATCAAAAGCTTTATTTTCAAGAATAGAGTTTATTATTAAGCAGGCTAATTTTCTGCTCTCTTTTTCTTTGTCTGAGCCTGAAACAATGAATGCCTTGATATTATTTGTTGTTGTGTCTTTGCCTTTTCCTGCCCTAAAGCTTATTACAACATCTGCTTCAGATGATTCATCAGTTTCTGATGGATCATTGCAGTTTATTGAAATTATTCCCTCATCCTCATCATACTCGTGAAGGTTTCTTGTAGAGAATATATTTAAGTAATTAACCCATGTATTAGTAAGCTTAAAAATAAAAGAGTTTGCTATACCACACATTTCGTTTGATGGCTTTACACTGTCTTTTTCATAACCTGGGTCAACAAGGATTTTTTTGTCTTTTAAACTTCCCCCCGTTGTTTCATCACACTTTAATGTGTCAAGGTTTTTCTTCAAAGATTCTCCAATAGCAATCTCATCATTTATTTTTGCAAACTGTATTTTGGCTGGATTCTCAAGTGTTAAATCCATTTCAAATCCTTTATAGCCAACAAATTTGTAGGACATTCCATCAATTTGGGTTTTTTTATAAACAGTTGTAGAATTTTCATTAAAATCAATATAATAATTAGAGACATTTTGTGTATAATTTATTATTACGTTTCCTGGGCTTGAGAAAAGTGCATCCACAACCAAAGCCATATCCTTTGCAAGGTATGCCTTGTATGGTGTTTCACTGTCTGACCATTTTACTGCACTGCTAATCAAAAGAAAGGCAACAATAGCAGCGCCGACTATCTCGCCAGCAAGAAACATTGAACGCACTATCCCTCTTTTTTTCATACACTACTCTAGAAAGTTATAGTTTAAATGCTTTTTGGTGAAAAGTCTTAACTACCACAATTCTTCTGTATCTGTTGCAGGGTATTTGCATCCCACAAGTTTTTTTGGTCCAAAATAACCTGATGGATCAGGGATTAATATAGTATCAAAAGGCTCTGCATACGGCTCTATTATATACCCTTTTCCCTTTTCTGAGAATTCATGATATGCAAGACAAATATTTTTTTTATTATATTTAATAAAAGCTATCTGGGGTTTTTCTTCCTCAGGATAATTTCCATAGTAAAAAACATAGTTATCTTTTATATTATATTCTAAATTTATTGGTTTTTCTGGGTGGTCAATAGAAATTTTTAAATCATCTCCTAATTCATAATTTAGTTTACATACACAGAAATTTGTATCTGCTTCTATACTACCTAGTTCCTGAGTTTCATGTTTTAAGCTTATGTTTAGTTTACCATTCTTTGAGTTACTGAACTCAACAGTGTATCCTTCAGGTATAAATGATCTAAAATTAAATGCTCCGCAGCTGCATGGATCTTCATCTTCTACAAATTCCCTGTCCTTGCATAACTCAATAAAATTCTTAAAATTGTTTAAACTATATATTGCCTTCTTTTCTTCTCTGTATTCCTGGCTTACACAAGATACTTCCTCAAGATTTTCACATACTGCAACCAAATCCTCACCATATTCACTGTATTTCTCCACATAAACCTCCCTAAATTGTGACATATCTTCTGTTGAAATTAAGTCTGATTTTATAGTAAAACCAGGCATTTCTGATCTGGATATAATAAAACCATCTCCTATAAGGTCTAATCCATCCAGTGTTTCGCAGATAAGGTTTTCATCTTCACATATAAAGTTTCTACCCTCTTGACGTTCTGGGTGTCTGCATAAACATATGCATGATTCACTTTTTTCGCAATCAGAAGGCTTATTAAATATATTATCTACTTTATAAATACCATACTCTCCTGTGTCTATTTCACCACTACTAACAATAGACTTTTTGTTTTTTGGAAATCCGATGATTGCTGTATCCTTGTCCATACGCAAAACCATTGATTTTATTGTTCCAGGATTATTTCCATTTACTTCTTTTATCAAATTAACAAGATTATAAAATGAATTCTTGCTTTCTTCAGTAGGTCTAACTAACCCAAAAACTATATACAAAATAGCAATAAATAACATTATTGAGAAAGCTAGGCCCAATGTAGCATCAATAACAATCTTTGCATTTTTACTTTTCTTCATTTTTAATTTTTTGTTTCGCAGTCAGACCGCATCATAATTTTTTTCTCATCTGGTGTCATATCACTAATACTCTTTTGGCAGCCATTATATTCTGACTTGCCTGGTTCACAAGGGCAATTGTCCATGATGTCCTCAATCCCATCTTTATCATGGTCCTCCATTTTTCCAAAAATATTATAAATCTTTTTTGTACTATCACCCATAATGCCAGTAAATACCATTATTGATACTACAACAACAACAAGGACTATTACAGCAATGACAATCACATTAAGGCTTAATTCAACACCTCTCTTGTTTTTCATTTTCATACCTCTTTCTTATTTTTGGATTCTATTATTATGTTTGATAAACAAAACAGACATCCTCTTTTCTTTTTATTAAACCTAAAAATTTGTAATTTTTGTCTTCATCAATTTTTAAATTATTTTCATCTGTAAAAACAATCTTTTCTACATCTTGGGTTTTATCTGATATTTTAAGTTTCTTTGAGTACCATTTCTTTTCCACAGCAATAACACAAAGGTTATATTTTATATCCTTTTCATAATATTCTATCTGACCTTCGAGGCTCTCACCATAATACTTTATTTTGCCCCCTACATTAACCATAATGCTCAGTTTTTCCTCATTATTTTGTGTAACAGCTAATTCACATGTACCAAAATTTTTAAGCTCCAATTTCTTTATTTCCTCTCCCTTTTCTGTATCCTCAGATGAAAGTTCTAGAATTTTATTGTAAATCAGTTCAACATTTTCTTTCATCTCTGGAGGAACCTCAAATTCAGATTCTGTCTGGTCTTTTCCAATAGTGATTATAGGAAGATTAAGTTTTGTTTTATTAAAAAAAGCATCTGCTGCTTTTGGAAAAAGTGTCTGAAATAACCCAAATACCACACCTATGACAACCAGTATTAAAATCAATTTGCCAATAATATTAAGTGCCATGGATGCCATTTTCAATAAAATTTCAAAAAACTAAATAAAGTTTTCATATCACTAATCATCTTTTCCCTTAAGCTGCTTTGGAAAAACAAAAAAACAAGTATAAATCCAAGTATGATTATCCATACTGCAATCTGTTTCCACATAAGTGCTTTTTTGTTAAAAATCATCTTCATGTTGATTCCTCATATGCTTTCTAGGCGTTCACAATACCCAGATTTATCTACAATATTTAAATCTTCTATATATATCTGATTTGCCTTTTTAAGCTCCTCTTTTTTATTTTTGAATTCATCTGATTCAAAAATATTAAGATAACCATAAAAAGGATCAGTTATATATTCCATATACAAAGATATATCAGGGCTCATTAAGTTAATTGAATATGTTTCTCTTTGGTCTCCAACAAAAACAAGCTTTTCCCTCATTCCTATTACCCCATCTCCGTTAAGGCTTTGTATATAATATAAATAAGTTATACCCTCTTCTGGTTTCTCTTTTTCCTTATTATCATTTTTATCCTGTTCTTTTTTGGAACTTGCTGGGATATAGTCATGTGTAGCCATGTATTGTATAATCTCATCTGGAGTTATAGGAGATTCGAGATGAGTCTTAATATTAAAGGTATAACAAGGAAAACACATTCTCTTATTCAAGAAACGAGGGCTATCAAATAAGTTCTGGTATTCTCCGTTAAGGAACATCCACCAGCATCTTGCGCTTAACTCTGAAATTTGCATCAATACCTGTTCTTTATCCCCTTCAAGGGTTTTGTCCTTGGTCTTGCATGTTATTGGAACAACAGGCGTTGTTTCAAAAGTTCCACCAAACCATTCTAGCTTTAGCACTGCCTTTGCCCTAGCAAGTATGCTTGCCCTGCAGGTTTGTTCAATGGTAATATCCCCTACATTTATAACAAAAATATTCATGATGATAATAACAACTATAAAGCCTACAAGAGCCATTATTATATAAACCAGATAAGACTTTTCCTGTCCCTTGCGGTCATGGTAAAACATTTCCTGCCTCCGTTATTAAAAAGAAGAAGATGATTATAAAAATAATCATAAGAAGTATGATTATCAATGTTTCTGGGCTTATATGATCTCCTCTTTTTTTTAGTTTATGCATTAGGTAAAGACCTTGTTTTTATGTATATAAGCTTTTCGGTGATAAGGGTCTTTTAGAATTATTTAAAGACAATGCTTGCATAGCCAACAGCGTTGTTATAATCACCCATAATATCAGCTGAGGTGTAGTATTGCATAAGATTTACCTTCTTGGCCTTGCCTATCATCAGCTCTATTAATACAGCTATTGGAACAGCACCGCAGATAGTTGCCTGTTTTTTATTAACATACTCAAGAAATCCCCTTGAATCAAGAGATTTTATAAAGCTTATTGCGCCATTGTCAAGCTTTTGCATATTCTCTTTTACATCTGTTGAAAAAGGAACGTAGCCATAGCTAAAGCCATAATGAGTAAAGTCAGAGCTTGCAATTATGCATATTTTTTTGCAAGATTCTTGTATTGTTTTTTTAATTCCTGATGCAATCTCCCCCACATTGCAGTCAAATCCAACTGTTATAGGAATAAACCTTAAATCTTTCAGATGATCCCTGCTTACAAACTGTAAAAATGGAAGCTGGACTTCAATAGAATGCTCATGAAGATGAGCTATTGAATCCTCAACAATGCAGGAATTATTAATTAATTTTTTCCCAAATTCCTTGTCAGCTTTTACAATTCCAAAAGGTGTTTCCCAGTCATCCAAAATAGTTGATGTCCTTCCCATTCCAGAATGATTTGGTCCAATAATAATAAACAAGTCAGGAAACTCTGATTCTGCAATAGCCTTGTATGACCATGCAGCGCATGATCCTGAGAAAAAATAGCCAGCATGAGGCACAACAGCTCCTAAAACACAATATTTCCTTTTATTTATTGGCAATGCACCAGGCCCTTTCTTTGACTCAAAGCATTCGATTATCTGCTTGTTTAAGCTGTTAAAATCTGATTCATAGAACTGGCCTGCAACAATAGGCTTTCTTATTCCCATAGCTGGCTATAATACTTTATGCTATAAAAGGTTTGCTTTTTTAAGAAAAAAAGAATAAGAAAAAAATAAAAAATTTATTCAACCTGTGATGTTAAACTACCTGTAACATTATGGGCTATGCCGCTTTTTGCTGTGTATCCTATCACAATATCTTCTTTAAACCTAGAGCCTAGGTCCTCAGGATTAGTACAGCTAATAACAAATCTGTCTTTTTCTCCATCACTTAATGTATCTCCATTCACGCCAGCTGTTGGAACACTAACACAGGTTCCTGCTATTGTAACAGTAAATGAACTTAAATCCTGCCCCATACCATTTTGTATAACTAGCTCAACTGTTTTTGCAGTACCATCAACCTTAAAGTCCTCACAGCTTAAACCTGGCACTAGTGTACAGCTTGATGGCAGATATCTTCCTGGATTCAATACTCCAAAATATGCTAGGGCTGCTATTGCAATCAAAACAACTAGGATTGCCCATCCATAGGTCATTAAGAATTCCATGGCAGCTTGTGCTTTTTTCATTTTATCACCTCTATTCCTGGATTCTTATAGTATATCACTATACTTTTTTATATATTAATACTAACTAATATATAAACTTAACTATTTTTAGCTAGATAATGCTTCCAAACAGCTTGCTAATAACTAATGAAAAAATTAAGAATAATACTATAGTTGAAACAATAAACATTGGAATATATTTTACTCCTGCCTTTATCTCTCCTTTTTTTATGGTTGCAATTATTACAGATGAAAAATAAGATGTTATAACAAGGCATGTAATAGCAAATATCCTAAAATCCTTAATAGATATACCCGGTCCTCCAGAGAAATTGATAGAAAAAGTTGTTATTCCTGATGGAACATCAAGCTTTAGCATAAGGTTGCTTACTATAAAAAGCAGGTGACTCGACAATGCAAATAATAATGGTGCCGCAACTATTGTTGCAAATGAAATAAATATCACATATGTTGTGACATTGGCTGACAGTTCTTTCTTCATAATCCTTGACTCCTGTATATCAATTGATATTTTAGTAAGCAAATCACCTATTTCACCACCAGCAGCTATACCCTCAATAAGAAGGTTTATTGAACGTCTTAGCATGAGTGAATCATATTTTTCTGCAAACCTTTTAAGAGCTCCCTCAAGATCTTCACCTCCAATGGTTTCTTTTGCAACCATCTCTATCTCGCTGGCTAAGACCCCAAATTGGGGCCTCACAGCATACCATAAAGCACGGTCAATAGGCATGCCTGCCCTTATATTTGCTGAGGTCAGCTGCAAAAAATCAGCAAGTACATCTTCTATCCCAATCCTTCTCTTAAATATCCTTAAGTCAATGATAAGATAAAACATTAACCACAGCATTAGCAGGAGTATAACAAATAAAACCACCCATACAAAAAACATAATAAAGCTGACATATAAGACACCATACTTCAGATCAGTTGAGAAACGATAAATAAGGTAAAATGAGACTATTAAATTCAAGAAAACACATAAATTAAAGATTATTCTTGATAGTTTGTGGGATTCTACAACAAAACCTGCTTTTTGTGAGTAATATTTCAATCTATTCCTTTTGTGCTCTGTCATCAACTTCTTTTTTCTCTGTTGCTGAAGCTTCCTGTATAATCTGACCCTTTCCTCAATACTCTTTTCCCGACCCTTTTCTTTTGTCTCATCTGTTTTTTTTGGTGATTTAAACAGTTTTTTTATCTTCATATTTCCACCGCAGGTCTTGAGGATTTTATAATTGAGAGAAACATATATTGAATAAATCCAAGGAATAATGCTAATACTAGCAAAATAGTCAAATCAACCTTTATTGAAATAAATGTTGTAAGTACAATAAGCATTGTTATGCCCAATGAAGGCACTATAATTGCCACCATCATATAAAACATTGCTAATGGATTCAATTTTCTTCCATATTCAGTTACTTCAATGATTTGTTCACGAACAATTTGGTCAAGTATGTTTGAAAGCGAGTTTGAGATATCTGCCCCTGTCCTCAGCGAGTTAAGTATCTGCCATAAAACTTTTGTTAAATTTGGTGAGGGTGTTGTTTCTATTGTTTCATTTATTGCATCTTCCATTGTTGTTCCCATAGACACCTTATCTATTATTTCCTTAAAGTATTCTCCAATTACTTTATAGTTTTTTGAGACATTGGCCATTGCATCATACAGAGAAACTCCTGATTCAAGCTCTATCATCATAAAGCGGCCAGCAAAAACAATCTCCCTGCTTATCTCTTTTCCTTTTCTTAATATTTTAACATCAGGCACTTTAAGCATGTAGAAAAACATAATAAAGAACATAAACACTGGAAAAGCAAAATAGATTATGCTTGATAATATCTCTAATTGGGTAAGTACTGTTACAACCAAGGCAGTTATTCCTGTTGTAAGGTAGAATGCAGATAAGATTGTCTTCTTGATAAATTCTTCAGGCGTGTCAAACATGCCTGCTTGTTTTAATTTTATGTTAATTCCAGGAAGAGTCCTTACAATCCTTCTGATTAATACGCTGCTAATATAAATCACCTTTGGTCCTTAATTGGCCTAGCACTTTTCTTCTTTTTTAGAGACACCTTTTTCTTACTTAAATTAATAGATTTCTTCTTTTCTTCAATTTTTGCTGTTTCATTTTTTTCAAGTATAAGTGCTTTGTTTGATTTTACAATCTTCATGAAGTTATCTTTATCTGTATAATATTCAGCCATAACCTTCCCTACTTCATCAACAGTGTTTATGTTATGTTTAACAAGATATTTCAGAACAAGCTCTTTTTCCTTGATATCTCTATTTATTTCATTCCTTGTCATGCCAGTAAACATCTCTAAGGTCTTCATAATAGAAACAGAGTTATTTGCTTTTTCTAGTTTATCCTTTCTTATATTCAGCTGGATCAAAACATTTGTACTGCTGTCAGGAAGTATTTCTGATATCTGGAAGGTCTTTCTGACTCCTGTCCTCCTGTTTCTGTACTGTACAAGAATCATTGAAACAGCTGGAATCATAGATTTTGGAATATCAATAGGGGGATTTGTCAGCCTTGTAATTGTTTCATTTGTATCATTTGCGTGAACAGTTGCATAAACAGAATGCCCTGTGTGAATTGCCTCAAAAAGAACTTCAGCTTCTTGCTTTCTTCTTATCTCACCCACAACAATCCTATCAGGCCTCATTCTTAAAGAATTAACCAATAGGTCAAGCATTGTTATAGCGCCTCTTCCTTCGGGATTAGGTAATTTTGTTATCATGGGGATCCAATGTAAAAATTTAGGCAGTTGTATCTCATGCGTATCCTCAATTGATATTATCCTCTGGTTTGGAGGGAAGAAATTTGAAACAACATTAAGCATAGAGGTTTTTCCTGTTGCAGTTCCACCAGATATTATTATAGATAGCTCGTACTGAACACCAAGCCAGATAAGGGCTGCTGCCTCAGCAGAGATTGTCCTGTTTATTATAAAGTCTGTAATTGTCCATGGCTTTGCTGCAAACTTTCTTAGAGTTATTGTGTTTCCCTTGAGGGAGGTTGGCAAGAGTGTTGCATTTACCCTATCGCCTGTACTAAGGTTAGCATCCATCAATGGCTCAAGAACAGTTATCTGCCTTCCTACTTTTTTGCCTATTAAAGATGCATAGTGCTTTATCTGCTCCTCACTCTCAAGCATAATATTTGTCTTAAGCCAGCCATGCTTTCTATGATAAACCCAAACAGGCTCATCTGCATTATTTATTGCAATCTCCTCAAGATTAACATCGTTCATCAGGATTTCTATGTTGCCCATGCCAAGGCTCTTCTGTATTAAGTATGACTTAAGAAAATTCATTGTTTTCTTGTCAACATCAGGGAAATGCTTTTTTACTAACAGGTCAATTGTCTCCTTGAATCTTTGTTCAATCAGATCGCCCTTCTTTAAGTCTATTATGTCAATTATTCCAAGGTTTACCTCTATGATAAGCTCCTGCCTTATCCTCTCAAGTATTATCTCTGTATTCTTGCTTATGCTGGATATAGAAACATCATATATTGGAACAAACTCTTTTTTTTCTGTGTAAATCCTTATCTTTATAGGAATTTCATTAGAAATAAAACTATATTCTTCCTTTACTACCATAAAATCAACCTCTTTTTTAATTTTTTAATAATCTTAAACAGCTAAATATTTTTCTTTTTGATTAAACTAAATAACTTGCTAACCTCTTTTTCAAAAATATTCTTTTTTTGATCAATATCCTTGAACTTTTTTTCCATTATATTTATCTGCTTCTGGATATCTATTGACTGTGATAATATGCTTAATGCCCTTGCTTTTGCAATAAATTCAGTTAGTTCTTTCTTAAAGGTATTTCTATCATCATTGATTTTCTCAATCAAATTAACTGTTTCCATCTTTTTTTCAAAGAAGTTCTTAAACTTGTCTGACAATCTCCTGCTTTCATCTATATCTTCTTTGATTACCTTGCCCCTTTCAAAAACCTTTTTTAAAATCTCTTTTTGTGAGTTTAGTATCTTTTTCTCATACTCCTTGCTTTCTTTAGCTAAAGGCATAATTTTCTTTTTTTGCAGATTAAGTGTTTCTCTTGTATCATTTGCCAGCTCTTTTAATTTTTTTGTATGGGATTCTAAATCCACAATATGGGTATCTTCTAACTTAATATTCTGTTTAACTATATCTATAGTGCCCTCAATTTTTTTAATTTTCTGCGTTAATGCTTCTTCAATTTTTCTTATTGAATTTGTTTTTAATCTTTCTGTTTTTATTATTTTTTCCTCTGCACCTATTTCTTTCAAGAGCTCTGAGTATTTCTTCTGAGCTCTGATAATCTGTCCATCCATTTCTTTAATCTTGTCTGCAAAAGCTTGGTCCTGTTTCTTTACTTGATCATCAACTTTATTTTTCAACTCTTCATATCTTTCAAGTTCTTTGAGCTCCTCTTGAATATTATCAGTTTCAGAATGTATCTCTTCCCTCATCTTTTTGAATTCATTTCTGATTTTTGCTATGTCTTCCCCTTTCTTGTCAAGAAAGCTTAACAATGACTCTGATTTTCTTACAATAATATCCTTTTTCCCATAGAATTCCTTGACTTTTTTTTCAATATCTTCTTTTTTTAGTTTTTTCTCAATAAGCCAGGGAGTTGCAAATTTATATTCAATGCTTATGATGCCATCCTCTTCAAGAAAGTCAGCCCATTCCTCAACAACAATTTGGCTTACACCAAGCTCTTTTGCTGCTTCTGGAACAGAAATTCTCTTTTTCTCTTGAATAAGGCTTACCAACCTGTCAACACCTGTTTTTAATAATGAATCTTTGACCATCTTATCTTAAAAAAATTCCTTTTTAATATAAATATCTATCGAAATCATTCAATTAAATCCTCGCATTCATATGTTGCAAGATGCTCTTCATCCAGCTTAAACCATAAGGGCATATTCTTAATATTATAATTTGTTGTTGACTGGTCTCCAAAATAGATATAATCAACAACACTTCTGCCCCTAATAGGAACTTCCTGTGCCTGGAATTCCTCTAAATTTACAAGGCTTTCAATTCCATATGCAGAATCTGAAAGGTTTCCTTCTAATCTCATGAGGAAACTTGGCGCTGTATTTGACTCAATATAATATGAATTGTTAACATGGATTTTAAGGTTTGTTGTGTCATTGTTGGGCCCAATAAAATCTGTAATGGTTGTCTTTATTATTGTGTTAGTAACCCTGCCATAGCTGTTTATCACATACAAAGGATCCTCAAATTCCTGTATGCTGATGTTTGTTGTTATGTAAAGTGGTCTTTGCCATGAAGCTGTTTTCCTGATATCCTCAAGATTTAGTGTTACATCAAGGCCAATATTTACAGTCCATGGATTTTCTTGGTAGATAATTATATTATTTATATCAAAGTCAACTATTATATCCAGTTTTATTGCCTGCTCTTTTATTCTTTGAGTCCAGTTGATAAATGTTGATTCATTCATAAGGCCCATTTGCGAATTATTGATAGTTCCATTCAGAAAGGCTTCTTTAAAGCAAGAATTTGCATTATACAAAAAGATTCCATTGTCTGTTATGTACTGCTCCATGCTCATTAATGACCTGAATCCTGAGATATAAAGGCCTCTCTCTATATCTTTTTCAACATCATCTATAAAAATATCCATGGAATAAATCCTTGTCTCAGTAACCATCATCTTGTCTCTTAGTCTGTAGCTGGTATAGATTGTGAATGAAAACACTACTAAAGATATAAGTGCAATTGCAGTT
>PCYE01000009.1:4929-5388 GCA_002762865.1 Candidatus Woesearchaeota archaeon CG10_big_fil_rev_8_21_14_0_10_33_12 | reverse complement strand
AAAAGATTTATATATGTGGAAGAACCAGAATTTCTTGAGTTAAAATGCGTAATGAAAAAACTGAAGAAATTAAATCTCGTTTAGAAGAAGCGCTTAAAAATTCAACTTGCTTAAAACATCCAGTTGCAGCTGTGATATATGATATTTGCGGAGATTATGCTGGATCAGGTTGGAACGGCCCTCCGGATTTCATGAAACATGATAAATGTTTAAGAGATGGTTACCCCTCTGGAAAAGGAATGGAGCTTTGCCCTGGCTCACATGCAGAAATAATGGCAATCAGCAATGCAGCAAAATATACGGGAAGTACATATATGGGAACTATGTACTTAAGCAGCTGGTTTCCATGTGTGTGGTGTACAAATTCAATAATTAAGGCAGGAATAAAAAGGGTGGTAACTCCTGATGGAATATATGAGAGTATAGAAAAAAGAATTCTTGCAGAAAATCTAAGAAATC
>PCYE01000009.1:0-4830 GCA_002762865.1 Candidatus Woesearchaeota archaeon CG10_big_fil_rev_8_21_14_0_10_33_12 | reverse complement strand
TTTATATTTGATTATGATGATACGTTAGCATGGAATCAGCATGATTATTCTTATGCACAGATTGAATTTCTCAATTGGATAATATTTGAAAAATTATGGCCTAATGCACCTGATTTGCAATCTATCATAAACCTTGAAGTTGAAATAGATAATAAAAATGTCGAAACAATGAGCTTTTCAATGGAAAGATTTCCAACCTCATTTCAACAAACCTACAAATCTATCTGTGAGGAGAAAAATATAAATTATAATAAAGAAGACCTAAAAGAAGACCTGAAAAAAGCATATGAAATAGGAATGCTGGCATTTGACGAAAAAAGATGGAAAAAACTGGGTCTTGTTGATGGTGCTAAAGAAACCCTGGATTTCCTTGTTGAAAAAGAGGATGAGCTAATTCTCTTAACAAAAGGGGATTTAAAAATCCAGGAGAAAAAAATAAAGGCAACTGACTGCCAAAAATGGTTTGGTAAAGAAATCTACATAGTTCCCCAAAAAGATGCAGGTGTAATAGATAAGATTGTAGGCAATAGAAATCCATCAAAAGTATGGCATGTGGGCAATTCTGCAAGAAGTGATGTTCAACATGCACTTAAAGCAGGAATTAAGATGATTTACATACCCTGCGAAACATGGGCTTATGAAAGAAAACATGAAAAAGTAGAAGAAAACCCCAGATTAATAACTTTTCAGAAAATCATTGAAATTAAGAATAATTACAATAGTTTGATTTAATTCTTGTTCATCTTTTCCGTATTAATAAAACATTCAGCAGAACAGACAGGCCCAGAAAGATATACTTTGCAAGACTGCTGGCCTTTTCTGAGCTTGAGATGTAAACTGTTCCAGACTGCAGTTCATTGCTTACAAGGCCCAATGAGTCACAACTGTATTCTACTGTTGTTTTTTCAGCTGTTTCAGTTAACTCAAAGTTTGAGAGCTCCTGCTCATTTTTCTCTTCTTCTGTTTCAGTTAACTCAATAACTTCTATATCTTCTGTAAGCTCTTTTTCTGTTTTCTGGCCTTCCAGAAGCAGCTTGACTTTTAGCTTGTAATCCCCTGGCTCTGCATCAGTAATAGTATTTTCAAGTTCAACTGTTTTATTTCCATTGGCTTGAATTAAAATCTCTTGTATGTTATCCTCTCTTTCACCAGAGTAGCACTTGCTGCCGCGGTAAACATAGCTCCATATTTTCAGCATTGTTTCATCTTTTGCTGTAATCAGGACCTGTGTTTTAAACTTATTGTTATTTTCAGCTGTTAGAGGGATTGAGATAATTTCATAGGAAAATTTTGAATTTGTTTCTGATGCTGTTTCAGTGGAAAGTTTTGTCTCTTTTGGGCAAAGGGAATCTAAATTGCCCTTAACCATAAACTCTTTTTTTGTTTTTATGCCAAGGCCATCAACAACAAGAAAATGCCTGCCCTCATCCAGCTTGCTGTCGCAGTTCAGCTTTAGCTGGACAGGAACAGTTATCAGGCTTTCAGAAAACTTTTTTGTTATTGTAATTTTTGATGTCTCAGTGCTTATTTTACTTTCTTTTTGGTTCTCAGCCCAGATGCTTATTACATTTTTTGTTGAATCGCCTTTGTAGATACTAATCTCAGCTCTTAAGGTTTCCCCAAATTCAATTGCATTGTCTTTGTTTAAATAGAGCTCAGATATTTCAATTTTTGATTGGTTTGCCGGCTCCTCTCCTTTGACAACAAAAAGCATTTCAGCATAATTGTCATCTTTGTTTGAGTCATTGCATGCAATAAAAGCAATTCTTGATTTTATCAGAAAGGCCTTGTCTGGCTCATCCAGCTTTGGGGAAAAGCTTTTTTTGTTTGTGTTTGTTGTGTTTATTGTATTTTTTACAACATTGCCAAATAAATCCTCAACCCAGTATTCTATTATGAAAGGAAAAGTTTCATTGTTAAGGTTGAGATAGAAAACAGTTGGCTCATCAAAATAAAGTGTTTTTCCAGTTCCAATATCAAGGGATATATTGCAGGGGATATCTAATGTGTTTATCACAGATATATTTTTGCAGCTAATATCATCCTCTTTGTTTGTATCATTTGTAGTTGAATAAATGATTTGGCCGCATATTATATAATTTCCTGCCTTGTCTGGCCTGAAATCTCCTGTTCCTGATGTTTTATAGCTGTTTAGGTTAATCAGTTCAAAAACATCCTGTTTGAAAAAATCAGAGCCAGATATATTATAAGCAACTGTTAAATTTATGCAATCTGTTGTGCTGGAAACATGATCAAGGTTGTCTATCCTGAAAAGGCCTGTGTAGGTTTTGCCTAAAAATAAAGCATCATCTAAACTAATCTCTATTCTTAATCCATTGCAGCTATTGTTTTCATCTGCTGCTGAAACTAAAAGAAAGCTAAAAATCAAAATAACTAAAAACAATATTTTTTTCATAAGTGGGTAATCTCATTAAAATTTATAAGAATAGCCAAAGAAAAACCAGTAGATTTTTGGTTATTAAAAAATATTTTCAGATTTGTTGAAAAATTATCTTTGTTTTTAATGATTTTTTCTAAACAAAATAGAACCAGCTAAAAACAGTTCAAAAACGAAATGTTTATATAGGTAAACTATTAGATTAGTAGTTAAATAGTAGACATTCAGTAATGTTTTAGTATATTTTTAGTATAATACTAGCAGAAACATAAAATGGCCCAAATTAATTTTTCAATAAAAGACGAGCTTAATGCTAAGCTGGAAGAGGTTTCTAAAAAGATGGGTCTTGCTAAATCTGATTATATAAAGAGCCTGATTATAGAGGATTTAAAAAAATATATTTTAAGGGAGAATAAAAAATGAAAAACAAGCTGATAGCCCTATTGGTGATGCTTTTAATAGTTCCAATTGCTTATAGTGCTTCAATAGAGTTATCAGTCCCAAGCACAATAATGCAGGGCGAATCTGAGACTGTAAGTTTCATAATCAGGACAGATTCATTATTTAATGGAGTTGTCTATCTCAATTATAACAACATTGATTCTTCAGTAAATAGTGTAGCAGTAACTAACACAAGTTTTAATGGAGCAGGGCCATACACCTATGGGTTTGATTGGAATGTTAAAGGAATTACCCCCAATCAATATATAATTTCTGCTGACCTCAGGAATGCGGCCGGCGCAACATTAGCAACAAATCAAACTCAGGGATTAGTTGAAAGCTCTGCTCCACTAATATTATCAAAGTCTCCCAGCGGAACTATAACATCAAGTTCAGCAACACTTTATGTTGTTACAAATGAAGATGCAACATGCAAATATGATTCTGTGAATACAGACTATGACAGCATGGCAAAAACATTTGAGCTGACAGGAGAAACAGCGCACACACAAAACCTTATTGACCTTGAAGATGGAACTCACAATTATTATGTAAGGTGCAGGGATTCAAATGGGTATAAGATGGGTGAATCAGCTGTAATAAGCTTCATAGCTGACTTGCCACCATATGCAGAGATAAGTTTGAGTGATCCCTCTCCTGTAAAAGCAGGAACAATAGAGGTAACTTTGCTGCCTTCAGAAGAACTAGAGGAATCACCTGTTTTAGAATATAGTTTTGAGAGTTCTCCAGGCTCAAAAAGGCTTGTTTCTCTAACAAGATATGATGACTTATGGAAGGGTTACATCATAATCACAGATGCAGATGACAATAAAGTAGGAACTTTTTATTTTTCAGGCAAAAATAAGTATGGCTCAGTTGGAGATATTATAAAAGAAGGGAAAACCTTTATTGTGGATACAACAAAGCCGCCTGTGCCAGTAAACCTGGAAGCTATCTCAAAAGAAAATGGAAAAATTGAACTAAACTGGTATTATGAAGGGGAAGAGATTGATTACTTTAAGATATACAGATCAACATCTTCTGGAGTGGATTACCTTGATTATTATTCAGAAACAGGCAATACCACAAGATTTACTGACAGCTCAACAGAAGGCAAAGTAACTTATTATTATAAAATAAATGCAGTGGATATTGCAGGAAATATAGGCTCTTTATCTGAGGAAGTTTATGCAACCTCAAATAAAGAAAGCTCAAATGGTGAAATCAAAAATGAGGAAACACCAAAAGTGCTTCCTCCCAATCTTGTAATAAAGGTTAATGATGAAATAAAGAAAGTAGAAAAGTTATTAATAGATATTGAAGCTATATCCGCTAATTTTGAGAACGGAGAAAACCAGGGGCTAATCTCTGACCTGGGATTAATGGAAAAAGTAAAAACAGCAAAAACAACGCTTGAGAATTTAAACATCCAGCTGGCTGACTTAAAGCTAAACTATAAAACTGAAAGCGAGCTTGATTCCGAACTGAATAAAATTGACCTTGAGATTAAAAAAATACAGCAGACAACACCTAAAGAGATAACATTAATTGAAAAAAGTGACTCAATTCAAAGCCTTGGTCAGGAAAACATTGATTTGGCAATTGATAAGTTATTTATGAACTCTGACTTTAGTTTAATAGATAAAAACAACTATAAAAAGCAAAATAAAGTAATTCAGGACAATATTGAGGTCTTGATAACAGTATATTCTTTTGATATAGAATTTATAGACGG
The DNA here is from genome assembly GCA_002762865.1 of Candidatus Woesearchaeota archaeon CG10_big_fil_rev_8_21_14_0_10_33_12. Taxonomy (GTDB): domain Archaea; phylum Nanobdellota; class Nanobdellia; order Woesearchaeales; family CG1-02-33-12; genus CG1-02-33-12. The sequence continues at coordinate 256 of PCYE01000009.1, read as the reverse complement.
CCAAAAAGAAGAAAAAACACTAATCATAAAATCAGTATCATACAAAAGCTCGGAAATTATAAAAGATGTTATTTTGTTTGAGATAATACCAAAGGATACAGCTGAAACCTCAGCTGAAATAGATTTCCTGACAAAAAATTATGAAGTTGTTGAAGAAGACCCAATAGTTAAGTTTGGATTCTCTGAAGTTGATTTTAGCGGAGTGGAAATTAAATATATTATAAATAAAAGAGTAAGTGTAAGCAATGCAGGAAAA
>PCYE01000024.1 GCA_002762865.1 Candidatus Woesearchaeota archaeon CG10_big_fil_rev_8_21_14_0_10_33_12 | reverse complement strand
AAAGGCTCTAGGGAATAGCTTAAGCAAAGAGACAGCTTATATAACTGAGATTGAGAAGATAGATGATAAAATAAAAGAGTGGCAGACAGCAGAGCTTGAGAATGTTAGAAAGATAAAAGAAAAACTTGAAAAAAATCTAAATAACGAAAGAAATAATATGCAGAAAGCTATGATTCAAGCTTCAATTAAAGAGATTGAGAATAGGATAAATAAAGTTACTGAATTAGGAATGGGTGCAATAGCAGAGGCAAATAAAATTAAAGAAAGTGCAGGAATGGCAAAAGAGCTTGTTGAATTCGGAAGAAAAAAATTAGAAGAGACTAATAATTTATTGAGTGGAAAAAATCTAACTGAAGCAAAAAAAGGAGTACAGGAGCTAGGAAGAGGGGTAGCAAACTTAAAAAAGGTGATGCTGGCAATCGAAAGTGATGTTAAGAAAAAGTTAGTTCCAATTATAGGGGGGGAAAGGATAAGGGCAAGAAAAGCCAGAAGAGCAGTAAAGAAATTAAAGAAATAATTCTAAAAAAAATCACCTAACAGGCAAACTAGGGCAGACAAACTTCATACTAAACGGCAAGATTCCTTTGTTTGCAAGCATGATTAAGATTATTGCCAGGATTATTCCGATTATAAGCCCGACCATGAAGTATTTGAACTCAATTATACCGAGTTGTGCTTTTTTTGTCTTGAAGATTTTCATTTTAGCGCCCCCTGTAATTTCTTAATCTGTTTTGAAAGGTCTTTAAGTAAAGCATTGTATTCTTTATGCGCCTTTTTAAGATTAACATGATGTATCTTCTTACATGTTTTTGTTCCGCATTTGTGCGCTTTCTTTGAATACCTATGTATCAAAATACTTTTCTTGTATAGTTTTATAGAATCAGCATAGATTTTTCTTGCATTATCAATTAAAGCCATATTCACACCTCTTTTATGATATTCGTATCTATTAGATAACAATTATATAAAGGTTTTGGTTTTGGTAAAATTAAAAACAAAAAGAGAATAATAAGCTTTTTTACCTTTTGATCATTAAAGAAAAACGCAAACTTAATAAACAATCAGGAAAATAAAAATAAAGAGGTGTTATTAATGGAATTAAAGCTTTTAAAAAAACCAAAGAATCCTACATTGATTGTCGGTTTTCCTGGATTTGGACTTGTCGGGACAATATCAACTGAGTTTTTGATTGATCATTTGGACACAGAGCAGATTGGAAGACTTACTGCGAATGATATGCCTGCTATTGTTGCTATTCATGAAAACAAGGTTGTTGATCCACTGGGAATTTTTTATAATAAAAAACATAATATTGTTATTCTTCATGCAATAAGCGCTGTTGCAGGAATTGAGTGGAAGTTAGCAGAGAGCATTGTCAAGATTGTTAATGAGCTCGGCGTAAAAGAAATAATCAGCTTAGAAGGTGTTGGCTCTGCTGAGGGCACTGCATCAAAGAAAACAAGAGTCTTTTATTATACAAAGAGCGATGTAAAAAGAAAACTTCTTGATAAGCTTGGGATTGAACCACTAAAAGAAGGGATTATCATGGGTGTGACTGGCGCCCTCTTACTGCGTATAGAGAAGAGGCCTGTCTCATGCTTCTTTGCAGAGACTGAAACGAATATGCCTGACTCAAAGGCAGCTGCAAAAATAATTGAAAGCCTTGATAAGTACATGAGCCTTAAGGTTGATACTAAACCTTTATTAGAACAGGCAACTAAATTTGAGGACAAGTTAAGAGGGATAATGTCCAAGAGCAAGGCTGCTGAGGAGATGTCTGAGGCTAAGAAACTGAGTTATGTTGGCTGATTATATTTATTTTTTCTTTATTGACGATAACATATTGTAAAGTAGGGCTAAAATTCTAGTGCCTAACTGACTATACTCACTTTATTGTTTTTTTAGTGATTCTGGTTAAGGAATTTTGGCGATATACGCTTGTTCTAGTTGTTTTTGGCTTACTTCTTAGTATCTACTCTTAATCTATATCTGATTCGATATATCCTTCTTTATAACCACTCACTTTTAGTTTTACTACCAATTCGGGACCCCCTTATTTCTTGTGGAGATTTACACCCTAGTATAGATTTGTGGTAATTAGTATATTTCTCTTGATTTTATGGCAAAAAGTGAGTGTTTGTTATTGGGCTATCTGTGATCTGGCTGATTTCACTCTCAAAACACCCCTTTTTTGGCAAAAAGTGAGTGTTCGCCATATAATCTGATTTTTTGATTTGATTTGTTCACATTTGAACACTCACTTTTTGAAAATTGTTTTTGAAAATTTCTTAGATACTTCAAAATATATTTTGTTTAATATTATTACTTAATAGATAGATTACAATCTATTTTAATTAAAATAATCTTCATTATATAAAGAATGTAAAATATAATAAAAACTAAAAGATTTAATTAAAAATTAAAAATAACTATCATAATTTAGATTAAAAGTAATGTGTTTTGATTAAATGTTTTGTCTCAATAAGGGGTTTAAATTTGATAAAATCTTCTGAAGATTGATGAAAACTAAAGGGAACTTTAAATAAATTTACTGACGATAAATAAATCAGGTTAATTTCTGCCCGCAACCAGAACAAAATGCTGAATTCTGCTGAATTTTTAAACCACATTTTTTGCAGAAATTTGCATCAATTTGATTTTTGCTCAAAGAAAATGGATTATGCTTTTCGTAATCGTTTCTGCGCACAGAATCAACAATTTTGGTGTACTCATCGGTTATTGAGATGTTTGAATGGCCTAGTTGATCACGAATACTTGCGATATTTACACCACTTTTTAGGGCATGTACTGCATGAGTATGCCTAAATTTATGCGCAGATATCCTTTTTGGGTCCAAACCAGCCCTTTTAGCTATTGATTTTAGCAATTTGGTGATTCCTTTGACTGTATAAGGCTTATTCCAGTTGCTTAAGAATAGGTAATCCCCTGGATTCTTGTTGTTTATGTAGTATCTGAGGTAATCTAAGAATTTATCATCAAAGAAATGGGCTGTACGCTCTTTTTTAGCCTTTGATTTCCTTACTAAGGTGAATTTATTCACAAAATCAATGTCTTTTACCTTTGTTTGGGCTGCTTCTCCTGGCCTGCAGCCCGTGTTAAAAAGGAATAAAATCAGGATTTCAGAGCGAATATCTTGCTTTTTTCGCACTATTTCAAGCATCTTATTGATATCTTCTTCAGATAGGAAAACAGGCAATTTGGTTGTTTTATTTAGTGATTTTAGAAGATAATTGATTTCCTGAAGTGTAATATGGTTTAAAATATCAAATCTCGGAAGCTCAGAAATCTCTTTAATCATGTTCTTTCTTTTTTTGTAAATATGGATTGTTGGATCAGTTTTTGTAACCTTGCTTAAAATTTCAATTAGCTTAGAATTCGGGATGTATTGGGATGGGAATTTGTTAATCATTGGCTTAAAAAGTTCTGTTTATATTGGTTTTTTTCGACGTTAACTATTAAAAAAGTGTTCTTAATGGTTATTAAGGGAACTTTTATATAAATCTTTGGTTTTTGATGATTTTTGTTTAGAAATTGATTAAAATCAAGAAAAAAAATTAAATGCAAAATTAAATGTATTTGTCGTAATGCCTTTTTAGTGTGCGAAAAGTAGATCTTTTCATTGCTTCCCTTAGCAGCAAAAATCCAGCAACAAACAATGTAATGTCCACAGCAATATAAGGTATATCAAATCCTAATGTGAATGAAGTAAACCTTCTTAAAATCAGGTAAAGTCCAGCAAGAGTTGTCAAAAGCCCCACCAGCATAGGTAATCCAGTTCCTGAGAATATCTTCTTTTTTGGCGCGCCTGCAGGGGGGGTTATTGGCGCTGATTGTTTTACTTTTGCCATGATTATCACCTTTTTTGTTTGATTATTTTGTTCAGAAGAAGCAACTATATAAATTTTTGTAAAAATCTTGAGAAATATTAAGTCTAAACTATCCAATTAATGCTTAGAAGATTTAATCAAAAAATTAGAAATTATCCAAAATCTTTTGGGTGATTGCCTCGTTTATGTTGAGAAGATTCTCTTTTGTCTGCATTCTCTTGAAGTCTGGGTTCAGCCTCAATTGAACTTTTCCAGATACAAAACGTTTCATTAGGGGTATTCCTTTGCTCTCAATAAGATCAACATAGCATTTTGCTTTCTGCTCTGTTAATCCAAGGCTTTTTGCTATATCTTCATACGTAAGATTCTCTTTTTCTTCTCCAAGAGCGTAAATAGTCATGAAAACCTCTTTTTCGTTGATTGTAAGGGACTTTACAGGGTTTATTAGCTCTTCACGGTCTTTATTCATGCCAATAAACAAAGAAATCTCTTCTAAACGCTCGTTAAGCTTCTCAAGCTTAGCATCAATTTCACCAAGATACTCCCTTGTTTCCTGAATCTCAGATGTGTTTTGGTTTATAGAATCAAGATGTTCGCTTAGTTCTGCCTTAACTTTCTGAAAAGCAGCTTTTATCTCTGAATGAACTTTTTTGAATGGCAGCAACATTGATGCTGATATTGATGTTGACAAAACTCTCTTTTTTGACTTGATGTTAAACACCCCAGCGAGAATAATTGAGGCAGTTATTTAAATAGTTTTCTGTAGTAGAATATGCTATTTTAAACTTAAAAAAAGACCCTAGTATAGGTTTTTACCTCCTAGAATGGGGGCTTGTTGTTTTTGCAAAATAGAATTTTTCTTTGCCTTCATGCACAGATGCAATCTCTTCTTCTTTTTCAAGATCTTCAAGCAAAC
>PCYE01000006.1:30139-30330 GCA_002762865.1 Candidatus Woesearchaeota archaeon CG10_big_fil_rev_8_21_14_0_10_33_12 | reverse complement strand
TACAATTCCTGCTATTCCAACACCAGCAACCAACCCTGTTATATCCTTACCCCATATGTTCAGTATAAACATCAAGCAGGCAATGATCAAAACAACTTTTGATAATTTATGTATTAATGGAAGCATTGCATCAACGCCAGATTTTGTTCTCTTTGCCCAGCTGGTTCCCCAGAAGTCAATGAACATATCGA
>PCYE01000006.1:22622-30087 GCA_002762865.1 Candidatus Woesearchaeota archaeon CG10_big_fil_rev_8_21_14_0_10_33_12 | reverse complement strand
AGGATTGCTATAAAAGAATTGATTATTCTTGATAATAATACTGTCATGATTCCAATATGCAGCAGCACAAACCTTACACCAATCAGGATTATAACATATGTTAAAAATGGCTCTGTTTTTTCAAGAAGCACATCATCAAACTTTGTTTTTGTCTTCTCAGTTATTTTTTTTAAATATTTTCTTAAAACAAATGCAACTGTTTTTGCTATTACTACAAATAAAATGAAGATTATTGCTGCTTCCACATACTGGTTCTTGAAAATCTCTATTATAGTATTTAACTCCATATTTTTTTGAAATAGAGAATTATATTTATAATTTTCTCTTTATTAAGAAATAGTAACAGGCTTGTTTTCCTTAACTGAAATAAAATAAGAGTTTGGTATTTTCTTTGAAAATCTTTTCAGTGCATTCTTTGCAATTTCAATGCCCTCTTTATTAACCCTGACTATGCATACTTTTTGATCTTTCTTTACTTGTGCTGCTGCCCCAATAGGCTTTCCAAATGACATCTTCATTCCTGTTGACATTCTGTCAGCTCCTGCACCGCTTGCCAATGGATTCTCTCTCAAAACGTGAAAAGGGTAAATCATTATCTTCATGAAATAACCCATTTTTCCAAGCTCTTTTTCCAATACCCTGTTGCTGGTCTGCCTTGCAGATTCTATTGCATCATGCCTTATCTGCAAATCAGTTTTTGAAATAAGCTTTAGGGTATAATCAAATTCTTTTTTTGGATCACCCATCTCAAATCTTATTATCTTGAGGTTAGGGCTTGCCCTGATAAAGGATTTCTTCCTGAACTTTGAGGTTCTTGTGTATGGTCTTTCAACTTTTCTGTAAGATGCGAATTTTCTTAATCTTGCCATACTTTTTGGAAATTATGTTTGATTTAAAAAGCTTTCTAAAGAATCTTTTGGTTATAATAGAAAGTTTTATATATAATTGCTATATTAGTATACTTTATTCAAAGAGGTGATTTTAATGAGGTCAAATAAAAAAGGAGGATTGGAAATTTCTATTAATGCCATTGTTATCTTGATTTTGGCTATAACTGTCCTTGGTATAGGGCTTGGATTTATAAGAGGAATGTTTAGTAATACAATAGGACAGCTTGGCGAGGTAAGCAAGGACATAGAAAAGGATATGATTAATAGAATTAGAGATAGCGATGAAAGGTTTGCAATGCGTGAAGAAAATATAGAAATTAAGAAAAGCGGTGAAAAAACGATTTATTTTGGAGTAAGAAATGAAGAAGAAACTACTAATAATGTTGGACGTGACTTTGATATTTACTTTGAATGTACAGAAGCAATGTTGGATAGTGGAGGAGATCCAACCCATATAACATTTAATGTATTTAGTAAAACAAGCCTTATTAAGAGAGATGAAATTACAGTTATGCCTGCAATAATTAAGGTATCTCCAAATGCAGTTGCTACAACATATATGTGCGAAGCACTTATTGATGGTGGAGATTATGCATCAAAAATATTTTATGTAACAGTTACATCATAAGTGATTTTTATGAAAACTAAATTTATTTTTTTATTATTAATTTTTGTTATATTATTGGCTAATGGTTGCAAGGAATGTGAAATTAATTCTGACTGCAACTCAAAAGCAAGAGAGCTTTATAGCGGCTATTCAACAAATTGCCTTGATGTTGCATGTAATGTTAACAATAAGTGCGAGATAAATAAGATAAGCAACTGCTGCGGAAATAAAATATGTGAAACAAATGCAGGTGAAAGCAAATGCTCCTGTGAAAAAGATTGCGGTAAATGCAGCGGCAAAGGTGAAATAAAAATTGGCTCAAGGACATATGATACAGAATATCTTGAGTATGGATGCAAGGATAATGAATGTGCCCTTATTATAGATGAGTCTTTGATAAGGGGAATTGACCTTACATATGATAAGGAATTTAACTATTTTAAGATTGGAATAACATCTTCTCTTGACCAGCCCTTTAACATAGGCATTTCAAAATTCAATGTTAAGATTCAGCTTGAAGATACAGATAAAGATTTAGTGCTTCCAGTTGTAATAACCTCGCTGAAGCTTGTTGAGAGAGAGGTTATGATTGGGGAAAAGGAGTTTGACGGAACATTAAATTATATTAGTGATTCTTTCATTGAATCAATACCAATCAATGAAGACTGTATGCAAAATATTGAAGAGGATAAAAGTCTGAGCTTGGTCATTGGATATACATATATCATGAAAGAAAGAACAGGGTACGACAGCGAGGGGAATCCAATATATGAGAATAAAGTAAAAAGAGACACTTACACAAAAGCATACAGCTCTAAACTATTTTTTGTAAATCCTGAAAAATGAATAAGAAAGCATTTGAACTGTCAATAAATTTTATTGTAATCCTAATTATATCTATAGTTATATTTGGTTTTGGCATTAAGTTTGTTTATGACCTTATGAACCAGGCTAATGAAATTAAAGATATAACAGAGAAGGAAATTAATGCTCAACTTGAGAACATATTATGTGACTCCTCGGAAAGAATATGCATAGGAACAAGCACAAAAGAAATAAGACCAAATAAAGTAGGAGTTTTTACTGTTGGAATCCTAAATACAGGGGATAGGAACCAATTTTACATTGATGTTAAAGAATCAGACTCTGAGGGAATACATTACATAGGAAGAACATATTGGATGTTGCAAAATGAAGTAACTATTGAACCTAATGAACAAAAAAAAGTTGGGATAGGTGTTCAGGTTCCTGGAGGAGCAGATAAAGGAACATATGTCCTTAATGTTTATATATGCAAAGGAGATAGCTTATCATCCTGTGATAAAGATTCCCCTCCAGATGTTAGGTATGGAACAACCCAAAAACTATATGTTGTTGTTCCTTAAATTAAGCCATCTACTAAATCTTTTAAGGCAGCCTCTTGGTTTCCTGCTTTTACAATTCCTGAGGCAACAAGAATTCCGTCTGCACCTAACTTAACTGCTTTTTTTACATCATCTTTGTTGTGTATTCCTGCACCGCAAAGAACTTTTATTTTCTTGTTAATTGATTTTATCGCTTTTACAGAATCGCTTATAACTTCTGGCTTTGCTTCTGAAACTGAGATTTTTCCGCCTATTAGTTCAGGCGGCTCGACTGCTATGAAATCAGGGCTTAACCCTGCAATCTTTTTTGCATCCTCAACATCCTTTGCACAGACAATTGTTTTTAGCCCAGCCTGTTTTGCTCTTTCTATAAAAATTTTTAGTAACTCAAAATCAAGCCTGTGCTCAGAATGATTTAACAAGGTTGCTTCTGCACCAGCCTGCTTTATTGATTCTGGCAGCAAAAATCCAGTGTTCTTTCCAAAATCTATTGCATCAATGTGCTGGCTTAAAACTGGTATGGAAACAATCTTTGAAATTTTGTAGATATCAGTGCTCTGGACTGCAATAGCAATGCTTGTTTTTGTTTCTTTTGCTGTTTTATTGCATATCTCTGCAAGCTTTATGGCATTATCTCCTGTTGATTCTTTGTATGTTTTGAAGTTCACAATGATTATTGGTGTTTTTAGCATTTTATTTTATTAAAATATGTTTTGTTTTAAATATCTTTTTATGATTTAACCATTTTTCTTTTTGAATCTTAAAAAAATAAAAATTGCTATAACAAATAAAATAATGCTTACAATCTGGGCTCCTGTCAAACCAAGAAGAACTCTTGGCCCTGCTCTTATGAATTCTATAAAAAACCTGAACACACTATATATTATGATATAGGTTAGGAATAAAGCTCCATTAAAATTCTTTTTGTTTTTTTGCTTTGAAAGAAAGATGAAGATTCCAAATAATGCAATGCTTGAGTAAATCTGGGTTGGATGTCTTATTCCTCCAAGATAATTGATTCCCCATGGCAGGGTTGTTTCAATGCCATAACAGCAGCCCCTTAAAAAACAGCCAATCCTTCCAATTGCCTGCGCAAGAGGAATTGAAGGAGCGCATATGTCTGTAATTTCCCAAAAGTTCAGCTTGTTTTTTTTGGTGTAGAAAAATCCAAACAGAATTCCTCCTATAAAGCCGCCGTGGAATGCCATGCCTCCTTCCCAAAACTTAAATATGTCTAGGAAGTTTGCAATATTATTAAAGTCAAATAATAAATAGCCAATTCTTGAGCCGATGATTGCTCCTATTATAATATAAGTAACAAGGCTGTAAATCTTTTCAGGATTTATGCCTTTTCTTTTTGCTTCCCTTGCTGCCAGGATTGTTGCAGCAATAAATGCAACTGCAACCATAAATCCCCAACTGTAAATCTTGAGAAATCCCAAATCAAGCAAAACCGGATGAGGAGTGTATGGCAGCATATTATTTTTAATTTTTTAATTTTTTAAAAATCTTTCTAATCTTTTCTCATCGATAATAGAAACATTTAAATACCTGTTATTTAACTTATCCTGTATAATTTTTTATAAAAGGGAGGAAAAAATGAAAAAAATTCTTGCGGACATTAAATCAGGATTAAAAAGGACATTTGGCTCAAAGACAGAAGCAGAGTTACTATCAGAAGGCGAAAAGGAATACCTTGAGCTTGACACAGAAGGCGGAGAGTCTAAGGCCAATATTATTGTAAGGCCGTTTGTTATCAATGATTTTTCAGATATAAAAGAAATTCTTGACTCATTGAGGGAAGGCTATACAATTGCTTTGATTAATATTAGACCTCTGAAGGATAAGGATTTAGTAGACCTTAAAAGGGCAATAAATAAGCTTAAGAAAACATGTGATGCAATTGATGGTGACATTGCAGGATTTGGCGAGGATTATATTGTTGTCACTCCTTCCTTTGCACAAATTTACAGGAACAAGCATACAGAAACTGTCAAATCCGACTGAAAATGAGGATTTGATAATTTTTATTTTTCAAAACATTTAAATATAAGCTTTAAAAAACAATATATATAAACAGCGATATTATATAAACAGTCATATTAGATTAGCATCAAAAAAAAGAGGGGATAGAATTTCTTTTAATTCTTATCCTGCATTTAAGTAAACTTTAACAAAAAAAGGGGTGTAATTAATGGTAAAAAAGAATCTTTTTAAGAAAGCAACCTTTATGAAAAACAAAACGCTTTTTCTTTCCCTGATGATTGTTCTGGTTGCAGTGGGTATCTGGATTACTCTTGCTGCTGGCGAGCTGACTGGTGTGACAATGAATGCTCCATTAAATGGTACATACCCCCACGGAATATATGTGTTTAATGCAACAACAACTGGAGATGCAGATAATGTTACCTTTTATTACAACAGTTCCGGGAGCTGGACACAAATATGTGTTAATGATACTCCAGGAATTGAATTTACATGCTCATATAACACTTCTGGTATTACTGATGGTGTAGACTATATTGTTAATACAACTGCCCGTAATGATACATCTGAGTTTTCCACTACCAGCATTGGAATAACCATTGACAATACTGCACCAACTGTAACAGTTGCACTAAGTGACCCAACTCCAACCAAAGCAGGAAACGTAACCTTTACATTAGACTTTAATGAAGAAATGAATCAAACACAAGCACCAACAGTTAAACTTAATGAATTTTCTGTAACAGAAATAGAATGGCCAAGTTCAACACAATGGACAGGCTGGTATAACTTCACAACTGAAACAGAAGGTAACTATACAATAAATGTAACTGCAGCAAAAGATACAGCAGGAAATACAATTGTTGAAGACACTTCCAACTGGTTTGTCCTTGACACAACAGAACCAGATATAACTCATTCATCTCCTGATAATAATAGCTGGATAAATAATAATACACCAAGTTTTTCCTTTACAGCAGTTGATGATTTATCTGAAACAATGTCTTGTGAGTTAATAATAGAAGGTTCTGGTTTTGGCATAAACTCATCTGTAGTAAACAGTACTTTAACTACTATAATTGTTAATAATCTCACTGATGAAATGCAAGGCATAAACAATGCGTGGATTATCAATTGCACTGATGAGGCAGGCAATAGTGCAGCTTCTGATGAATGGGTAACACATATAGATTTAACACCGCCAGAAATTGAATTGCATTCACCAGATAATAATCTAAGCACATCCAGCTCAACAATCAATTTCAACTGGACTGTTAATGATAATTGGTGGAATATTACTGGCAATATTAGTGGTGATATTCCTACAACAAGCTTAACTTGCAATCTAACAATAAATGGAGTTGTTAATAAAACTAATGTAACTCTTGAAGGAAATGCCATTAATTACTCAGCTAATGTCAGTTATTTAATTTCTGATTTTAATGATGGTGATTATTACTGGAATGTTACATGCATGGATAATGCAACCAACACACAAACATCTGGTACTCATTTTTTTACTATTGATTCAACTAATCCTATAATAGCACCAATATATCCTGTAGAGGATCAGTTTATCAACATGCAAGATATAAATATAAATTTTAGCGTAAACACCACAGGGAGCATATTAAAAAGGGTATTAATTGTATTGAATGGAACAGAATCATCATATCGTCCAGAGAGTTCACTCTATGATATAACATGTAATGAAACAATAATTGGTTCTGAATTATATTATTGCAATACTACTACCTCACTATTAGATGGGATACACCAAGCAAATATAACTGCTTGGGATGATATGGATAATAATATTACTTATCTTCTGAATTTTACAATAGATGCTATAACACCAGCATCATTCAACTTTGTATCCCCAACAGAGGGAGATTATGCAAATAAGTCACAGGATTGGTATTATGTCAATGTTACATTTACAGAAACAAATCCAGATTCCTGTTTGTTGGATAATGGAACAACAAACACCTCAATGTCAGGAGATAGTACAACAAACTGTTTTATAAACATGACAAGCCAGTCTGAAGCACTGCATACTTATATGGTCTGGGCAAATGACACAGCTGGAAACTGGGGAGTATCTTCAGCAAGGCATATTACTCTAGATACAACAAAACCAACAGTTTCATCTGCTTCTGCAGCACCAGATCCAGCAAAAGCAGGAAATGTAATAATCACAGTTGTGTTTACTGAATCAGGCTCTGGGTTAAATACTTCTGTGGAACCAATTGTTAAATTTGCTTATTCAAATACTACAAATGTAACCTTAACAAACGATAGCTATATAGGAACAACTTGGGTAGGTCATGCAACAGTAACTCCTGGAAGTGACGGAACAGCAACAATAAAAGTTTCTGGTGCAACAGATAATGCAATCAATACAATGCTTGATAACAATAGTGCTGGAACATTTACAATAGATACAATAGCACCAACAGTTAATATGATAAACTCAAGTTTCAACACAACAGATACAACACCTTCTATCGCATTCAATTATACAGACGCTTTAAGTTCAACAGCAAGTTGTACCTTATACCTTAATGATACAGCTCTTGATACAAATCCTACTGTTGCAAATGACACAAATACTGTCT
>PCYE01000006.1:22330-22598 GCA_002762865.1 Candidatus Woesearchaeota archaeon CG10_big_fil_rev_8_21_14_0_10_33_12 | reverse complement strand
AGTTACCCTAAGTGACCCAACCCCAACCAAAGCAGGAAATGTAACCTTTACATTAGACTTTAATGAAGCAATGGACCAAACACTAAATACAACAGTTACACTTAATGGCTCTTCTGTAACAGCAATAGGATGGCAAAGTTCAACACAATGGACAGGTTGGTATAACTTCTCAACCGAAACAGAAGGCAATTACACAATAAATGTAACTGCAGCAAAAGATACAGCAGGAAACACAATGGCTGAAGACACTTCCAACTGGTTTGTCCTT
>PCYE01000006.1:0-22296 GCA_002762865.1 Candidatus Woesearchaeota archaeon CG10_big_fil_rev_8_21_14_0_10_33_12 | reverse complement strand
TTACCCTAAGTGACCCAACCCCAACCAAAGCAGGAAATGTAACCTTTACATTAGACTTTAATGAAGCAATGGACCAAACACAAGCACCAACAGTTAAACTTAATAGCTCTAATGTAACAGAAATAGAATGGCAAAGTTCAACACAATGGACAGGCTGGTATAATTTCACATCATTAGATATAGAAGGCAACTACACAATAAATGTAACTGCAGCAAAAGATACAGCAGGCAATACAATGGCTGAAGACACTTCCAACTGGTTTGTCCTTGACATCACCAATCCAACAGTTACTGTATCAAGTTCTGAAGCATCACCAACCACTTCAGATACTACAATTATCTTAGGAAATGCAACTGACAACACAGGAGGGTCAGGAATAGCAAGTGTAACAGTAAATGGAGCAAATGCTACTACACTAAACACAACAACAGGAGCATATTCTAAAAGTGTTGAGTTAATTGTAGGTTCAAATGCTATTACAGTTATAGCATATGATAATGCTGGTAATAGTATTACTGATACATCAGTAAGTGTTACGAGAACAGCAGTTACTACCCCTAGCAGTAGTGGAGGAGGTTCAGTTACTTATACTTCAGTTTCAGAGCAGGGAACCAGCATCACATTAAGAAAAGGCTTTATTAAGACATTTACCTTAACTGGAAAATATCACACAATAAAAGGTGTGGAAATAGGAGCTGATTATGCTACATTTATAGTTGCATCAACTCCTGTTACAGTAACACTAAATCTTCTTGAGTCTAAAAAGCTTGACCTTGATAATGACGGCTACTATGACTTACATATCACACTGGATGAGATAAAAAGCAGCATAGCATATATGACACTAAAACATATCAATGAATCTATTACTGCTGAAGCTGGAGAACAACCAGAAGAAGTTCCAGAAGAAACACCAGAAGAGGTACCAGAAGAAGTTCCAGAAGAAACACCAGAGGTACCAGAAGAAGTTCCAAAAGAAGAAATTCCTCCTGCAAAGCCAAACATAGGAGTAATAATTGTCCTGGTAATAGCACTTCTAGCATTAGTAGGTTTATTAATCTACAGGAGAAAAAAGGGATATTAATCTTTTTTTATTATTTTTATTTAACTTTTTAGAATAATAATCTTATAACCCGAGCTCTTCATCAATATTCTTTGCTATTTCTTTAAGATCACTGCATGTTCTTTTGATATCTTTTTCTATCTCATCAACAAGTACCTTAAGGTTTTCAACTCTTAGAATATATTTATTTTTCTCATTAACAACAATGCCTGAGCCCATTAACCTATTGAGATGATGTATAATTGTCCCCCTGCTTAATTCAGTCTTATATGCAAGCTCATCGCTTGACAATGGCTTTTTTTTTCTTGAGCTTTTGACCAGTTCAATAAATATCCTAAAGCATGAGCTATCCCTATCCCTTAGGTTAAACAATCCAAGTGATGAGCCAAGCCACTGAAGCTCTTCATTAATGTCTTTTTTAAGCGGCTTTCTGAATTTTATTATGGTTATTTTCTGGTGCTCATATTCCATATCTAGCTAAGTTATTTCATTTATTTATAAACTTTTTCCAAAACATTTATATATAAGTTGTTTATTCTAATATGTAATAGTTGACTTAAAGTCAACATAACATTAAATCAATTCGGTGATTAAATGACTAAACAAGAAACACATAAAAAATCAGAAATTGAAAATAAAGATAAACTAATAAAAGAATTAAATCACAAAACAAAAGAACTCTCAAACTCATTACAACACCTGCAGGCAGAATTTGAAAACTACAAAAAAAGAATTGATAAAGAAAATGAAAATTTCATTAAATATTCGTCACAAAACCTAATAATAAAATTACTGCCAATAATTGATTCATTTGAAAGTGCCCTAAAAAACCACCAAGATGAAAATAAATTCCTCGAGGGCATGAAACTTGTATTTTCACAATTTTATTCAACACTTGAAAAAGAGGGCTTAAAGCAAATAAACCCTTTAAATGAAAAATTTGACCCATACAAACACGAAGTAATGATGCACGAGAAAAGCGATAACCTTGACAATACAATAACAGAAGTTTTGCAAAAAGGTTATATACTTAACGATAAAATAATAAGGCATGCAAAAGTAAAAATTGCAAAAAAATAAAAGAGGGTGAAAATGCTTATTTCAAAAAAAACACCAAAAGAAACTGTATTAAAGATTGGAAAAGAATGCAGGATGTGCGGCAATTGCTGCAAATACACATCCGGCTTTTTAGTTGATGATGATATTATAAGGATTGCAAGGTTTTTGAGAACAACAACAGACGAGCTCAAGGAAAAATACATTGAAGAGCATGAGAGATTCAATACAAAAATATTGAGGCCAAAATTAATCCAAGGCACCAAACCGTATGGCAAATGCATTTTTTATAACGAGCAGGTTGGCTGCACTATCCATGAAGTAAAGCCATTGCACTGCAGGATAGGCAACTGTAATACATATGGGGATGACTTAAACCAGTGGTTTATGCTTAATTACCTTGTAAATCCAGATGATCCCGAATCAATAAGGCAGTGGAGAACATTTTTAACACAAAACAAACCAATCCCAGGTGGCTCACTAAAGGAGCTTGTTCCTGATGAAACCAAACTAAAGAAGATATTAAATTATGAGGTTTAAAAAATGGAGATTGATATTAATAATGAAAACAAAATTCAAAAGCAGAAATTATACCTTAAAGCAGGGGCCATACTAAAGTATTTCCTTGGAACAAGTGATAGGATAGATACTTTGGTAATGTGCAGGAACAATGAGATTGACCTTGTAACAACAGACCAGGATTTGTATGAAGCATTGGGCTCTTTAAAGGAATATGATAACTTCAACCAGAGAAAGCTTGTAAAGTTTCTTGAGGTTGTTGAAATAGGCTCATTAAAGAGAGTAAAGGGAAGGGAAAGAACAATACTCACTCATAAAAGGGTTGAAGAATTAAGAAAGATTTCCTTAAAAAAAGAAGATTAGGAGGTTTAAAATGGCAGAAAAACAAAAAATAAACATGAGTATAATGGATGGTGATGCATTTTTCTCACATGAAACATCAATTAATTTTAGTCCAACACAGTTTATCTTTGATTTCAGATGTATAACACCAAGGGTAGATGCAAGAAGCCAGACTGCTACAATAGCATTAAAGCATAATGTTATTATGATAGAGCCATATCATGCAAAGCAGTTTCTTAATATTCTGTCACAGGTTGTAAAAAAATATGAGTCTGAGTTTGGAAAAATAGACAAGCCGGATTCAATAAAAAAACTTGAAAAAAAGAAAAAAATCAAAACAACAAAAGAGGGGAAAACAGTGGAATCCCCAAGTTATTTTGGATAATTAACATAGGAGGCAAATAAAATGGCAAAAGAAAAAACAAAAAAAGAAAAGATAATCGGGATAGATTTAGGAACAAGCAATTCTGCAGCAGCTTTTCTGCAGGCAGGAAAGCCGGTTATAATACCAAACTCTGAAGGCACAACTGCTTATGGAAAGGCATTCCCGTCAATAGTTGCTTTTACAGACGAGGGCCAGATGCTGGTCGGAGAGCCGGCAAGAAGGCAGGCTATTTCAAATCCTGAGAGAACAATAACAGCTGTAAAGAGAAAGATGGGCACAAACTATAAGTACAAGATTAATGGCAGGGAATACACTCCTCAGCAGATATCTGCATTCATACTTCAGAAGATAAAAAAAGATGCAGAGGAATTTATTGGAGAGCCAATCTCAAAAGCAGTTATAACATGCCCTGCATATTTTGACGATAACCAAAGGCAGGCAACAAAAGATGCAGGAACAATCGCTGGGCTTGATGTTGTGAGGATAGTAAATGAGCCAACAGCTGCATCTCTGGCTTATGGGCTTGACAAAACAGACAAGGAAATTAAGATTTTAGTGTTTGATTTTGGAGGAGGAACTCTTGACGTTACAATAATGGAATTTGGCGAGGGAGTATTTGAGGTAAAATCCACAAGCGGAGATACACAGCTTGGAGGAACAGATATGGATACTGTGCTTACAGACTTTATTATCAAAGAATTCAAGAATAAAGAGGGAATTGACCTGAAAAATGATCCTGTAGCAATGCAAAGATTAAGAGAGGCAGCTGAAAAAGCCAAAATAGAGCTTTCAACAACACTTGAAACTGAAATAAACCTTCCTTTTATAACTGCTAATGACAAAGGCCCAAAGCACTTAACAATGAAGATAAGGCGCTCAAAGCTTGAGGAATTAGTTGAGCCAATAATAAAGAAATGCAAGCACCCTGTTGAGCAGGCAATAAAGGATTCTAAATTAAAGCCAGAAGATATTGATAAAATAATAATGGTTGGCGGACCTACAAGAATGCCTTGTGTAAGGAAGTTTGTTGAAGACTTTATAGGGAAAAAGGTAGAAAGGGGAATTGATCCCATGGAATGTGTTGCAGCAGGAGCTGCTATCCAGGCAGGTGTTCTTGCTGGAGAAGTAAAGGATATCCTGCTATTGGATGTTACACCATTGACCCTTGGAATTGAAACACTTGGTGGTGTAAGAACCCCTTTGATTGAGAGAAATACAACAATCCCTACAAAAAAATCGCAGATATTTTCAACAGCTGCAGACAACCAGCCTGCTGTAACAATCAATGTCTTGCAGGGTGAGCGTTCAATGGCTGCTGACAACAAAAGCCTTGGAAGGTTTGACCTTGTCGGGATTCCGCCTGCGCCAAGAGGCATACCTCAGATAGAGGTAACATTTGACATAGATGCAAATGGAATTGTGCACGTAACAGCAAAAGACCTTGGAACAGGAAAAGAGCAGTCAATAAAAATTACAGCATCGCAAAAGCTCAATGATGAAGAAGTGGAAAAAATGAGGAAAGAAGCTGAAGCACATGCAGAGGAAGACCAGAAGAGAAAGGAAGAGGTTGAAACAATAAACCAGGCAGATACTTTAGTTTACTCAACAGAAAAACTTTTTAAGGATTTTGAGGGAAAGGTTGACACCAAGGAGCTTGAGACTGTTAAAGGGAAAATAATGGAATTAAAGGAAATGCTCAAGCCAGAGAAGAAAGACGCAGCAGCAATAAAGTCAAAGATGGATGAAGTGAACCAGCTTGTGCAAAAGATGTCAACAGAGATGTACCAGAAAGTTGCAGAAGAGCAGGCAAAGAAACAGAAGCAGACGGAAACAAAAGAAACAGCAGGGAAACCAAAAAAGAAAGGTGACAAAGTAGTTGACGCTGACTACAAAGAAGAGGATGACAAAGAAAAGAAAAAGTAATTTTTCTTTTTTAATTTAAATTTTTAAAGCAGGTATTGTTAATGGCCAAAGATTACTACAAAATATTGGGTGTTTCTGAAGACGCATCTAAAGAGGAGATTAAAAAGGCATATAAGAGCTTGGCCAAGAAATACCATCCTGACTTAAACAAGACAAATCCTGATTCTACTGAAAAATTTAAGGAAATTAATGAAGCTGCATCTGTTCTTGGCGATGACAAGAAAAGAGCACAGTATGACCGTTTTGGCAATACTACAGAAGGATTTGGAGCTGGCACATCTGGTTTTGATTTCTCTGACTTTGGGTTCTCAGATTTTGGATTTGATTTTGAGGATATATTTGACACTTTTTTCAGCAGGGGCTTTGGAAGGCACAGCCGCGGACCAAGAAGGGGAGCTGACTTAAGGTATGATATGGAAATAACACTTGAAGAAGCTGCATTTGGTGCAAAAAAGCACATTTCAGTTCCGAGAATGGAAAAATGCAAGGAATGCAATGGCACTGGAGCAAGATCAGGATCTGATATTGTAACATGTGACAAGTGCAATGGCTCTGGACATATCCAGCAGACAAGTAGAACACCATTTGGGATTTTTTCTACAACAACAGTATGCCCTAAATGCCATGGTGAAGGAAAAACTATAAAGAATCCATGCCCTGAATGTGAAGGAACTGGCAGGGTTCATCACGACAGAAAAATAGAAATAACTATTCCAAAGGGCATTGATAATAACAACGAGCTCAGGATTGCCGGCGGAGGGGAAGCTGGAGTACAGAATGGAAGCCCCGGTGATTTATACGTTGTGATTCATGTAAAACCGCATGAATTATTTGAGAGAAAAGAAAATGATATTTATCTTGAGATGCCTGTAAGCTTTGCACAGTCTGCACTTGGCTCTGAGATAGAGGTTCCAACATTAAAGGGAAAGGCAAAGCTAAAGATACCAGCAGGAACACAAACCCATACAATATTCAGGATGAAAGGAAATGGCATCCCAGACCTTCATGGTTATGGCACTGGCTCACAGAATATAAAATTAATAATTGAAACTCCAACAAGGCTTACAAGCAAGCAGAGAGAACTTATAGAAGAGTTTGAAAAAGAGTCAAAAAAGAAAAAAGGAATATTCAGTTTCTTGTAAAAAAATAGAAAGTTTTATAAACTATTAAGTAGTAACATATAATATGGGAGAACTAATTGTTTTTTGCAATCCTGGAAATGCCTACAAAGGGAAAAGAGAGCATGAAGTTGCAATAGATTATACTTCTATGGCAATTGACGATTACGACAAGCTTGTATCTTTTGATAAAAGTTATTCTGATTTTGTTGATGCCCCGGACTTTACAATAAAAGTAGGGAAAAAGAGGCAAAAGGATTTGATACTGAACTTGTTTGCCCTTCAGCCAGTTATTAGAGTTGGTGATATTAATTCAAGTTTTATTTCTTCAAGTTATCTTTTTAATCCGAAGTATGACAATTCCAATTATATTACTGATAAAGAAATCTTTCTGCCAGATTTGGATATTATTCAGATAGATAATTTTTCTAAAACAAAAGAAGCCGCAAGCATAATAAAAGAATTTTATGAAGAATATGGATGGTTGACCTATATATTTGACGGAAGAATTAACGAAAGAGAAATAATACAACCAACTTCAAAAAGATTTGATGAATTTCTTGAAATAATCCCTCCTAAAACTTTAATGAGCATTGCCAAGGAAAAAGTTAATTATAATTTAGATGATTTATGTTTTTGAAATAATTTTTGTTAAAAATAACCACTAACTAATTAGACAAAAAGGTATTCTTGACTATCGAAAAGTTTATATATATGTTTTCTATTTTAGAATAATAACAATTTTTTGAGGTGAAAAATGAAAAATGAAATATTTTTTGGGGGGATTGTTCTTTTATTGCTTTTAGCAAGCGGATGCAATCTTACAGAAACAAAATATGTTTGCCCAGATGGTTCTGTTGTTACCAACTTGGATGAGTGCCCTGGGGCAGAAGAAGGACTAATAACAGAAATACCAGAAGAGGTTGAACCAGTGGTTGTAGAAGAGGTTGAACCAGAAGTTGTAGAACTGACAAAAATAACAGTTAAAGAAGGGGAACTAGTAGTTTTAAAGCCTGAAAGCGAAGACCCTGATGTAGACACTATTTTATATACCTTTAGTGAGCCATTAGACAAAAATGGCAGATGGCAGACAAAAAAAGGGGATGCAGGAAGCTATGAGATAACTGTAACAGCATCTGACAGCGAACTAACAGACACACAAAAGATTTTATTGGTTGTTGAGAGCACAAACAAACCGCCAGTATTAAAATTAATTGCTGACATTACCGTAAATGAGGGTGAAACAGTAAGCCTTGAGCCAGTTGCAACAGACCCTGACGGTGATAAAGTAACAATAAAATACTCTGGCTGGATGACAAAGGCAAGCTATACAACAAACTATAATGATGCAGGAACACACATTGTTACTGTAACAGCATCTGACAGCAAGGAATCAGCAAGCCAGGATGTAATAGTGACAGTCAATAATGTAAACAGAGCACCAAAGATTGTAAAGATTGTACAAGGCTAATTATTTTATTTTTTATGCACAGAAATGCTTGCGAAAACCTCTTACT
The DNA here is from genome assembly GCA_002762865.1 of Candidatus Woesearchaeota archaeon CG10_big_fil_rev_8_21_14_0_10_33_12. Classification (GTDB taxonomy): domain Archaea; phylum Nanobdellota; class Nanobdellia; order Woesearchaeales; family CG1-02-33-12; genus CG1-02-33-12. Next base: position 14,372 of record PCYE01000006.1, on the reverse strand, counting down.
TTAATATGAGGATGAGCATTTCTGGCATCCTAAAAATCCACTGTGGATTTTTATGATATTTCTTTTTTACCCCTTTAGAATACTAAACAATAGAAAGATTTTTATATAATTAAATATTCTGATTAATAAAATGAAGAAGTTAATACTAATTTTTATAATCTTATTCCAGCTTGTTTTGGTTAGAGCAGAATTTATGACAATAACAGTTAATGAGGGCGACCTTGTAAGCCTCAAGCCAGAGGCATTAGACGAGGATATGGACAATATTCTTTATACTTTCAGCAAACCATTAGATCAAAATGGTGAGTGGCAGACTGGTTATGATGATTCTGGTGAATATGAAATTACTGTAACAGCATCTGACGGAAAATTAACAGACACCCAGGAGGTTTTGTTAATAGTTGAAGATAAAGACAGGACCCCTTTTTTTGATCCATTAAATGATGCTGTTGTTAATGAAAACGAGCAGCTGATTTTTAATGTTACAGCTATTGATCCTGATGGAGACAAAATAACTTACTTAACAGTTGATTTGCAAGATAATGCAAGTTTTGTTAATAATATATTTAGTTGGACACCAAATTTTAATGTTGTAAAAAAGAACTGGTTTGAAAGAATAATAACAAGGATTCATATCCCTTACAAGCCAAAAAGAGATTTCTTTGTAACTTTTATTGCAAAATCAAATGATCTTGAAGCAGAACAAACAATTAAGATAACTGTTTATGAAAGCAACAGGGCGCCAATACTGGAAAAAATAGAAAAAATAACCATAAATGAGGGTGAATTACTAACTCTCAAACCAGTTGCAGAAGACCCAGATGGAGATATATTAAGATATCGTTACTTTGGCTTTGCAAACAAGAAAAAACGCCAGACTGGATATGATGAAGCAGGGACATATTATACAACTGTTTTGGCATCAGATGGTTATCTCAGCGATTCAGAAAATATAACATTAATAATCAAAAACACAAATGGGGCTCCAATTCTCAAGCCAATAAGTGATATTGCTGTTGACGAAAACAAATCAATAGAATTCAAGATTTATGCAACAGACCCAGATGGAGATAATATAAACTTCTCAGTTGAGAATGCACCAAACACCTCTAGTTTAGTAAATGGAACATTCACATGGATGTCTGACTTTGATACAGTTACTGGTGAGGACAAAAAAGATTTTATACTCACTTTTATTGCTAGTGACGGCAAGATAAATGCAAAAAGAAACATAACTATAAGGATATATGATAAAAACAGGGCTCCAATAATAACAAATGCAAGTCCTGAAGCATTGGTAAATGTCTATAAAAATAACATAGTTGATTTTAAGGTTATTGCTACTGATTTAGATAATAACAACCTAACATATACATGGAAATTTGGCGCCTTTGAAAAATACACAGGAGATAATGTGCATAGGAGAAGATTTACAATACTAGGAACAAAGCCAGTTGAGGTTATAGTTTCAGACGGCACTGACACAGCAAGCTATAAATGGTTAGTTAATGTTATTGAGCCAGAAGAAGAAAAACCTATTAAGCCTGTTGAAAAACAAGTTTACAGAAAATATACTATAGAAGGTTAGGAATTCTTTGCCTAATCAGTTTGTTTGGTATAGGAGGAGAAAATGAATAAAAATAAAGAAGGAAGTATTCCTATCGAAGAATTAGTTGGTTCCAGCATAGTTGTTAACGGAATAAGTATTCCTGTCGAAGAATTAGTCGGATACTATAAAGTTATTAAAGATTTTGAAACAGATTATATGTCCTATTATACAAATACAAATCCAGAAAAAGGAACTACAGTTACTGCTAAAAGAGTAATTAATACTCTTAATTCTTTGCTTAAACACTATATACCAAAATATAGAGAAGAATAGTACAAAAGGATAAACCTATTAGACCTGTTGAAAAGCAAGTTTACAAAAAATATACCATAGAAAGTTAATTTACTTCTTTTTGTTAGATCTTTTAAAATCGAAAACTATATAAACAGATAATTCTATATTATGTTTATGGGGGGTGGTTTAATGGCAAAAGCAAACCTTCTTGTAACATATGACCCAAATCATGCAGGTCTTGCTAAGGAAGAGATAGTTGCTGTTTTAAAACAGCTTAAGACAGAGCCAGAATTCTTGAAATCAGAGATAGAGGGCTTATTTCAGATAAAAATAAAAGAGCCAAAAAAAACAGTAAAAAAGCTTGTTGAAATATGCAAAAAAGACCCATCTATGTTTAGGATTACATTCCATTGGGTTCCTGTTGACAACTGGTGCAAGTCAACTATTGAAGATATGCAGAAAACAATAAAAGGGCTTGTTAAGGATATTAAAGAAAAAGACAAGTGGAAGATGGATATAACAAAGAGATGCTATGAAAAATATAATACAACAGAGCTTATCATGAAACTGACAGATGTTGTTGACAGACCAAAAGTGGACCTAAAAAATCCGGATAGGATAATAAGGGTTGATATTGTAGGCAATGATGCAGGAATCTCTCTCCTGAATAAGGATGAGATGCTGAATATACCTTCACTTAAGCAGTGATTTTTTGTTTAAAACCAGAAAAAAGAATAATTTAAATACTTGCAGAGGAATACCTTTTAAATATAACAAAAAAGGTGATTAACTTATGAAAAGAGGTATTGCTAATAATCTAAATAAAGGGATGTTCAAAAAAAACAACTTTCTTGCTTTAATTTTTCTGGCTGTTATTATCATTCTATTTCTTGCTTTTGTATTCAGGAAACCAGCAGAATGCCCTGAGTGCCCTGAATGCATATGTGTGAAATGCACTGATTGTGTCATGGATTGCTCCTTATGCCCTGAAAAAACAGAAACAATAACAAAATATGTCTGCCCTGATGAAACTATTGTTAGTAATGCTGATGAATGTTCTAAAGAACAGGAAACAAGCTTAAATGCAGGTTTTGAGCCAATCTTAACCAATGAGGAAGGTACATCAATAATTAATGTTACATTAAAGCCAGCCTGTATAAAAGGAAAAAATGGTGGCTTTGTTTATTTCAAGACAGGTGTTCTTCCAAAAGATGTTACATTTGAAGTTAAAGAGGACATTAACCAGGAATACAGGGAAATTTTTAGTATGGATGGGTTATTTGAGGAATACAAGTACTTTGAAATCTGCGATAAATGTACTGGTGGCGCCGACTTTAATCTTGAGGAAAATAAGGTTTATCTGTTTAGGCTAAAATTTAATATGACTGTTCTTAACAAAGTCCAGTATTCTAATGAGTATATAATTAATACAAATCCTGAATCAGGCTACATGACAAAGTTATGTTCATAAGAATTTTTATTTCTTCTTTCACTTTAATTTTTAATATAATCACAGAAAGCTTTAAATATGAACTCAAATCCCACTTTATAGAACAGGTATTAAAATGGAAGATATAAAGGCATTTAATAGGTGGAGCGTAAAGGGAATAACTGTACAGGATCCTGGATTAAAGAGATACATTAATCTAGAGCCAAAAATAATACCAAAAACAGGCGCAAGATATGCTGGAGCCAGATTCTATAAGTCAAAGACATTTATTGTTGAAAGATTAATCAACAAGTTGATGATACCGGGGCACAAGGGCAAAAAGCATTTTATTACATCATACAGGTCAACAGGCAAGGCACAGAAGGCATATTCTCTTGTAGAGGAAACATTTAAAGTCATTGAAAACAGGACAAAACAGAACCCAATCGCTGTTTTTGTCAAGGCACTGGAAAATGCAGCTCCAAGGGAAGAAATAATAACAATAGAATATGGGGGGGCAAGATACCCAAAAGCTATTGAATGTGCGCCTCAGAGGAGAGTTGATATTACATTAAGGTATATTGTCCAGGGCGCTTTTACAAAATCATTCAACTCAAAGAAAGATGCAGTAAATGCACTTGCTGACGAAATAATAGCTGCTTACCAGTTGAGCAATTCATCAAATGCAATTAAAAAGAAGCTTGACATGGAAAGACAGGCAGATGCCTCTAGATAAAAAATATAGAATTCTTAATTTTCAAAAGATTTAAATAAGCATCTTGCAATATCATAAATATGCAGAAAAGGTTTGTAATGGTTGACGGCCTTGACGGTTCTGGCAAGGGGGTTATTGTCAATGCCCTGCAAAAATGGGCTGAGCAAAAACATCTTAAGGTATTTGATCTGAGGGCATATTGCAAGGAAAAAAACAGGTTTCCAGAGCCTGAAGAGATAAATGGCTTTGATGTAATTGTTTCCTGTGAGATGAGCTATTGCTGGATTGGCAGTGCATTAAGAGAGGAAATAGTAAGAAAAAACAACCGCCAGTATTCAATAACATCTACAGCACATGCATTTTCCCTTGATAGGGAAATACTTTACAAAAGGGTTATTATCCCTGCTTTAAAACAGGGGAAATATGTTTTTCAGGAAAGGGGAGTTATAAGTTCTATTATTTACCAGCCTGTCCAGGGCAATATACCATTAACAGAGATTATGAGGCTGCCAGGCAATAAGCTTGCATTGCAGAATTCCCCTAATCTATTGATAATAGCACAGGTTGCTCCGGAAACAGTTATGCAAAGGCTCAGCCAGAGGCAAAAACAGGACAAAGCTATTTTTGAGGAGATAAACTTTCAGAGAAGGGTTGAGCAAAGGTACAACAGCCAGTGGTTGAAAAATCTGTTTGAAAATCATGGCTCAAAGGTTGTTTACCTCAATACAAACTTTCCAAAAACAGTTGAAGAAACAGAAGAAGAAGCAATTAAAATATGGGAAGATTTTCTTGAAAAAAACTAAATCATTACGCTTTAATATCAATCCTTAGTTTGCTGTATTTTTTTTGGCATTCTTTTTTTAGGTTTTCTAAGAATTTTTTTGTTGGTGATTCTATATTACTCAGCTTTGGATCAAGTGTTCCTTTATTAGATATAAATTGCTGCAAGGTCCATCTGCAGTTTAACCCATTAATCTCTTTAGCTATCTCTAGAATATCATTTTTTCTGAACATAAGCCCTGGAACAACAGTTGTTCTCAACTCTATCTGGATTTTATCTTGATTTTTCTTTAATATTCCTATTGTTTGTTTAATATCCTTAATAATATCTTCTGGTCTCTTAAAAAAAGTCCCTGACTGCGTAACTTTTTCGAAAATCTCTTTTTTAAAAGGAGCTTTTATATCTAAAGCAATAAAATCCAGGAGATCTTCATTTACTAATGATTTTATTGAATAGGGCTTTGAGCCATTTGTTTCAATTCCAACCTTTAAGCCAAATTTTTTTGCAAATCTTGCCAGGGTTAGTAATGCCTGCCTTTGAAGGCATGCCTCGCCTCCTGAAAAAAGAACAGCATCAATAAAACCAGAATTTTTTATTATCTCTTTTTTAATGTCCTTTAAGTCTTTTAAGAATTCCTCTTTGAAGTCTATAAAATCCTTATTGTAGCAATAGCAACACTTGAAGTCACATCCTGAAAAAAAAATTACTGTGCAAACATTAGCTGGCCAATCAACTGTTGATAAAGGAATTATCCCGCCAACATACGCCTGCATTTAAACCCCTAACTTTTTTTATCTTTAGATAATTTTTCAATTTTTTCTTCATCGATGAACTCAAATAATTTTGTGTTTTTCTTTGCTGTTTTATATTTTATGCCATTCTTCATTCTTCCACCTTTTTTATTTCTTTTAGAAGCTCATCCTTTGATGGAACCTCTCCCTTGAAAACCGCCATCTCATCTATTACAATAGCTGGGGTTGATGCAATCTGGTACATCAATGCCTCAACTGTTAGGTCTTTTCTACCTATGGCTGCTGGAATATTGCTTGCGATTATTTCATCCTCAGAGGAAACAATATGCATTTTGCTGCCTTCAAATTCAGCAATAGATGGAGTTTTTAAATCCTGGCCATCAATAAGCTTTTCAACAAAATCTTTTCCTTCAATCCAGCCAAGCTCTTTTGCTACTTGTCTTACAACCTTTCTTGCCTGAGGGCACCTTGGACAATGTATTCCTGTAAATAATATTAACTTCACTTTTATACACCTTTTAAATTATATTTATGCCTGTCCATGAATTCTCTTAACTTGCCCTTGTTCCATGACTTAACAGGCGTGTAATATCCTGTTACCCTTGAATACCACTGAATATCATCACCACTTGCCCCACAATTGGGGCATTTTTCATAAACTCCGCTAAGTGTTCTTTTGCATGAGTTGCAATAAGTCATATCTTTTGTATATGCAAAGTATGATGTTAATGTATTGGAGCATATTCTTCTTGTTAGCTTTAACAGAGCATCTGGGTCTGGATTATTCTCACCCAAAAATATGTGTGATATTGCACCTCCCTGAACCAATGGATGAAATGAGGAGTCTATTTCAAGCCTTTTAAATAATGGAATATCTGCTGAATAATTAACATGAGATGAGTTTGTGTAATAAACATCCCCTGTTTTTTTATCTCCTTGAACAACAGCCTCATTCTTATATTCACCTAAGTCAAAGCTGGCAAGCCTGAATGTTGCTGACTCAGCCGGAGTCTGTACCATCCCCCACCTTTGCCCTGTTTCCTCTTTTTTTTTATCAACAATATCTGACATATATTTAATTATCTTTAATGCAAATTTCCAGGAGTCCTTTGATTCATGCATTTCATTGCCTGTTATTTTTTTAACCATCTCATTAAGTCCTATAAATCCAACTGAATTTGTTGCCTGGTCTAATTTGTAATACGGCTTGCCATAACAATCCATTGAAAGAAATGACGCATATCCGCTTTTCATAACATCTTTAATGCATTTTCTCTTTACATTGAATATATCCTTTGTCATGTTAATCCTTTCATCAATCAGTTCATAAACCTTTGATTCATCCTTTGCATTATAGCTGATATTTGGCAGATTTATTGTTACTGTCTGCAGAGAGCCTGAGCGGACATTTCCTGTTTTTATCTCCTCCCAGAAATCACCATCTGGCCTTAGAAAATATCTGCAGCACTGGCTTTGCAGCGCCTCAGGCATGTATGGGGCGGCCATGTTAAGGAAATAGGGAGAGCCATATTTTGCAACAAGCTTATGAACATCAAGCAAAATCTCATCTGCAGAGCTGTCTTTAAGTGTTTCCCTCCTTACCTTGTATTCTGGTTTTGGAAAATGAAATGCCTTTCCAGTATAGTCTCCACCCATCATAATCTCTGTAAAAGCCTTTATTATTTTCCTTGACTCATCAATATAATCAGAGTATGACTCCTTTTCTGTTATTTTGCCTCCGGGCAGAACCACTGGAATATCCTTTAGGTAAGATGGAATATTAAACTCAAAGCTTGCTGATGTGAATGGCGTCTGTCCTCCCTTGACAATATTAAGCTGGTCAAGCTCATAGACAAATGCCTGAACAGCCTGCTTTATTTTTTTGTATTCAAGGCCTTTTGCATAAGGAGCTAAAAAAAGATTTAATGCATCATATCCCTGGCCGCCAGAAAAATATGTCGAGCTCAGCAATAAAACCCTTGCAGCATGTATCATAGCAACCTCTAGTGACTTGGCTGGCCCGGAAACAGCTGTATGGATTCCCCTTCCATCTGACATAAATCCCTGCCTAAGGAAGAATCTTATGTCATGCTCAAAACAAAAGGGCCTTGTTGGGAAATAATCCAGGTCATGGATATGGATCTCTCCTTTCATATGTGCTCTTGAAGCCTCTTTTGGCAAAAGATAAGATAAGGCATATTGTGCAGAAATAGAATCTGCCAGTCTTTTATGTATTGCCTGTAAGTTATAGTTTGTATTTGCGTTCTCTTTTGACTTTTTGAAGATAACCTCTTTGACATCAGAAACAGACATCCCAAGCCTTGAATATTCCTTGTTTTCATTGAGAAGATTTGATTCAAGGAGCTTCATGCATACAATTTCTCTCACAATATTTGTTGTTTTTGGTATGTCGAGTTTTATTAATTCATTATAGGCTTCATGAGCAATTTTTTTTGCATTTTCTTCTGAAATAGAGGTTTCCTTTATTAATGAATTTCTTATCTTCTCTTCCCTCAGCTCAACAAGGTCACCAAAAGAAGTCATGAGCTGTGTCTTAGTGTGGTTATTATTATTTTCCATTTATTAACTCCTTAATTTAGTCCTGTGCTTCCAAAACCGTTTTGGCCGCGTTTTGTATTATCAAGGTCTTTGACCTCTTCAAATTCTGCCTTTTCTATCTTGTTGAAAACCATCTGTGCAATCTTTGTTCCTTTTTCTATCTTAAATTCTTCCTTGCTGTGATTGATTGCTATAACACCAATCTCTCCACGATATCCAGAATCAATTGTTCCAGGACTGTTGCATACAGAAATTCCATGGTTTAATGCAAGCCCTGATTTAGGCCTTATCTGCGCTTCATATCCTTTTGGAATTGCTAGCTTTATCCCTGTACTAACTAAGGTTATTTGGCCTGGCCTAAGGACATAGTTCTCTGCTGAATAAAGGTCAACCCCTGCATCACCTTCATGAGCATAATGCGGCAGAATTGCGTTTTCTTTTATTTTATTTATTTTTATCATTAGGTTTTCTAACAAGCATATCCCTCCTTTTTGATTTTAAAAATTAAAGAGCAAGGTAAAATAAGAAACACAACTCATATTTAAATTAAGTTAAGATTAAAAGTATATAATCAAAACAATTATTGTTCTAATGGAAAAGAAATATTAATAATGGTTTATTTTTCTTTTTAAGGCTCTATTTAGGTTTTTTAATGAAAGTACTCCAGTTGAAAAAACTGTTTTCCATGAGAAATAACACTTATTTCCATGAGAAACAACTCTATTTTTCCACAAGAAAACATTAGCTTTTGTTTTATTTAAGTGGTAATTTAACTAGCTTTGAACTGGAATAATGATACTAGTTCATGCTTGATAGTCTTGCCTGTTTTTGCATCTATTTTTATGTTTATAGTATTTAAAGAGCTGGTGATAAGTGTTAAGTTCCACAGCTGGCCAAGCTCAATATTCTGCAGGATAGCTATTGTTTTTGTTACAACCTCTTTAGAATATTCTTTCTCTTTAATAGTTTGAGCTTTTTTCAATACCTTATCTAAGCTAAATTTAACATTTTTTAGGTTAACCTTTTTTACAGCTGTTCCTGGTTTTTTGAATATATCCTGCTCTGGATTGATTTCAATATTGTTGTTTATAGTAAAAACTGTAACTTTATCCATTTTTTTGTCATAATAGCCAATCTGCCATTCACTTTTTTCTGAGTTTTCAATCATTGTAAATGCATATGTTAAATATGATTTTTTATTCTTAGAAATCCATTTTTTGAATTCACTGCTTTCTTTTAACTTTTTTAGCGCTGTTTTAAAACCCATTATTTTTAGAACAGAAAGGAGATTTATATAATTTTGGTTTTTAAAGGCTTTGTGTGAAAAGTAAGTTAAAGCAATGATTTTTTTACACTTTTTCTCTTTTTGAACCAACCAACAAGAAACATAATCCCTATAAAAAAAGCAATTCCGGAAATCTGCACAGCCCATGCTAAGTAATACACTTTAAAACCTGTTTTAACAGCATTCATTAAAAGGATTGCAATATATAAAATCCCTGCCAGTATAAAAGCAATCCCTCCCACAATTTCATGTTTCCAAGAGATTATCAGGAGGATTGTCAGAATAAATACAGGAATGTTGTGCATAAATAATCCAATGATTGTTCCCCAAAAACCCAATTTCATATCAAAAACATCCAATGACATCAATGCTAAGAATATCAGAAATAAAATAGATAATATTCTTGGGGTCCAATACACAAATCTGCCAATCTTTTTTTCCATTCTAAATTTCCCCTCCGGTTAGAGTATAAATTGCCAATGTGAGACTAGGAAGTCAAAGAGGAATGTAAGATTTAACAGGATAAAACCAAAAAAGGCAACAGCCAGAGCAGACAAAATGTTCCTGAATATTTGGTTATTAAACAATGTTTTCATGTTAGCAAATGCTTATTATTCTACAATAAGTATAAATAAATTGCTATAATTGACTTACTATTTGCATATAAAGCGCTTAATGCACAAAGTCATTTTTAAAGAAAGGTTTTTATATAATTCTCTTTTAGCCTGCTTTATGGGGGAGATAACAAAAATAAGCCCTGAGCTTAAGGCACTTCTGGAAAAACAGCACTATTGCTTTAGCGGAGAGCACTCTGCTGTCAAAATCTGCACATGGACAAAGAAGTCATTATTAGATGAAAATGTTTGTTACAAGGAAAAGTTTTATGGCATAAGAGCCCATTTATGCTGCCAGATGACGCCTTCTGTAGGATTTTGCACAAACCAGTGCATTCATTGCTGGCGTGAGATGGAGTATACTGCCGGAGTTAAGATGAATGGCATTTTAGATGAGCCAGAAGAGATAATAAAAAAATCGATTTTATGCCAGAGAAAGCTTCTTAATGGTTTTTTTGGAAATGAAAAAGCAAATAGGAAAAAGCTTAATCAAGCGCAGGAGCCAATGCATTTTGCAATCTCACTTACAGGGGAGCCAACCATTTATCCAAAACTTAGCGAATTGATTTCAGAACTGCATAAATTAGGAAAAACAACCTTTCTTGTTACAAACGGACAGTTTCCTGATATTATTAAATCATTAAAAGAACTGCCTACACAGCTTTATGTTTCAGTTAGTGCAACAAATGAACAGGATTTTAAGAAATTTAACAAGTCGTGCTTTAAGGATGGATGGAAACGCCTGAATAAAACACTTGAATTAATGCCTGAATTAAAAACAAGAACAGTAATCAGGATAACCTTAATCAAGGGAATAAATATGAAGGATGAAAAAGCTTATGCTGGCTTAATAAAAAAAGCAGGCCCAATGTTTGTTGAGCTTAAAGCATATATGTTTGTTGGCTCATCAAGGAAAAGGTTGCTTGAAAGTAATATGCCGCTTCATGAAGAGGTAAAAGAGTTTGCAGAAAAGGTTGCAGAACTTTCAGGCTATAAAATAATTGATGAGAAAAAAGAGAGCAGGGTTGTGCTATTGGCCAAAAAAGACTATAAAGACAGGATTATGAGGTTTGATTAACTTAAGTTAATTTTCAGTAAAGTCGGAGTTTTTGTTAGTTTCCCCTGAATACTTGGAAAGGTTCGACGAATGAAATGAGGAGAAAGTTACCGAACGACATCAACTAATTGTTCTAGTCCTTTGTTTAAAATAAATGTCCTTCCTTTTAAATCTTTTTTTATTCTTTCTACATCTTTATGTGTGCCATTCCATGGAATCCCATAAGCGTTTGCTGCTTCTTTGTCTAAGTATAATACAAAACTAGAAACCGCGTTGCCGATGAATTCCGCACGCCTAATTTCACGAGAAACATTAGAAGTATAATACTTTGGCAATGGACTTGGAAGTTCCATTTGTGGAAGTTCCATGTGCAATTCAAGAAGACAAGCGTCAGCAAATTCTTTTAACTGTTCAGGATTGCACCAATGGTGATTTGATCCTACTTCATAAATTTTAGATTTTAATAAATATTTGTCATTTACTATTTTTACCACCAAAGGTACTTAGGTTGTTCTTATATAAAAAGGTGTTGTTCAGTAATTGAAACTAACTGAGCAATTGCTGTTAAGTTCTTTTCCCATACGAAGTGTGGGAAAACTGCGTCCGCAGAGTTTTTGAATTGCATTTAAATAGAAAAATTTTAATATTAAGCTTCACTATCAAATACTAGAATGAAATTTGATTCATTTGATATAACACAAATAATAGTGTTGCTGTTTGTAACATTTTATTTATTTGTGTATTATATCATCGGATTAATTGGGTAATATTTTTTTCCTGGACGGCTGACGTCCAAAAATTTTTCTTAATGTAATTCAAAAATTGAATTTAACATTGGGTAAGCCCTGTTATGCGCACCGACCCATACGGAGTATGGGAGGATAGTTAAGGCGCAGGAAAAATCAAAAGAGGAAAATATTTATAAGTAAGTTATTATTCCTAATAGGTTAAGCCGACATATTTAGATGATGAAGTAATTGGAAAGGTGGTTCAGTATTTTAAATCATTTATGACAAATGAAACTGTAGCTCCTTGTGAAGTAGGCAAAAGAGCCTTTTTTCAAAATGCTGTGATAAGGATAGATTTTTTACCAGAACCAATTCAAAAATTAATAGATCAAAATAGAGTAAACACTTCTCAATCTGATTATCTTTTATTACATACTGCATTTAATATGGAATTCTCGAAATATATTCCCTGATTTTTCCGAGCATTAATTGCGTATAACTGAGGAATTCCTGTTATGCTCTCCGTCAGTTACGAAGTTCTGGCGGATTTCGTCCGAAAAGTTTGCCTCCGAGCGTTTATTATTCATTTCTGCGAAGCAGACTATATTTTAGAAGTCCCACCGCACCAATTAAACAAAGGATTTAAATATTAATTAATATCATCTAATAATAATTATTAGATAAAATAAATTATAAAACAAGAGGGGAATAAAATGATGTCGCAAATACCTATAAATCTAGAAAAGGTTAGCAAAGAGATAATCGATAAAGAGATAATAAGGGCAGGAATTATTGCAGAATTAGATGCAATAAATATGTACGAACAGATGGCTGCATTTGCAAAAGATATCAATATTAAAAAGATGTTATTGGATATCGCCAAGGAAGAAAAAACCCATATGGGGGAGTTCCAAAGATTGCTTCTTAATAGGGATGAAGAGCAAGTCCAAGAGCTTGAAAAGGGAAAAGAAGAAGTTAAAAAAGAAGTGGGCGAATAAAGAGAAATAAAACTATATTGGGTTAATAAAAAGATTATTTTTTCTATTTCTTTTTTGTAGTTTTAATTATAGTGCGGTGGGACTTCGTTCGTTCTTCATTTTGTAGCGAGGGGCAAATTGAGCATAACAAAGGAATTCCTGTTAGGCGACCGACCCCTACGAACGATTATTAGATTTTTTAGAAGATAGGAGTGGGGAGAGGGTAAGTTTTTTGCTTTTTCAATTTCTTTAGTTCTATTTTCAACTACTGGCAAAAAATTTCGCCTCAACATCGGAATTCCTGTTAGTTTCTTTGACCCTACAACGTGGGGTCAAATTTCGTCCGAAAAGTCGGGAGAGAGGGCGTTCTATCAGATGAGCGAATGCAATACATCAAGAACAAGAATCAAGGGGCAGTTGCATAACAAACGAAAGGTTTAAATATATAACAATATAACTATATAATTATATTATTAAATTACTCGGGAGGTAATAAAAATGTGTGGAGAATGTAAAATAGTATGCAAAGGAAAGGAAATTGGAACAATTGAAGATAATGGTTCTGAAATTATTATCAAAAGAACCAAAGAAGGAAAAAACTGCTTTAAAGGAAACTGCATCTGTAATGAAAAATAAAATGCAGAAGATCAGAAAAGGAATCCAATTTTTATTTTTGCTAATTTTTTTTAGTTTGTTAATTTTAGAAAATAATAAACTTTGGATGGGAATAGTATTCTTGTTTCTAGTTGGGTCTTTTTTCTTTGGAAGATTTTATTGTGGGTGGATATGTCCAATTAATACTATTATTAGTCCTATTGACAGAATAAAGAGGAAACTGGGATTCAAAAATAAAGAAATTAATGACTTTTTCAAGAATGACATACTAAGATACTCTTTCTTTATTCTTTTCATAATTGGTTTTGTCTTTAAGATACTATTGATGAAGCAGGGTAAAGACTTTCCTCTTCCCTTATTAATCATGGGAATAGGATTATTTGCTACAATACTATTTGATGCAAGAACTTGGCATAGGTATTTATGTCCGTGGGGAATGCTTTTTTCACTTACGGGAAGATTTTCAAGAATGCAGGTCAATAAAGAAGTAGGGTGTATCAATTGTAAAAAGTGCCGAAATATTTGTCCCGGACTTGCTATTGATGAAAAATTGAATTTTGATAAGAAGAATTGTCTTTTATGTTTAGAATGCCTTGATTCTTGTCCAGTAAATGCAATTAAATATGAAAAAAGCAAATAAATAAATAGTCATTAAGTTATATGCCTTTTATGACAAATACTTTAATAGAAGAAACTGTCAAGATTGCAAAGATGTTAGGGGATTCAAATAGACTTAAAATTATTGAATTACTTTCTAAGACTAGTTTGTGCGTACATGCAATTGTCAGAAATCTTAATATTTCTCAACCAGCGGTGTCTAAACACTTAAAATTATTGGTTGATGCAGGAATACTTAACTCTGAAAAAAAGGGAATGCACGTACATTATACATTTGTGAAAGATACATTTGAGAAACACAGGATAAATCTTGAAAAGATAATCAAGAAATGATTATGCAACTGCCCCCTTCTATTTTTTAGCCCTTTCTCCCGATTGAAACTAACTGAGGAATTAAAA
>PCYE01000040.1 GCA_002762865.1 Candidatus Woesearchaeota archaeon CG10_big_fil_rev_8_21_14_0_10_33_12 | reverse complement strand
TCATTTTATTATGCAAAATGATGCAGAATATTAAACCCTAAGCAAGACTCCATTGCTGAAGTCTCGCTCGGGAAAAAGAGGTGATATACTTTTAATATAACTAACTAATATATAAATCTTTCGTTTTGTGTCTATTATAAAGTGGTAACTATATATAAAAAGACTTAGAATCAAACTAAACTAGGCTCATCTTGGATTTCAATATCCATATCTTCATGCCCTACTGTTTTGAATTTACTTTTATTTTTAAGCTCAATAAACTCCCTTTTAGTCATGTTCTCTAATGCTGTCCTAACAAAGCCAGGATTTAAATTTAAATGACTGCATATGCTTTCAAAAGAGAATACACAATCAGAATCGTTATTTGATTTGAAAAGATAATTTCTTGCTTTTTTGAATCCATAACTTCTTTTTGGAAGAGTTTTGTAGTCTTTAACAGCAAGTTCTAAAACAGCACACATCAACTCCAGCTCAGGAGCATAAGACTTATTTGTTGGCATATACATATTATTTAACCACCCACTCGATTCTAGTTTTTCTGATTTGTATGAAATTTTATCCATCATTTAACCCCCTTATTTCTTGAGTTTTAAATATATAATACTATATAAACTTATCGTTTGTATCTACTATTAAATAACAAAACAAAAAGCTTTATAAATATAGAATAAACCTAGGTACACGTAGGCAAGCAACCTAACTCCGGGCTTCAGGGCCTTTGTGTTTATCATAATTGCCCTTTAAAATAGCCTGAGGAAAGTCCGTCCACCATTTTTGCCTTTTAATAAAAAGGCAGCTGATAGGGATTAAGCATCTAACCATCTTATTCCTTATTTTCAGAAATGGAAGTCAACCGCTCAGAAACGGCACGGCCTTTAAGATAGGGAATGATAATGGTGAAGCACTCTGCGAAGAGATGCGAGTTAACCCTTTGACGTCCTTAAAGGATGCGTTGAAACGGCGAGTACCAGCTGGTGCAAGTCTGTAAAGACGCTTAGTACAATGTTAGGATGAACCTTCCGCAAGGGGTTCAACAAAAGATGGCTTATTCTTGCCTACACCCTTAAAATAGCCAGTTTTTGGGCTTAGAAACATTTTTATATCAGTCTTATTTTCTAATAACATGCAAAAAGAGGTAAAGAGTTCTGTTAAAAAAGGTCTAGAACAAAAAAAAGAGACTGTAAATCTTACCAAGCAATTGATACAAAACAACATAGCCTTGCAGTCAAAAATAGTAGATCTTATTTCTAGCATAAATAACTTAGCTAAAGACGTTAAAAATTTAGTTGGTTTATTTGAAGGGGCAGCCAAACAGGTAAAAGAAGTTAAAACAACAGACGAGGAGATTATAGCCTTATCAGCAAAACTAAATTCCCTGCTTGAGCAGAATAAAAACATTGCTAAGGGCCTTATACTTCTTGAGCAATATGTTAGGACAAAAACAGGGCTTGAAAGAATACCCCCCAAGCCATTAACTGAATACAAGTATTAGCATGGAAGAAATAGAATTTTTTTTTAATTTGGAAAAGGAACAGAATTTAGAAGAGCTCGAGAAAATATCACAGGTAGCAGAAGAAAAGCCAAAGACTTACGATCCAAATACCATATTTCTGAGAAAATTTGTAACAGCCCTGTTTGCGGTGGGCGAAGAAAAGGTAAAGCCAAAGGAAGCAATAAAGCCAGAAATAATAGAAAAGCCAAGGAAAAAGCCAAAGCCATTGCCAAAAAAACTTGAGATTCCAAAGCCAGTTATTCTTAAGCCACTAATCACCCCTTCCCCAAAATTTCCAGAATACCCACTAGTTGTTACAAAAGACAATAAAATAATAGTCAAAGCCCATCTTTTGGATAATACTTACTACCTTGATGAGCCAAATCTTTCCGAAATCGATTTAACTGCAATTTCTAGGCTTAAGGACGAGCTAAAAGACAAGCTAATAAAAAATCCAAAGCTTGCTGACGATAAGAAATATCTTTATGATTTAATTCAAAAAATATATAGCAAGTACAATATTAAAATTAATGACGATTATTATGAAAGGCTGAGGTATTATTTGGTAAGGGATATCTTAGGGTTTGGCATAATTGATTCTATGCTTAAGGATAAAAACATAAGGGAAATTTACTGCGATGGCGTTGACAAGACCATTTACCTGACTTACAATGATGAAAAAATAGAAACAAAAATAAAGTATGATAGTGAAAAAGACATAGATATGCTAATCAATAAATTTGCAGCATTATCAAATAAAAGATTGGATTCAGAGCCTTTCCTTGATGTTATGCTTCCCTCTGGAATTTCAATAAGTGCAACACGCGGTCTTGGAGTTACAGCATCAAAATACTTAATAAAAAAATAAAGTGGAGTTAATAATCACTCTCTTCTTCAGTATCATCTGTGCTTTCGTCATCTTCTGGTTCTCCACCAAATATATCATCATCTTCTTGTATTTTTAATATCTTCATTATTTATCCCTCCAAATTTTTCTTGCATAAATTGTAGGTTATATTTAAACTTTTCTATATACATTTATAAATAAAATAATTTCGTGAGCTGTAAAGTAAACATCAGGTGTTATAAAACAGAGAATTTATTTTGGTTATCAAATTGCACGTGACTCTTGAAATTTGATGAACATAAAAAAGAAGCGGCAAATCATCAGATTTAAATAAACACAAATTTACCCTTAAAATAATGGAACTAAAAGTTTTAACAACAAATATCTGGAGATATTATGAATGGGAAAATAGGAAGGAAAAAGTAATTAATTTTCTAAAAGAGGAGGATGCAGATATTGTTTTTTTCCAAGAAGCTGCTTATGACGAAAGACTAAGAGATAAATGGCAAAATCAAATTGAAGAAATAAATGAGCAAGTCCAATATCCAAACTTAACATTTGGAAAACTTATGGAAATGGAAAAATGGCACGATAAACCTATTGACTGGAATATGTACTATGTTTTGGGATTTTATCAAAGTACCCTATCAAACATTCAGAAGTAATTATTCTGCCTCCTGTTAAGAAAAATAAAAAATTTGGTTTTATGCATGTAATTATAAAAACACCTAATGGAGATATTGACTTAATTAATGTTCATTTTGAAAACACAAATAAGGGTTCAAAAGAACATTTAAAACATACTTTGAAATGGTGTAAAGAAAGAAAAATAAAACCAATAATTGCAGGAGATTTTAATATAAAATTAATAGAAGCCCTAAAAGAAATTGCAGAAAAAGATTATGAAATTTCTTATTTGATTAAACCTTATAAGTCTTTTATGCCAACAAAGTTTTCTCATGATAAAATTCCTATCACATTAGACTATGTAATAGTGCATAAAGACAAGTTCAAGATGACTGAAGTGGAATGTATAAATCGTGATATTTCAGATCATAATCCTGTGATTGCTAAAATAAAAACAAAATGATTGGAAATTAATAGTGTTTATTACTTAATCTTATCAAATCTAACCGCCTGTTAACTCCTAACTCTAAATTAACACCTGCTCTTTTAGAAGAGAATATCTCATTTTAGAATATTCACAACAACTGTATATATATCTTGTATTTCTGAAAATTTAGGTCTCGATTCTGTTTTGATTTAGGAAATTGCTGAATTTGAAGGTTATAGGGCTTATGCTCCTGGTTCCATAGGAAATCAGGTCTCGGAAATGGGATGGGGTTATTTTAGCCATTCATTGAAGAATATTAAGAAATTGTTCTGGTGTCAATATCGGTATATCTTTAAATATCTTTATATTTAACAAATGTTTATCTTTGCTAATTATGTAATCTGCTTTACCTTCTATAGCTGCCTCTAAAAATTTATTATCATCAGGATCTCCATTAGCTACATTAAATTTTTGCTTTGGATCAACAATTAACGCTTTACTCAAGAGCTTGTGAATTGCTTTGATTCTTGTTTGTTGATATAATGTTGTTTTATCCAGTATTTCATCAGAATGTAGAATTCTATCATACTCGCTTAATATAGCTGGACTTACTATAAATAATACTTTATCTTGGTCTATTAGAGAGATAACCTTAAAGCTAGAACCTGTCCAGAATGTTCCACTAACTAAAACATTTGTATCGAGAACTAATCTCATAACAATTCATCTCTTTTGTTTACGCAATCTATGCATCAGTTCTGGAACTTCCTCTTCCTTTATTTTCTTATGTGCTTCTCTTAGCGGTTTTGTTATCTCTGCCCACGAAAGGCTTTCTACTTTCTTAATTAAAAGAGAACCATCTTCTAAAAAGAAAAGCACCTTTTCTCCTTCCTTTAAATGCATTTTCTCCCTTATAGTAATAGGTATCGCCACCTGCCCTCTTGCACTAACTGTACCCATATCTATTGCTTCAACCATTTTAATCCTCCCTCTATTTTATTTACAAGATAAATAAGATATATCTTATATATAAAACTTTCTATTTCAGCCATTCATTGAAGAATATTCTTGGATTGTCTCCTTCTCTTTCTTTTATTATCTGCCTTCTCTCAAGCTTCTCTAGTGCAATCTCAAATCTTGTCTTTTGCATTCCTAACTCCTTTCTCAATTCTTCTTGTTCTATTCCCTCTCCCTCTATGAGCTTATTTGCAATAACCCTTTCATCAATATCCAAAGAATTAATGACTTCCATTAGTAGATCAGTTACCTTTACTGGCCTTATTTTGAATGCCTGTTTTTTCTCGCCCAAATCCCCCTTTGGCTTTATGTATTCCTTTTTGTATACTATCACAAAAATAATTAGTATGACCAAGGCAACGACCAAGGCAATAGGCAATCCACCCTTGTACTCTACCAGCACCTTTATTGCAGAAATATTTTCTTCGCCTGTTTTTGTAAGGCTTTTTATCTTTTCAGAAATTCCAGTGCCTGAAGTCTTAGTTTCCTCTTCTGTGCAGGATTGGATTAAATTGGGTTTATTCAAGGAAGTTCCGCATTTGTTTAGGTCCTCACAGCTTCTTGTCTGCTCATTATCCTTGCATTCAGACCATTGTGAGCACTGCCAGTTTTCAGTGCATTGCGCATTGCATGCCTGCACTAGCGCAGGTCTTCCTGTTAAAACATTGCAGTTATTTGAATCTGTGCACGTTCTTGTCTGCTGGTTATTTACACATGCAGACCAATCAGAACATTGTTGCCAGTTTGGAGTGCAGGTTATTTGCT
>PCYE01000041.1:5373-8959 GCA_002762865.1 Candidatus Woesearchaeota archaeon CG10_big_fil_rev_8_21_14_0_10_33_12 | reverse complement strand
TTGAAAGCAAAAGCATCTACATAATAAGAGAAGCATATAAGCAGTTTCATGACATTGCAATGCTCTGGTCAATAGGAAAAGATTCCTCAACATTATTGTGGCTCTGCAGAAAAGCCTTCTTCGGAAAAATCCCATTTCCAATAATACATATTGACACAAGCTATAAATTCAAAAAAATGATAGAATGGCGTGATACCTATGCAAAAAAATGGGAATTAAACCTGATAATCGGAAGAAACGAAGAGGTAATAAAGGCAGGCATGGGCCCAAAAAATAAGCTTGCATGCTGCACTGCATTAAAGACAGAGGCATTAAAGCAGACAATAGACAAATACAAATTTAAGGCATTATTATTGGGAATAAGAAGAGATGAGCATGGAATAAGATCCAAAGAGCGTTACTTCTCTCCAAGAAATCAGGAGTTTAAATGGGATTACAAAAACCAGCCCCCAGAGCTGTGGGACCAGTTCAAGTCAAAGCAGTCTGATGAAGAGCATATAAGGGTTCATCCGCTTTTGCACTGGACTGAACTAAATATATGGGAATACATCAAAAGAGAAAATATTCCAATAACTAACTTATACTTTGCAAAGAATGGAAAACGCTACAGGAGCATCGGATGCGAATGCTGCTGCAGCCCTATTGATTCAGATGCTGACAATATAGACAAGATAATTCATGAGCTTAAAACAACAAATACATCTGAAAGGGCAGGCCGTGCACAGGACAAAGAATCAGCTTATATGATGCAAAAGCTGAGAAGTTTGGGTTATATGTAAAAATGATATTTGAACTTGCTTTAGGAGTTGGGATAATAATTGTGATAGTAGCATTCTTAGCTGAATATGTAGATTCAACTTTAGGAATGGGGTATGGAACAATACTTACTCCTTTATTATTGCTATTTGGCTTTAATCCTCTGCAGGTTGTTCCTTCTATTCTTCTTTCAGAACTGATAACAGGGCTTTTAGCTGGCTTTACACACCACAAGGCAGGAAATGTCAACTTCAAGCCAAAGTCAACAAACATAAAATACATAATAAAAAGATTAAAAGAGCTTGGATATGCTGAAACATTTCGCCGTGGTGTTCCAATACACCTGAAAGTTGTATTGGTACTGGCTGCATGCAGCATCATCGGGACAATTTCTGCTGTGTTCATAGCAGTAAGCATATCTAAATTCTGGCTTAAGCTTTACATAGGAGTATTGGTTACAGTTATTGGGGTGGTGATATTGTTTACATTAAACAAAAATTATAAATTCAGCTGGAAAAAAATCCTCGGCCTGGGGTTTGTTGCATCCTTTAACAAGGGGATGTCAGGAGGAGGCTATGGCCCTGTAGTTACAGGAGGCCAGCTCTTGTCAGGGGTAAAAGGAAGAAATGCTGTAGGAATAACATCATTGGCAGAAGGCCTTACATGCGCAGTAGGAGTAGCAGCATATTTCCTTACAAAATCAGTTATTGACTGGAGATTAGCCCCATACTTAATTATTGGTGCTGTGATTTCAGTGCCTTTTGCAGCACTAACAGTAAAAAAAATAAAAACAAGAACACTGGCTATTATAATTGGCATAGTAACATTAATCCTTGGAGTATTCACAATAATACAAACAATAGCCAACTAAAATGGAAAATATGGATATAGTTTTTGTAGGCCACGTGGACCATGGAAAGTCAACTCTTATCGGAAGGCTGCTTTATGATACAAACAGCCTACCAAAAGATAAGATTGAGGAAGTGAAAAAAACATGCGAGGCCCTTGGCAAAGATATGGAATTTGGATTCATATTGGACAATTTGCAGGAGGAAAGGGAGCAGGGCATAACCATTGATACATGCCAGATTTTCTTTAAGACACCTAAAAGAAACTATGTAATAATTGATGCACCCGGCCATGTTGAGTTTATAAAAAACATGATAACAGGCGCTTCGCAGGCAGAGGCAGCAATACTAATAATTGATGCAAATGAAGGTGTAAAAGAGCAGACAAAAAGGCATGCATACATCCTTGGCATGCTTGGATTAAAACAAATTATAGTCCTCATAAACAAGATGGATTTAGCTGATTATAAAGAGGAGAGATTTAATGAAGTTAAACAGGATATTGCCCTTTTCTTTGAAAAACTCAATCTAAAGCCATCCTACACAATCCCTGTAGCTGCAAAATATGGAGAAAATATAGCAAAAGAATCAAAAAAAATGGTCTGGTACAAAGGAAAAACATTCCTTAACTGCCTCGACACATTTAAAGTAAAGAAAAGGAACTCTGACAAGGCGTTGAGGTTTCCGATACAGGATGCATATAAGATTGATGACAAAAGAATATTTTCCGGAAGAATAGAGTCAGGAACAATAAGGCAAGGTGATGAAATTACAATCCTTCCGCAAAACACAAAAACAAAGGTTAAATCTGTTGAAAAGTTCCTTGAAAAGCCTACAATGGCAGAAGCAGGAGAGAGCATTGGGATAACAACAGAAGACCCGTTATTTATTGAAAGAGGGAATATTGTATGCAATGGAAACCTGCCAATGGTTACAGATAGGATAAAAGCAAATGTTTTCTGGATGTCTAAAAAAGACTTTAACATTAATGAAATAATAATCCTAAAACTGGCTACACAGGAAGTTTCTGCTAAAATTGAGAAAATAGAAAAAAAGATTAATTCATCAACACTTGAAGAGATTAAAGAAGATATTGATATGCTGAGAAACAATGAGGTAGGAACAATGATTATAAAAACATTAAGCCCTGTTGTGATAGATGACTTTAACTATGTTCCTGAGCTTGGAAGGTTTGTCTTTGAGAAAAATATGATAACCTGTGCAGGAGGTATAATAACTGAATAGCAAGAAGTTTAAATATATTGGATTTTACAAAAATCTTTTTATTACCTGTATACATAAATAGTTTTTACCATTAAGCATAATCATGGTTTAATAAATATTATCATGATGATTATAATCCAGAATTGTTACGACTTTGTTTTTTTCATCTATTTCATATGTCAAAACAAAAGATTTGTCAATATGCACTCTTCTAGCTCCCTTCATATCCCCTTTTAATGGTTTAAAATGATATGGATTTGCAACAATCTGTTCAATTTTCCTAAAAATCATCTGAAGCTGTTTTGGATCCTTTTTACTAAGTTTAGAGAATATCTTATCTACATCAGGTTTTGTATCAAGTGAATACATTTTATTCTAGTCCATATCTCTTTTTAAAGTTCTCTAAACTGCCAATATGAATAGTCCTTTGTTTCCTGATTCTATCAAGTTTTTTAAGGTATTCTTCCCTTGCTTCGGGCTCTTCTTCAACTACAGACCTCATGAAAAAGTCTATTTGCCTGCTCATGCTAATGCCATTTCCCTTGCAAAAATCAGAGAACTTTCTATACACAGATTCCCCAACATTAAATGTTTTTAATACCATTCTTAATCACCTTATTTAATATTAAATAAGATTATTTAATATTATTTAAATCTTTTGTTTTTGATATGTGTTATTTATCTTATTGAATTATAAACCTCAATATACTTCTCAATAATATTATCCCAGTCAAAATTCTTTTTAACTATTTCCCTTA
>PCYE01000041.1:790-5304 GCA_002762865.1 Candidatus Woesearchaeota archaeon CG10_big_fil_rev_8_21_14_0_10_33_12 | reverse complement strand
CTATTTCAGTAAGAATATGCATAAAAACAACTACTTAAGCAGGACAGAGCAGGAGATTTGGGGATATATTTCCAGTAAAGATATAATAGACAATGAATTATTAAAATTAATATTCCCGGATCTTTCGCAAAACAACAGAAATAAAATTCTCCATAGCTTGTTCAAAAAAGGGTATTTAAAAAGGGCAAGTAGGGATGTTTATTACAACTTAAACAACCTTGATGATTATTATAAGCTAGCATTAAAAATATATCCTGGCTACATAGGGTTAACTTCTGCATTAAAATACTACAATCTGATAGAATATGAAGATTTTACAATCTTTATAATAACCGAAAAAAAATACAAAACTATCAGCCTTGAAAATTATACCTTAAAATATCTGCCATTAAAAGAATTATGCACTGGATTCACCGGTATAAGAATCTCAACAGTTGAGAAGACATTGTTTGACTGCTTTTTAAAAATAAAATATTTGAATTACAGCATCCTGACAAAAGCAATCTACGAGGCAAAAGATATCAATTGGGATGAATTTTTAAAATATTTTGAAAAAGCCCCAAAAAGCTTAAGCCAAAAAGCAGGTTACATATTAAATCTAATGAAAAAAGAAACAAATTATAAAGTTTCAAATCATATCATTAAACAGCTAAAAAGCAAAGTAAAATGCCCTGTCAAACTTGAAAATAATAGCAAACCTTCTATTTACAGCCGGGAATGGAAAGTTCAGGATAATATAGGCAAAAAAATAATACTTGCATGGTGGTATCAATGAATTTAAGGGAGTTAAGGCAACTATCTGCTAAGCATGAATTATCATTAAATTTTATTGCAAAGGACTTGATGTTAAGCAATGCTTTATACCAGCTTCAGAATGTTCCAAACTTAATATTAAAGGGCGGTACTGCTATCAACAGGATATATTTAAAGAAAATAGGCAAAATGCGTTTTTCCGAAGATATAGACTTTGATTTTAATTCTCATAAAAAGTCAAAACAAGCAATAGAAGAGATTAATAAAATTGTTAAAAATATTAAAGATTTTAATATTGCAAAGCCCAGAATAATGCATTCAACAATAAGGTATGACTTATATTATATTAACCCCCTAAATCATCAGGATAAAATCAGGCTTGAATTTAATGTTAGGAAAATTACAGAGAAGTATCATAAGCAGGTTGTCAACTTTGGATTTGTGCCCTATGATTCAGCTCTTCTTGATGTTTATGAAAAAGAAGCCCTAATAAATCACAAATTAGACTGCATTGTTCATAGGAAAGAAGGCAAGGATATTTATGATTTATACAATCTGTTAAACTTTGATTTTAAGGTCAATAAAGATTATGCCAAAAAGATTATTGAAGCACTGAGCCTAAATGAAACGGAAATAAAATCAATAGCAAATGCTGCTAATCATTATATCCCAAAAAACCTTCGGCCAGATTGGCCATTATTAATTACTAAATTAAAAGATTATTTCAAAGGAGTTTCCAAGTTATAACCATCTAGAATTATTCATTTTATTGAATCATAAACCTCAATATACTTCTCAATAATATTATCCCAGTCAAAATTCTTTTTAACTATATCCCTTATTTTTTTTCCAAACAATTCCCTTTTGTTTTTATCTGATAACTTTATAACATATTCTGCAATCTCTTTGGGATTATCCGGCCCAACAATAAAGCCAGTCTTATCATTCTTCACAATATCATTAGCTACCCCAACTTTTGTTGAGATTACAGGAAGCCCTGCAGCACCAGCTTCAAGAATTGTCTGGCCAAAGTTTTCATAAAAAGATGTGTACACAAAAATATCTGATTCTTTATAATAGCTGATTAGCTCTTTTCCGTATTTTGGGCCTGTAAACTCAATATTAAGCCCTTTTGCAAGGTTTTTCAACTCATCAACATAGCCGGTTTTAGAGGTTTCTGAGCTTTTTGCCTCTCCCCCAACTATTGTAAGCTTTACATCTTTTAACAGTTTCATAGCTTTTATTATTGGCTCCAGATTCCTGTTTCTTGCTATTCTTCCAACAAATAACAGGTTAATAACAGAAGAATCCTTTTTAGCAGGCTCATAATCCTTAATATTAATCCCGACTGGGATTGTTCTCAGATTTTCTTTTTTAACCCCAAATTCCAATGCTTCCTTATATTCCTGTTTTGTTGCAGCAACAACAATGTCTGCTTTTTTAACAATTTTTTTTAGTGTAATCAAATCATAAAGATAATAAGGCAATCTTGAAATAAGGCCCATGTTAAAGTTTTTGTAAGCCAAAAGGTTTCCATGAGTATTTATCACAAAAGGCTTTTTCATGTTTTTTGCCATTTTATAGCCTAAAGAAGATTGGTAGGAGCGGTAGTTGTGGCTGTGAATAATATCAAAATCCTCTCTTTCAAAAGCTTTTTTCATTGAAGGTGTAAAGCAGTATTTCATAATTTTTCTTTGAACCTTAAACCTTCTTACAAGAACATCACCAAAATACTCGCTTGCCTTTGCATTCTTTACATTAAAGTCAGTTGTAAATATAGGAGATTCCACACCTTTCTTATAAAGCCTTTCAGATATCTTAAAGGCCTGGTTTGCAGGCCCAGTAACATACGGATAAAAAGATTCAATTGTTCTTATGACTTTCATATAAGAGGTTTAGAAAGGGAGATATATAATCATTTTGGTTTTAATAAATAAAAAGATTATTTTGGGTTATATACTCCTTTAATAATTTCTTCAATAGGAGCCCCCCTGTTTGCAAAAAAATGCAGGCTTGGAGCACCCTTCTCAAGGAGATTAAGACATTGTTTAACACACCATTCTATTCCAACTTTTTTTATATCCTCTTCATCATATTTGTATTTTTCAACTTTATCTATAATTTCCTTTGGAATTGAGCATCCAAAAACCTCTGGTAGTTTTTCCAGATGTGCATACAGGGAAATAGGAAAGATTCCAGGAATAATTGGAACCTTTATTTTGGCATTTTCAGCCTCTTCAATAAACCTTAAATAATAATTATTATCAAAGAATAGCTGTGTCACAAGATAATCAGCTCCTGCATCAACCTTTGCTTTTGTCCAGTTTATGTTTTCATCCAGTGCTTGTGATTTATAATAACCCTCTGGATAGCATGCTGCACCAATGCAAAAATCAATTTTGGTTTTCTTCTTTGTTCCTGTATAAATACCTTCTCTTAAATCAGCAATCTGCTTAATTAAATCCTTTGCATAAGAAGGGCCGTTTTCTTTTGGTTTGAATTCCATGAAATTCCCATTTAGTTTTGGAGGGTCTCCCCTTAAGGCCATTACATTTTCAATGCCTAAGTAATTAAGGTCAATTAAAGTCCTCTCAATATCAGACCTTGTTAATCCTGTGCATATAATATGCGGAACAGGAATTACACCTTTTTCTCTGTATTTTTCCTTTATAACTCCTGCTACGCCTATGGTGCCAGGCCTTTCTATTTGAAAGGACAAAGATTCATCTCCGTTTTTTTCAATCTTTTCTGCATGGTTTGTTATGTTAATATAACATATTCCTTTTTTTACAAGAGGATTAAGTATTTCATACACTTTTTCTATTCCCTCATCAACTGAAGGAGGCTCTATCTCTACTGAAATGATTTCCCATTTTTTTTGTTTTATTATGCCTGTAACCCTCATTTTATTCTTTTTCTAAAATCTATGTTCACACTGCAATAATTTCATAAAGCTTTACAGCTCATTAGATTGTACAAATGTTCCTGTTAAATATGTGCCAATTTTCAAAAACTTAAATAAGACATATACATCAAGAGAAACACCAGTTATATAAAAATTCCTGAAAGAAATATTCTTATAAGAATAAAATTATATGGCTTAAATTCTATTAAGAATACTAAACTTTAGGAGAAATAATATATAACTATTGTGTTTTATATTGCCACGGAAAAAAATTTATTACATTAATATTCCTTATTTTGTCTATAGTATCATCCTTTAGTACATAATCAAGGTCTGCAGGCACCTCTGCGATATTCAAGAATACACGGCGGGGATTTACTATTTTTTCGAAAAAATCATACGCTTTTCTTCCATCACTAGGCCCCTACAGCTGTAAAGATCAAAAGTTAATGATCCATATTCAGGAAAGGTATGAATTATAGCATGCGATTCAGCAAGTATTGCAACTAAGGTAAGGCCATAGGGGTCGAAATCCTGTCTTAATTCTTTTAAGATATTGAAATTGTCTTCTTTAAGTGCGCTGTAAAGTATTTCCTCAAGCTTTGTGTTGTTTTTTATCAGTTCTTCGTTTATTCCATCCATACAAGAGAAGATTAAGCTTCCTACTGGCGGACTTTTATATATCATAAAAAATGTTGTAAAAAATCGGGAAATATAAAAGTTTCTTTGCTACTTTAAAATAATATCTAACTGAATTTCTGGAAGTAATTGTTTCAGTCTGTTTCCCAGAAGTCCTCTGCCTCTTTTTCCATTTTTTCGAGCCTGTCATAATAGTCAGGAAACTCGTTCAGATGGG
>PCYE01000041.1:0-767 GCA_002762865.1 Candidatus Woesearchaeota archaeon CG10_big_fil_rev_8_21_14_0_10_33_12 | reverse complement strand
ATTGGATCATCGTTGCTCACATTTGTCTTTAGGTCACGCAAGCCGTGCTCAAGCTCAACATTCATCCCTTTCCTGAACTGGTCAGCATCAAATTGTTTCCAGTTTATACCTAATTTTTGGCCTATTTCTTTGGCCTCTTTTTCTGTGAATTCTTTTTTTGATACCATATTTCCCTCCCTTTGAATATAATCTTTATATTTTCCTTATCTCTTTTGCAGGAACTCCCACAACTATTGTTCTTTCTTCAACATCTTTTGTCACGACTGCGCCTGCTCCAACTATGGCCTTTTCATTTATTGTTATGCCAGGCAGTATGACCGCATTATTGCCAATGAAGCACTGCTTTTTTAATGTGATTTGCTTTGCTATCATTTCTTTTCCCAGAACATTCATAAAAGAACCATCGTGCGATGAAATCATTGCAGAGCCTGCTATTGTTACATTATCTTCAATAATCACAGGAGCATAATATGCCTCAATAAAAGCCCTGTTGTTAATATTGCAGTTCTTTCCAATTGATATTTTCTTTCCTGTCATTAATGCCTGATAGCCAACATGGGTATTATTTTCTATTATTAATTCATCTGCTGTTATTGCAACACCCAATGAGAAAAATACATTATCGCCAATATTTATTTTCCTGTAATTATTGCTTATTATTATGGACTGCGGGCCAAAGTAAACATTTTTGCCAATAGTTGCCCCCATCATCCTATACAAAAATTTCTTAAAGCCTGAGAAAGGGCAGAACATTGCGAGGCCAATAA
>PCYE01000015.1 GCA_002762865.1 Candidatus Woesearchaeota archaeon CG10_big_fil_rev_8_21_14_0_10_33_12 | reverse complement strand
CCAGACAGCCTTCGGGCTGTTTGGGTTAATAAATTTTTAGATTTTCAACGGTGCCATTATATTACCATAATATTTAAATTCTTGATTAATCATGACTATATAAAGGGTAAGATGAAGCGTGTTGTAAGCATAAGCTTGGGTTCTTCTAAAAGAGACAAGAGCGTTGAGATAGAGCTAGGAGGGGAAAAGATTCTTGTTGAAAGAATTGGTACAGACGGAAATCCTGACCTGATGAAAGAAAAATTCATGGAACTTGACGGCAAAGTTGATTTTTTTAGTATTGGTGGTTTGCCTCTTAGCGTATATGTAAATGGGAGAGACTATAACATACCAGTAGTTAAAAAAATCACTAGTAATATTAATACTAAAATAGTTGATGGCAAAATCCTTAAGCAAACCTTGGAATGGAGCATTGCTGAGTTTATTGAGAATAACAGCAAGATACTGCTCAAAGGAAAGAGAGGTTATATGCCCAGTGCCGTTGACAGATGGTTTATGGCAGATTCACTTGAAAAAGCAGGTGTTAAGATGTGGTATGGTGATTTTGCTTCTGGACTTCACGTTCCTATTTATCTTCCTTCATTAAAATGGGTGAATTTCATAGCCCCCCTTATTCTTTCAGCAGTATTAAAAAGAAAAGATTTTCGTGATTTATATCCAACAGGTGCAAGACAAGATGAATTCAAGGAAAGCAATATAAAATATTTAAACAATGCAGACATTATTGCAGGAGACTTTCTTTATATAAAAGAGAACATGCCTAAAAACCCCGAAGGAAAAATAATAATTACAAACACAACAACTGCAGATGATGTTGAAGAGCTTAAAAAAAGAGGTGTTTCTTATCTGATAACAACAACCCCTAGCTATGATGGAAGAAGTTTTGGAACAAATGCAATGGCAGCTGCCTTATTTGCAGTTGCTTATAGCAGGAACAAGGACCTTGATTCTATTATCCAGGAATTTCCTGATGCAGATACTTATATTATTAAAAAGTATGCAGAAGATTTTAACATAAAACCAGAAATAAAAAAGCTTAATTAAAGATTATCAGTCTTTTTTGTAATCAGATATTTTTTTCATTGCAAATTCAAAATCCTGCTTTTCAATGATTATCTCTTTTATTAATTCTCCTTTAACATCTTTAATCTCTATTTCTTTTTTTTCACAATATCTTTCAATTGAATGAAAAGCAGCAGAATCACATAACTCTCTTAATTCAGCACCAGAATAGCCTTCAGTTATCTTTTTCAGGTGATTCCAATCAACATTAGGTGATACTGGTTTTTTTCTTGTGTAAATTTCTAGTATTTCTTTTCTTCCTTCTTCGTTAGGGTTTCCTATATAAATCTTTTTTGTGAACCTGCCTGGTCTGACTAATGCAGAATCCAAATCTTGATACTGATTTGTTGCACCAATAATCACAACATTTTCTAAGTCAGAAATGCCTTCCATCTCTTGGCAGAACTGGCCAAATGATATTCTTGAATATTTATCCATTTCTCCTCTGGAAGTGTATAAACCATCTATTTCATCAATAAAAATAATTGCACTTCTTCCCTTCCTGACATCATGCCTTGCATTATCAAAAAGCATGCCCCAGTTTTTTTCAGTCCCTCCCACCCACATTGAATTAATATCCTTAGGTGAAACTGCATAAAAAGAGGATTCTGTCTGACTTGCAATTATCTTTGCAATTGTTGTTTTTCCATTTCCAGGCGGTCCAATAAGCAGAATTCCTTTTGGCATAGAAGCATTAACTTTCTTAAATAATTCTGGATTTTTAAGAGGCCATTCAATATACTGCTGGATTTCTTTTTTGGCATCTCCAAGTCCTCCAACCATACCCCAATCATATTTTTTAATTTGTGTAATGCTATCAACTCCTTTAACTGATTTTTTAACAAGTTTTCCTTTCTCATCTTTTATTTCCTCAGTTAAAATGCTCTCTAGAAGATTATTAATATAATTAGTCTTACCCAAAGGGCATTCCACAGAAACTTCTTTTGTGTTATATTTACTTGAAATATTAAAAATATAGCTCTCTCCATCAATTGTTGCTATAATGCTTGCATCAACTGGCACTAACCCTATTTCATCATCAATTATCATGTTAGGAGTCTTGTTTAATCCTGTTTTACCAATTCTAAATGTTTTAGCTTTGGATGTTATAAATTTATACAATGTTTTGATTGACTCAAGGTCATTATACTCCTTTGATATTGAAACAACAGAATTCT
This sequence comes from Candidatus Woesearchaeota archaeon CG10_big_fil_rev_8_21_14_0_10_33_12, assembly GCA_002762865.1. Taxonomy (GTDB): domain Archaea; phylum Nanobdellota; class Nanobdellia; order Woesearchaeales; family CG1-02-33-12; genus CG1-02-33-12. The sequence continues at coordinate 2,979 of PCYE01000015.1, read as the reverse complement.
TTGGGTCATTTAGCAGGTCATTTATGTATTTGGAATCTTTTATATCACACTCAACAGTAACTTTTAATTCATTACTATAAGAATTATCAAAAATAACTTTATATGTTGAGTTTTCCACGCTTGCTATAAAAGCTGCTTTAGTAGGATAAACAGAGCCATCATCAGAGGTTTTCAGGAGAGGAACATCCACAAGCTTATTGCCAATATAACCAACTTTGCCGGCAATTTTTTTAATAGTTCCTTTTTCATTAAAGTGATTCCATATGAACTTTGCTGAATAATCTACATTTGGAAATTCCTTGTAAATTTCAACTTTATTAAACAATCTTTCATTACCTTCTTCAGATTTTCCAAAAAAAGATTTAACTTTCTTTTCCAAAACAGATAGACTTACCATTTTAGTTAAAAGAGTTTAGTTCTCATATTTAAATTTATCTATTTTCTTAACTAAAAAGTAGTAATTAAATAGAAATTGATAACAGAAAATTGAATAAATTATAAGTAGCTTAGAGGAAATTATAGAAACAACTGCCTAAAGTTATACAAATCTCTTAAAGGTCCTTTATATAAGTTTTATTTGAACTTATATAAGTTAAGACCTATTTCTTCACTAAACTCTCGGTCAATTTCACCGTCAATAACTTCTATCACTGCCTCGAATGTTGCGCTTACAACTGCTGAGTTCAGGTGGCCTCCAAAAGCCTTGTTCTCTTGGTTGCAGAGGTTTGCATGTATATGAAGATAAACCTCATTGTTCATTGTTGATATGTTCCCATACAATGGAGCAATCTCATGGTCGCCTGTAAGCTCTTTTGAGTAATATTTCTTTTCCTCGACGTTAAACAAGCCGACTTTTGCACTGTTTGTTGCACCTAAGCCAATAACAGTCCCGAGTTTTATGTTCTTGTCCTCACAGAATTTCTTAAGTGTTGCAACTATTTCTTCTCCCTTATCAATCCTTAAAATATACTTGTTTCCAAATTTTTTGTATTCCATATTAAAAGAAAATTGTCAAAACTATATAAAATTTACTTAATCCTTTTTTCTACTACCCTTTTTAACATATTTTACTTTTCTCCTGCTGTAATTGACAGGATTTTTTATCCTGCTGCAAAGATTATCTGGCTCGCATATCTCAATATCCTTGTAATATGCAGCATTATCGCAGTTTGGCGGCAGAATCTTTTTTTTGTTTCTTTTGTGGTATCTTACCTGGGCCAGCAGGTTCTCTTCCCTCAGCGGCTCGTCATTTTTTTTGTTCCATTCAGCTATTAATTTTTCTATCTTTTCATAATCCCATCCGACGCTTGTGAGAAAATTTATCAGCAAAAAGGAAAATCTTTTTCTTCCATCCTTTAATCCCTTCAGCCCTTTTTTTATGCACGGCGGAAAAAATTCTTCCTGAAGTGCAAAGCCCAATGGCTCATACTCTTTTTTCTCAACTTCATTTTCTTCTTCAACTTGCGGCTTGTGGTCAAAGGCTTCTATTATTAATTTCCCTGCCTCGCCTTTTTTTACATTCCTTGTGTCAAGAAATCTGAATTTAGGAATCCTTACTACCTCAGGTTTTGCATTAGACTTATCAAACTCAAGAACTTTATCAGGGTCAACTGGAATTGACACAAGCCCTGACTTTTCATGAAGGGAATAAGCCATTCTGTAAAGATGCCTTGAAGAAACAAGCAAGGTGTCAATGAAAAGATTGACTTTTTTTCCAAATTTTGTCCCCTCACATTTTGGGCATTTCTTAATAGCAGTGTTTTGAATCCTTTCCATGTAAACCTTGCACTTGTCACAACGCATATATTTAAGAGGCTTATCTACACTTACTGTTTTTCCGCATTTTGAGCATATAAACTCAACCTGCTTTTTGTCTTCTGGTTTTAACCTCGTACCGCATTTAAGGCATATGCTTTTTGTGAGTTCATCAGCATCTTTTCCTGTTTTTTTAAGAAAATCATTAAACTCCTTGCTTTTAATTATTTTTTTTGATAATGCAAAACTCCTCTCTTTGCTGTCAATATAATCCGCGAGATAGATTACAACCCTTTTTGTTGCCTCTGGAAAGAGTGTTTTTGTTTCCTGTTCATGCACTTTTTCAGGAAATGCCTTAAACGGAACGCCTACATGAAATCCTTTATTGCCTGAAAACTTGCAGCTTACAGAGCTTACGCCGTGTTCTTTTAATGCCTTTATTATTTCATTTGCTATGAGCTTTGTTATTTCCCATACCTCAAAATCAATGTCTATTACCAAGTCCCAGCCGCTCCTTAAGCTATCTGCTTCATTTTTGGTCATCGGGGTAGTTATCTGTAATGGGTCTTTCCATTGCTCTTCAGAAATATGAAATGAAGTAGCTCCATTTTTTACCTGCTCGATAATATCGCTTGGGTATTTTAAGGCATCCGGCCTCTTTCCAAAACCCCTGTCACCAAACCTTGCAACCACCTCTTTATCCTGGGCAGCGAGAAGTATTTCATCCTGCATATCCTTCCTTTTGTAGTGCTTTAGTGCAGTGCTTAGGCTTATCATAATCATACACAGAACTTTCTGTATTTAATAGTTTTTGGTTTTATAATCATATAAACTAATTTAAAATAAAATCAGCTATATCTTCTTTAATATACTTAAGAACTCTTAACCTATTTTCTTTATAACTTAATTCCAATTCACTTTCTTTTATTTTATTTGTTAATATTTCTGCATGTTTATATAATAACTTAAATTTTTTAATTATGTTTTTATACTCTGACTCCTTCAAATGAAATAAATAATTTTTGTAAATTATTTTTGAAATATGTTCTATTCTATCCATTTTAAAATTAATTGTTTCTTCTTTATTAACAATTTCTGTTTCATTTATTTCTTCTGGGTCATATAAAAGATGGTTTATTACAGCATAATTGCAGATTTTTTTATTGTTTTCCATATTTCTGATTTTTTAGATATCATTATATAAGCTTTTTTGTGGTGGAATTT
>PCYE01000016.1:5090-5428 GCA_002762865.1 Candidatus Woesearchaeota archaeon CG10_big_fil_rev_8_21_14_0_10_33_12 | reverse complement strand
GTGTCAAGGGCAATTTCAAAAACCTTATGAAAACATACAATGGCTTGAAGAAACTTCAAAAAGAGTATCCAAACCTTGACGTTGGCTTGGGAACAGTTATCTCAAGATTTAATTTTGAAAAAATAAAGGAGATTGTGGAATACGGAAAGAAACTGAAGCCGGACAGCTACATAAATGAGATAGCTGAGGAGCGCTCAGAGCTTTTCACAAAAGGAAAGCCAATAACCCCTGATTCAGAGCAGTACAACAAAGCAATAAAATTTTTCTCAGAAGAAATAAGAAAGGATATGAAAAAAAAGAAATCGCTTGTAAGGATTATGCAGGCATTCCGCCTTGTT
>PCYE01000016.1:0-5019 GCA_002762865.1 Candidatus Woesearchaeota archaeon CG10_big_fil_rev_8_21_14_0_10_33_12 | reverse complement strand
TGTTCATCTTAATGCCTATGGCGATGTCTGGCCATGCTGCATCCTCGGATATGAGAAATCAATGGGAAATTTAAGGGATTATGGCTATGATTTCATGAAGGTCTGGCGCTCAAAACAGGCCGATGGGGTAAGAAAATACATAAAACAGAAAAACTGCTATTGTCCATTGGCCAACATCTCATACACAAACATGCTCTGCAACCCAAGATACATGCTCAAGGTAATCAGAAATATCTTATTTTAAGATTTTATTTTCTTTATACCACTGAACTGTTCTTTTAACGCCTTCGTCAAGGCCTATCTTAGGGCTATAACCTAATTCCTTAACTGCTTTTGAAATATCAAATGAGCGGCCTACTGTTAAGTTTTTTATCCTGTCTTTTGAAAGAAGCTGGGGAACTTTAAAAAAGCCCAATGCCTTAAAAAACAATGCACCAATATAGGCAATAAAAAGAGGAAGATGTATCGGCATCTTAACATTTTCATTTCTTGCTATTGCTTCAACAAATTCATTCATTGTGTAGTTTTTTTTATCTGATAATATGTATGTCTGCCTTACTGCATTTTTGCTTTTCCCTGCCAGCACTATTCCTTTTACAAGGTTGCCAACATAAACAAGGCTCATTAGGTTTTTTCCATTTCCTATTATGAAGAATATTCCCTTTTGGATAAGCCTGAACATTTTCGCCTTGTTTCTTATCTCTCCTGGGCCATAGACCATTGTCGGCCTTATGATTGTCCAGTCTAATCCTGATTTTTTTACAGCAAGCTCTGAAAAGTATTTTGTCTTGTCATAGTCTGTTACAGGGCTGCATTTTGTTTTTTCATCGGCCATGTGTTTTGCAGGGCCCATTGCTGCAACGCTGCTTATATAAATAAATCTCTTGACATTGTTTTTAACACATGCTTTAATCAGATTTTCTGTTCCAATAACATTTGTGTTATAAAGCTGCCTGTATGTTACATCAGGACCGCCGAGCATTGCTGCAAGGTGATAAACAGTTTTAACATCTTTTGTTGCTTCTGTAAGCGAGTCAATGTTTTCCAGAGAGCCAGAGCAAATCTCAAGGCCGTGCTGCTTAAGTTTTTCATCTTTGTTTAATTTTCTTATGAGAATCCTGACTTTTTCCTTTTTTTTCAAAAGCTCATCAATAAGGTGAGAGCCAATAAAGCCAGTTGCACCAGTAACGAGTATTGTCATCTTAACCTTTTGTAGAGTTCTGCTGTCTTTTTTCCTATACCTTCCCAGGAATATTCCCTGCACATCTCTTCTGAATCTTTTGAAAGCTGCTCTGCAAGCTTTTTGTTCTTGAGAATTTTTATTATTTTTTCAGAAAGCTGTTTTACATTATTTTTTTCTATTACAAACTCCTTGTTCTTTAACAAGTCAGGAAGCCCGCCAGTATTGCTGACAATAAGCGGCTTGTGAAAAGCAAGGGCTATATTGCCAGGGCCGCTCTGAGATTCAAAATGTTTGTAAGGTAAAGCCACTAGATCAGATGCTTCAAAATAATGTTTTACATCTGACATTGGGACATATTCAAGAAATGTCCTTATGTTTTTCTGAAGTTTATATTTTTCTATCAGTTTTTTGTTTGGCTTCCAGTCTATCCATGACTTTCCGGCTATTATCAAGAGTGCATCTGGAATCTCATCCCTAACAATAGCAAATGCCTCTATGAGTATATCAACTCCTTTGTACTCCCTTATATTCCCAAAAGAAAGAACAACAGGGATATCCTGCCTTATGTTAAGTTTTTCTCTGGATTCTTTTTTTGTCACTTTTTCATTTTTATAGAATTCATAAATCCCGTGGGGTATTCTTATCATTTTGTCTCTGCTGATGTGAAATACCTCTTCCATCCTGTCTATGTTTCCTGTTGAATGGAGTATGAAAAAGTCAGGGAAAAGGAAGATTATTTTTGTAATCCACCTGTCTATAAAGTTGGTTTCATGCCCAAGAACATTGTGCACTGTAAATATAATTTTCTTTCTCCTAAGCTTTAAAAAAGAAAGTATAACAAAGAAAATTGGGGAAAGGAATGTTGTCCACCACTGAAAATGGACTATATCTCCTTTTGCAGAGAGGCCTGCCCATGCCCATGTGAAAGGGTTATAATAGGTTATAAAACTCCTTATTTTTATGTTTTGGTTGGTTTTTAATTTAAAATTTTTATCTTTGTCTTCTGTGCCGCCGGGATACAAAAAATTAGGATAAAGCGTTTTAAAAGAAATGAAATCAATCTCAACATGCTTTGATAATGCCTGAGTTAGCTCTATGCAGTAATCGCTCATTCCCTTTATAGGGGGCAATGTTCCAATCATGCTAATCTTAATTTTTCTCACCTTTTAACATCAAAACTAAAAACTTATATAAAATTATTGGTTTTGCATTACCAAAACCTTTAATAATAAGCAAGGTTCACTTAAAAAATATAGGGGTTTTAATATGAAAATAACATTTGTTATACCGCCTGCTAAAAAAGGCAGGGCTGCTGAAAGATTGTTTGGATGTACTTTCCAGGTTTATGCACAGCCTAATTTAGTTGTTCTTTACCCGGCAACAATGCTTAAAGAGAAGCACAAAATTATTGTAAGGGATTTTCCTGTTGAAGATTATTCTTATAAGCAGTTTATTGAATGGGCAAGGCATGATGACTCTGATATCTACTGTTTTCACACAGTTCCATTGTCAAGAGAGCTTGACCTTGAGGCTGTTAAGGCTTTAAAGAATAAGCCAGTTATATTTTTTGGCCCAGAGCCGACAGACAAGCCGGAGTTATTTTTAAGAGAGAAAAATCACTATGTTATAAGGGGAGAGGTTGAGGCATCAATATGTGAATTAGTTGATGCAATTGAAAAGAAAAAAGGTTTTGACAAAGTTCTTGGGCTTTCTTATATAAAACATGGAAAAATAATCAGCAATAAGAATATTGGCTATATAAAAGACATAAATAATCTACCAATTCCAGACAGGACACTTATTCCTTATAAGAAATACAGGAATCCAAAGCTTCCAAGAAGCCCTTATACGACAATGCTCACATCAAGGGCATGCTCATATAGGTGCTATTATTGTGTTCCATGCTCTTTAAGCTATGCCCGCGAGCTTGACTGGAAATCATACAATAAGGGAAAGCCTCCTGTAACATTAATAAGTCCTGAAAACATCTACAAAGAGCTTGTTGAGATAAAAAAACTCGGCATAAAGGCAATATCTGTTATTGATGACCAATTTGTATGGGATAAGGAAAGGCATCATGAAATATGCATGGCTTTCAAGAAAATAGGCTTGCCGTTTGGCATACTTGCAAGGTCAGACAGATTAGTTGATGAGGATATTGTTAAGGACTTGGCAGATGCAGGATGTATTTATGCTGATATGGGCATTGAGTCCTTTAACCAGGAAATACTCAATTATTGTAATAAAGACCTTAACGTGAAAACTATTAAAAAGTCAATTGAGCTATTGCAGAAGTATAGGATTGAGCCAAAGTTAAATATTCTTTATGGTACATGCCCTCTTGAGACAAAAGAAACATTAAGAGATAGCCTGAAAAAAGTCAAGGCATTGAATATTGATTTTGTACAGTTTGCTGTTGCATCACCTTTTCCAGGAACAGAATTCAGGGCAAAAGGATTAAAAGAAGGGTGGGTTATTGAGCCGGATGTTGGAAAGGCAGACCCAAGCAAGAGATCTTTGGTCAGATATCCAAATTTATCAAACAAATACCTTGATATGTGGGTTGTGCATTCATTCAGGTCGTTTTATTTCAGGCCGAAGATAATATTAAAAAGACTGTTTAAAATAAGAAATATCTCTGAGTTCAGCATATACCTAAGGGGTCTTTACAGGCTTATAAAAAGGGAGAATAATTGAAAATGATAATAACTATACTATTAATGTTATTGATTTTATTTGCTTTTTTATTTCTCTGGACCTGGATTGGGTATCCGGTTTTTTTATTCTTTGCCTCAAAGCTGTTCAGGAAAAAACATCTTATTTCTGATAGTTATATGCCGAAGGTTACAATGATGATAATGTCTTATAATGAGGCAAAGGTAATCGAGAAGAAAATAAAAAACTCTCTTGAGCTTGATTATCCCAAACTTGAAATCTTTGTTGTTGACAGCGCCTCAAATGACGGAACGCAAAATATTGTTAAGAAATATTCTAGAAAAGTAAAATTAATTGAGCAGGGCGAAAGAAAGGGAAAGGCATCTGCAATAAACTATGGGATGAAATATGCATCAGGGGAGATTATAATAATTACAGACTCAAATGCAATGATGAACAAGGAAGCAATAAAAAAAATTGCAAGGCATTTCTCAAATAAAAAAATCGGTGGTGTATGCGGAAGGTTTGAGGCAAGGGATATAAGGGACACCAGCATTGGAGCAGGAGGAAGCATATACTGGAAAATTGAGAAATTCCTTAGAAAGCATGAGAGTGATATTGATTCTGCAATACACGTGAGCGGAGAAATAACAGCTTTCAGGAAAGGTGTTATTGACAAAGTAGATGAATCAAGCCTGTCAGAGGATTTTGACATGGCAATAAGGATAAGAAGGGCAGGATTCAGGATTTTGTATGAGCCGGATGCAGTTGCATATGAGCCTGCTCCTGAGAATGTAAAAGACTTGTCAATACAGAAAAAAAGGATAACAATAGGCACATGGCAGGAATTAATTAAGCATAAGAATGTTCTTTTTAACCCTCGTTATGGATGGTATGGCCTTGTCATACTTCCGTCCCACAAACTTTTCCAAGTATTGACTCCCTTTTTTCTGATATTGATATTCTTATGCTCTGCAGTTATATATTCATTCACAAATGATTCACTTATACTGATGTTTTTAATGCTTCAGGCAATATTTTATTTTCTGGCAATTGTTTCATTCATTCCGCTAAAGGCAATAGAGAAGTTTCCATTGTTTGTGCTCATAAAATATTTCATGGCAACAAACTACATACTTATTTTGGGATTTTTTGATTTCATAAGGAAGAAAAGGATAGTC
>PCYE01000044.1 GCA_002762865.1 Candidatus Woesearchaeota archaeon CG10_big_fil_rev_8_21_14_0_10_33_12 | reverse complement strand
TTAATGATTTTTTAGGAAAAAAAGGTTTAATATAATTGATAAAAAGAATGTTATTAGTTTTATGCTGTTTCTTTCAACTTCTTAATATTCTTTTTTCTGTTTTGCAAGCCACTGCTTGAAGGGTTCTGCTTTCTTTGATGAGATTGATTGAATTATTTTAAACGCATTTTTTGTATTTACACAATCAGTAAGCCTTAATTTGCCATCTGTTGATTTCAGTTGTATCCAAATTGCAGACGACTCAAGAGCATTAAATTATCTCATTAAAGTAAACATCCTGTTTTGTATAATTTACATTTAGCTTATTAAGGAAACTAATCATATCATTCTCCCTGTTTTTTGGTATGGCAATCATTCCATCTCCCAATCTTCTTCCACCAAGTGCTTCTATTACACCTTTTTTCATGTATATCTTGCTGCCTACTTTTTGCTTATAGCCATAAAGCCTTCTCCATACCTTTAACCTTGTCTTTTGGTGCAGCTTCATCATTGAAATAGTAAATGAAATGAAATGCTTTAGGTTTTCTGGTAGTTTTTCATATTTGCCATATAAGGTTATGCCATTGTCCAGAATGCTTTCTCTCAAACTAGGCCAATCATTAAGCTTTCCTATTTTGAGTGAAATCTGATTTTCTATTCCCTCATCTAAATATTTTTCATGCTCTTTTGATTTTTTAAACAATTTTAGGGTTTCCTCTATTTTTTTCTCACTCTCTTCTGTTTCTATAAATAAGTCAATATCACTCTCATTATCATAATCTCCTCTTGCAACTGAGCCAAACATCACAACAGCATTCACATTCTGTATTCTCCTTAAGAGAAAAGATGTGAAAGCAAGTGCATATGATATAATCTTATTTCTATTCATTTTTCATCACTTTCAACCCTTTCGCTGGTTGACGCCGATGTGCGACATTCAACTTCGTTGAAGTCCAACTCGCTCATTTCGTTCGCAATAATTTTTTTATTCGAGTTCATTTTTCATCACCTTAGTTACATCCTCTTCAATATTCTGAAGAAGCTTTACAGCTTTCAATACTTCTGACTTATCTTTTTTTGAACCATAGCTGAGTTTTTCGCAGGTTTTTTCTAATTCTATGATCTTCTCCAATATTGGCGCTTTATGGGGAAATGCTGGAAGCTTGCCACTAACCTTTTTGCTTTTAAACCACCTGTGGTTAAGTTGCATTCCTGGACCAATTCTTTTTGTTTTCTGAAGATATATTGCCAGGATATCAAGAGCAGCCCTTGATGCATGCAGACCTATTATGCGCTGGCTGTTTTCTATTCCCTTAACTTCAATAGCCCAGTCAAATATAGCTTCTTTATGCTGCTTTAGTGATTCTTCATGTTCTTCAGTTTTCATAATATTTGCCTGTTTTTTATGATATCTTATATCATATTTTTATAATACTATATATCATATGATATTTAGTATATAAATGTTTTTATATTTAGCCATCTTAATGAATCAATTTATACAAACAAGGGCTTTTTATACTTTGCCTAGTTTTTTCATTGGTTTTTTTTAGAATTAGCGAATGAATTCCGGAAAATAAGGGGTGTTATCTTTTTATTATTTTCTCTATTAAAGGTTTTTTTCTCCCCTTATTTTTTAGCAGGGTAAACTATTTTTCCTAAAACATAATCCTTAACCTGCTCATAGGATGGCAGATAATGCAATAGTTCTTTAAGGTCTCTCGTATAAGCTTCTTTTGAGGGAATTTTTATGTTCTCAAGCTTACTCTTCTCTTCTTTTAATTTAGCAGATAACAACTTTTTATCCAATATAACACTATTATTAAGCAAAACCCAAACATCGTAAAGGTCTCTTGGCTGCCCCCTGTTTATCAGTGCCCTTATTTTCTCAACAAGGATTTCTTTGTCATCAAGTGCAACAATAGTAAAAGCAGGAACATCTGAAAAAAGCTGGGGAATAACTCTAGCAACTTCGTTTTTAACTTTTCTTTTGTTAAAATCAAGTTTTAAAGTGTTAGTTGATGATGGATTGCCATTAAACAATGGACCTTCAAACCTTGCTTCTATCCGAAGATTTCCCTGATATTCTTTCTTTGAGTATACATTACAATTAACATTTAATAAAGCAAAATCCTTAAGACATTGGTCAATAATTCCTATAATTTTTTTCAAGCTTAATCCTGTACTAAAGTCCAAATCCTCAGATGCCCTCTCAAGACCATAGCATATTCTCAGGCATGTTCCTCCCTTAAATACAAAATTGTCTGCAAACTTTGATAATGCATTAAGAAAAATATACTGCAAATACTCCTTTTCTTCATAGTAAAGATTAGTCTTTCTCCTGTTTTTCACTTCATTAAGCTCATCTATTGATATCATCGTTAATATCCAGCAGCCATTTCTTATTTAAATTATTTCTTTTCTTTAGTGATGGATCCAGCAGCTCATAACCCTTGCCTATTCTTTTAATAATCCTTTTTAATATCTTTTCTTTGCAGCCAATCAATTCCAAGATAAAGCCAAGCCTTCTCAGGACAGCCATGCTCTCAATTTTTACAGCATAATCCACCAGCTTGTTTTTATCTAATTCATTTATAGCTACCCTAATACAACCAATTAATTCCCTAATTCCTCCAGCATATTTTGGAAATAATAATGAATCAACTATTGCCTTTTCTTTTTCAGCAATTATTATATTCCCTATTTTAATATATCCAAAGAATCTTTTCCTGGATATGGTTACATACTTATAATTACTTTTCCTTTTCTTGTATCTTGCTGCAGTATAAAATATTGTTTTAGGCAGCTGGTCTGTAAATCCGTAATAGCTCAAGGCAGACCAAAAGCTTAGGTAAGAAGGCCAATTTAAATATGAGCCAATCACAAATTCATTTGTGCCCTGAATAGTATAACGCCCAGCTTTTATGACCTTAATTACCTTCTTCTTCTTCAGTGCCTTTATTACATTATAGGTTTTTGTTCTGTTTATGCCCAGCAATAACATTAAATCTTTGGTTTTAAAAATAATTAAGTTCTTCTTTAAGGTCTCATATGCCATTGACTCTAATTTGCTTAATTGCATTTTTCTAAACTATTAGTAATATTTTTACTAATATTAAAGAAAACTACTATATAAACCTTTCGATTTTAAACTGTTTTAGTAATGTTGGATTAGAAAAATCGTGAACTGAAATATTGTTCATCTTTATGATAAATCTCTAAGAAGATTAATAGCACAATGTTATCAGTCTTAGCAAAAAAAGGGCTCAAAGTGCAAGTACTAAAGAAAAATTATCTACTAAAAGTGCATAATTATACACAAAAGGTGTATGATATTAACTTATTTATAAAATAAAAACAAAAATCTTATATAATTATAACATTCTCTTGTTTTATTATGGGGCAAAAGATGAATATATTAGTAACAGGCGGCGCTGGTTTTATTGGCTTTCATGTAGCTAAGGCCTTGCTTGAAAGAGGAGATAAGGTCACAATTATAGATAATTTCAATGATTATTATGATGTCAAGCTGAAAGAGGCTAGAATAAAAGAAATAGGCAAGAATAATAATCTTGATGTAATAAAAGCAGATATATCAGACTACAACAAAATGGATGCTGTTTTCAGGAAACACCAATTCAATAAAATCTGCCACCTGGCAGCGCAGGCAGGTGTAAGATATTCTCTTGAAAATCCTCTTGAGTATGAAAAATCAAATATATTGGGAACAATGGTCATGCTTGAGATGGCCAGAAAGCACAATATAAAGGATTTTATTTTTGCATCAAGCAGCTCTGTTTACGGCAATAATAAAAAAATACCTTTTTCAGAAGATGACAATGTTGACAATCCAGTTTCGCTTTATGCTGCAACAAAAAAATCAAATGAATTATTGGCTTACACATATCACCATCTTTACAAAATCAATTGCACCGGACTGAGGTTTTTTACAGTTTACGGGGAGTTTGGAAGGCCGGACATGGCATATTTCAAGTTTACAAAAGCTATTTTGGAGGATAAGCCAATTGATGTTTATAATAATGGAAAGATGAAGAGAGATTTCACTTATATCTCGGACATTGTTCAGGCAGTTCTAGCAGCAATAGACAATCCTTTTCCCTATGAGATAATTAACCTAGGCAATAACAAGCCAATAGAGCTTTCTTACTTTATAGAATGCATAGAGAATGCATTAGGAAAAAAGGCAAAGAAAAACATGCTGCCAATGCAGCCAGGTGATGTTAAAATAACTCATGCAGACATAAAGAAAGCAGAAAAGCTGTTAAACTACAAGCCAAAAGTTAAAATAGAGGAGGGTATTAAAAGGTTTGTTAAATGGTATAAAGAAAATGAATGATTTAATCTCAGTTGTGGTTCCGGTCTTTAATGAGGAAAGGGCAGTTGCCTCAACAATAAAGCATTTGAAGGAAGTAATGGATAAGTCAGGCTATGACTACGAGGTAATAGCTGTTAATGACGGCTCCAAGGACAGAAGTCAGGAGATATTAAACAAAATAAATGGAATCAAGGTTATAAACCATCCTTATAATCTTGGCTACAGCGCCTCTTTAAAAGATGGAATAAAGCATGCAAAGGGAAACTATATTTTAATAACAGATGCTGACGGCACATATCCAATTAAGGAAATACCAAATCTTCTTGAACACATAGATAAGTATGATATGGTTGTTGGCGAAAGAAGAAAAGAAAATGTTCCATTATTAAGGAGGCCAGCAAAATCTATAATATCAAAGCTGGCAAATTTTGTCAGTGGAAAAAAAATCCCAGACATTAACTGTGGACTAAGGATATTTAAAAAGGATATTGCACTAAAATTCTGGAATTTATTTCCTTCAGGGTTCTCATTTACAATAACTATCACTCTTGCATGCCTGACAAATGAATACACAGTAAAATATGTTCCAATAAGCTATTTCAAGAGAAAGGGCAAGTCAACTATCCACCCAATAAAGGATTTCGTTAATTTCATAAACCTTATAGCAAGGATAGTAACATACTTCAATCCATTCAAGGTCTTTTTTTCAGTAAGCATATTGCTATTTTTAATAGGATTATTAGTCTTCCTGTACACAAAATTTTATATAGGCCTTGTTGCAGACATAACAGTTATTGTAATCCTGCTCTCATCACTGCAGATATTTCTCATTGGTCTTGTTGCTGATTTAATAGCTAAGAAAAGGTGAGTTTATGAAGAAGTATATTGGCAGCTATAAAAATATTTACATATGCCAGTCAAAAGATGAAAAAATATTGAAAAAATCATCTTCAGGAGGTTTTGTAACCTCATCACTAATTTATGCTTTAAAGAACAAGATTGTTGATGCTGCGATTGTTGTTTCAATGAATAAAGAAAAGCCATGGAAATATGAAGTGGCACTTGCAAAAACACAAAAAGACATAATCTCTGCTGCAGGCTCAAAGTATACTATAATCCCTCTAAATGAGTTCTTAAATATTGCAGAAAAAAACAAAAAACTTAATCTTGCAATGGTTGGATTGCCATGCCACATAACAGCAATAAGGCAGCTGCAGAAAAAAGGCCTGTATAAAAACATAAAGCTCTTAATAGGGCTTTTCTGCGGCTATAACATGCCCTTTGAGGCAACAGAATTCCTTATAAAAAAATCAAAAATAAGGAGAAATCAGATAAAACACCTTAAATATAGGGGCAGTGATTATCCAGGGGGTTTTTTAATAAAAACAAAACAAAAGCTAAGTTTTCTGCCAAAAACCTATCAGCAGTATCCAGAGGGCCACACAACAATATCCAACCAAAAGCATTATTTTCTTCCAAAGGGATATTATGATTTCCTTAATCTCATGTTTGTTCCAAAGGGATGCCTAAGATGCAAAGACTACACAAACGAGCTTGCAGACATCTCTGTTGGTGATGCATGGAACTGGGACAACAGCTCTGTTGTGATCCAAAGAACAGAGCTTGGAAACAATCTTCTCAGTAACCCTTTAGTCATAAGCAAGAAAATAGATGAAAAAGAGTTTTACAGGATGCACTGGCATAATATAAAGCACAAGAAAATAGGAGACCCATTAACATTGAAAGCAATAATGCTTTTCATAAAGATATTCGGCAGAATAATCCCTTTCAGGATAATATCCCTAATAGTCAAAAGAATAACAAGAACCAAGAGAAGATGGAGCTTAAAGGATGTAGGAGAGCATTGGGACAGAACTAATGACTATGATGAGATAAAC
>PCYE01000028.1:26132-27149 GCA_002762865.1 Candidatus Woesearchaeota archaeon CG10_big_fil_rev_8_21_14_0_10_33_12 | reverse complement strand
TCACTAAGTGGAGCTAGAAAAAAAAGAGAATATGGCGGCGGCATGAATGAGATTTATGAGGCACTAAACGAGAGCATGATGGGCTTTGGCCTTGGAAGCCTGAAGTTTGTGGTTGCTGATTCTAATCCAAAGCAGGCTGTTGTAATATCTGAACTAACAGAGGTTGTATTTAATCCAGAAGCTATTGAAATAAAAGAAGAAAAAATTCTGGATATTACTTATGATGATATTGGCGGCCTAAAGGAAGAGATTGATAAAGTAAGGGAAATGGTTGAGCTGCCATTAAAGCATCCAGAGATATTTGAAAGGCTTGGAATAGAGCCACCAAAAGGTGTCTTGCTGCACGGCCCGCCAGGAACAGGAAAAACATTGCTTGCAAAGGCAGTTGCAAATGAGACTAACTCACATTTTATTCTGATTAATGGCCCTGAAATAATGAGCAAGTTTTATGGAGAGTCTGAAAGCAATCTAAGAAAGAAGTTTGAGGAGGCTGAAAAAAGTGCCCCCTCAATTGTTTTTATAGATGAAATAGACGCAATTGCCCCAAAAAGAGAAGAGGTTCACGGCGAGGTTGAGAGAAGGGTTGTTGCACAATTGCTTGCTTTAATGGACGGCCTTAATGCACGCGGTAAGGTTGTGGTTATTGCTGCAACAAACATACCAAACTCAATTGATATAGCGCTAAGAAGGCCAGGAAGATTTGACAGGGAAATAGAGATAGGAGTTCCTGGCAAGCAGGGCCGCCTGGATGTTCTGAAGATTCATACAAGAAACATGCCATTGGCAAAGAACGTCAATTTAAAGGAGATCGCTGATAAAACATATGGCTTTGTTGGGGCAGACCTGGCAGCGCTTGCAAAAGAGGCTGCAATGATAGTTTTAAGGAGGATATTGCCTGACTTAAAGTTAAAGGAGAAAAATATTATTCCAAAAGAGGTTCTGGAAAAGCTAAAGATTACAAAAAAAGATTTTATAAGGGCATTGGGAATTGTAAGGCCGTCTGCTTTAAGAGAGGTT
>PCYE01000028.1:0-26069 GCA_002762865.1 Candidatus Woesearchaeota archaeon CG10_big_fil_rev_8_21_14_0_10_33_12 | reverse complement strand
AAGCCTTTAAAAATTTAGGCGTTAATCCGCCAAGAGGAGTATTGATTTATGGAGCACCAGGAACAGGAAAAACATTATTGGCAAAAGCAGTTGCAAATGAGTCTGATGCAAATTTTATTTTGGTTAAGGGGTCGGAGATGCTGAGCAAGTGGGTTGGAGAGAGCGAGAAAGCAGTAAGGGCTGTTTTCAAAAAAGCAAGGCAGACAGCTCCAACAGTTATTTTCTTTGATGAGATTGACTCAATAGCTCCAAGAAGAGGGATAAGCTCTGACAGCCATGTTACAGAAAGGGTTGTAAACCAGATTTTGACTGAGATGGATGGCCTTGAGAGTCTGCAGGATGTTATTGTTATTGCTGCAACAAACAGGCCAGACATGCTGGATACTGCACTTTTGAGGCCAGGAAGGTTTGACAGGATTATATTATGCCCTGCTCCTGACAAAAAGACAAGGGAAGAAATCTTTAAGGTTCATACAAGGGGGATGCCTTTGAAAGATGTAAAGATTGGTGAGCTTGCAGAAAAAACAGAAGGCTATACAGGAGCAGATATTGAAGCTATTTGCAGGGAAACAGCAATATTTGCATTAAGGAAAGATATCAAGGCAGACAAGATTAATATGAGCTGCTTTGAAAAGGCTTTGAAAAAGGTCAGGCCGTCTGTAACAAAAGAGATTGAGAAAGCTTATGAGGATATAAGAAATCATTTCAGTTCTGCAAGGGCAAAGGAAATGAAGGAAGAAAAGCCTTCTTACATGGGTTAATGGCAAAATTAAAAGAGGTTGTGGATTTTCTTGATAATGAGCTTGGAATAAAGGAAGTTGTTGATTCTTCAAATAACGGGCTTCAGGTTTCTGGCAATAAAGAGATTAAGAAAATAGCATTTGCTGTTGATGCATGCATGGAAGTCTTTGAAAAAGCAAAAGATTTTGATATGATTATAGTGCATCACGGAATTAGCTGGGATGATTCCTTAAAATATTTAATAAGCATTAATTATTCGCGTGTTAAGTTTTTAGTTGACAATAATATTTCCCTTTATGCTGCGCATTTGCCGCTTGACAAGCATCCAAAGCATGGCAACAATGCAGAGCTCTGCAGGATTTTTGGGCTAAAGCATATTCATGGTTTTGGGGATTATCATGAACAGATAATTGGTTTTGCAGGAGAAAAAGAAATTAGTTTAAAGGAATTTGTAAAAGAGATTGAGAAAAAGCTTGAGACAAAATGCCATTTATTTGAATTTGGAAAAAAGCAGATTAAAAAGATAGCGGTTGTTTCTGGAAATGGAGGAAGTGCAATTGTGAGAGAGGCTGTTTCAAAGGATTTTGATTGCCTTGTTGTGGGAGAAGCTGGTCATTCGTCTTATCATACTGCAAAAGAGGGAAATATTAATCTTATTGCAGCAGGCCATTATGCAACAGAAACTCTTGGTGTTAAGGCCTTAATGAATCTTCTAAAAGAGAAGTTTGATGTTGATGTAAAGTTTATTGACGCCCCTAGCGGATTTTAGGTTTTTCTATGACTAAAGTAGATTAAAGGAAATAAAAGAGAGGAAAAATAAGCAATAAAGATTAAAAGAAAATACTGTTCATAAATTCTCGTGCTCGTAGGGCATTACATTTTTTAAAAAGTGGTTAGCAACTTCATTAGTTATAACTGCTCCTGCTGCAAGGGCTGCATAGCTTACAAATCCAGAAACATTAATCTTATCACATAAACTGTATGCTGCTATGCCAGCATATAAGTCTAGATTAAGTGTTCCAAAATGTCTTAATGTCTGTAATGTACTAATTTCTGGCTTTTTACCGGGTGCTTTTTGCTTTAACAATTTTTTACTAGCATAAAAACCTGCAATAAGATAAGTAAAGAAAGCTGGTATTAAATACCTGTTAAATTGCCATTTATCTTCGTCACTCAAAATATGTTTAGCATTCTGGCTTGCTTGCCACTCTCTGTATAATACAACAGGCGGAAAAACAGCAGCTGATGCATAAATCCAGTCAGAGCCAAATCTTTGACAATCTTTATGATGGCCAATTTCATGTGCAGATATAGATTTTATATTGCTAAATAAAACAACAGTCTGGTTCATGGGATTATAATAATCTCCCCTACTAAGCTCAGCAAATAATTCCCCTAAAATGCTTGTAGGAATTCCCATTAAGATTCTAGGAATCAAAGGGTTCCTCTTAGCTACTTTTTTATCTGTAAACAACCTAAAGTAATCATATATTGCCTGATTATGGTTAATCCTCACAGTCAAATCTTTAATGTTCTCGTTGTTTTCTAAAATAGAAATAATAGCCCTAGTTTTTTCCTTGTCTAAACCCTTGCCTACATTCCAATCCCAAAAGAATAATTTAGCTGGTATGGAATTAATATGGCCTATTACTCTTGATATGAGTGGTTCTTCTTTCTTGACAATTGTGTATCTTTCTGTTTCTATAGTAAAATTCTTACTAAAATCAATATCCTCTGTTTTAATTATTTTTTCTAATCCACTCTCATTTTCAAAATTTCCTACAGAATCAGCTGACCTTCCAACTGCTTCCCTAGTTTCATAAGGCAAGGTAGTTGAAACTACTTTAATCTCATTTGGAACAGGATATTCCTTTTTGGGTTCCAAGTGCTGTGCAGATGGACCTGTAAAAGCATACCAAGCAGCAAATGCACCTACTAATAAAGCTTTGTTTAGCCATCCCATAAGTAATATAAAATACAAATCTTTTATAAACTTTTCGTTTTGTAACTACTTTTTAGTTATAATTAAAAAATTTAATACATATAGAATATACTAATGGAAATAGAGAAAATAAAAAAAGTAATACTAGAAAAGCAAAGCAAATATATTTATCTTAGCAAAGTTTTTATAGTGCCTAAGTATCCTTTAATCAAAGGGGTGGTTATTATGAAAAAACCAAAGAATTTTATTAAGTATCTGATTGGGCTAGTAACTGTTATTTTTTTAAGAATTGTTCCTCATCCCCCAAATGTTGAGCCAATAATGGCCACAATGATGCCTTTTGCAAAGAGGTGGGGCAAGCTGGCAGGATTATTTTTCACTCTTCTTGCAATACTAAGCTTTGACCTGATAACAGGGACTTTAGGTGTCTGGTCAATCATGACAGCAGGAACTTATGCGCTGTTAGGTATTGCTGCAGGATTTTATTTCAAGAACAAGGAAAATAAAGTGAAGTATTACATTGGATTTTCTGTAGTTGGAACATTAATCTATGATGCAGTAACAGGCATTGGAACAGGGATGCTTTTCTTTAAGCAGTCTTTTATGCTAACCTTCATGGGGCAGATACCTTTTACACTATACCATCTGGCAGGAAACATTGCATTTGCAGCAATAGTATCTCCATTGTTGTACAAGTGGGTTTTAGATAACCCGCACTTAGAAACCCAGCCAGTCTTAGACAAGGTAAAATCCCTTTTTGTTTCAGCAGATTAGGCTTTGAAGTATATTTTTCTTTATAGATTTTGCATTTACAAAACCTTTAAATATGAATAGGTAATTTTAAAACTTGTGGTTTATTTAAATTAAAAACACAACATATTGTGTTTAATTGGTGAAATTCACATGAAATGCCCATACTGCCTGCATCCATCAACAAGGGTTATTGATAAGAGAAACTCAAAGGATTTCTCAATAAGGAGGAGGAGGGAATGCCTAAAATGCAAAAAGAGGTTCACAACATATGAGAACATTGAGGTTTTAAATCTAATTGTTATCAAAAGGGACAAGACAAAGAAAAAATTTGACAGAAATAAATTAAGGCTTGGAATCTTAAAGGCATGTGAGAAAAGGCCAATAAAGAATGAAAAAATTGAAAGTATACTTGATTATATTGAGGCAGAATTAAGAAAAAGAAAAAGTATTGAGGTTTCTAGCAGATTGATAGGTGAATTAGTAATGGAAAGACTGAAAAAGCTTGATAAGGTTGCTTACATAAGATTTGCTTCTGTTTATAGGAAGTTCAGATATGCTGGAGAATTTAAGAAAGAGGTGGAGAAAATATGTTAAAACATATTAAAAAAAGAAATGGAAAAATTGTGAATTTTGAAAAGGAGAAAATAGTTAATGCATTATTCAATGCTGGAGAGGCTGTTGGCAAAAAAAACAGGAAAAAAGCAGAAGAACTTGCTGATAAAGTTGTTAAAATACTTAAGAAAGATTTTTCCACAAAGATTCCCACCATAGAAAATGTTCAGGATATTGTTGAAAGGATTTTGATTGAGGAAGGGGATGCAAAAACTGCCAAAGCATATGTTCTTTACAGGGAGCAGCACAAGAACATAAGGGAGACTGCCAAGCTCTTAAGGGATATTAAAATAGTTGATGATTATCTAAAACAGTTAAATTGGCGTGTAAGGGAAAACAGCAATATGGCTTACTCTTTACAGGGACTCAATGTCCATATAACCTACACCGTAATATCAAATTATTGGTTAAACAACATCTATCCTAAAGAGGTTAGAGAAGCTCATCTAAACGGAAATTATCATATTCATGACTTAGGCACCCTGGGTGCTTACTGTGTTGGCTGGGATTTGAGAGACATACTGATAAGCGGGTTTAAGGGTGTAATTGGTAAGATAGAAAGCAAGCCAGCTAAGCACTTTAATGTTGCACTTATGCAGATTGTAAATTTTCTTTACACATTGCAGGGAGAAGCAGCTGGTGCTCAGGCCCTGTCAAACTTTGACACACTGTTAGCACCCTTAATAAGATATGACAATCTTAGTTATAAGCAGGTTAAACAAGGAATGCAAGAATTCCTGTTTAATATGAATGTCCCAACAAGGACGGGTTTTCAAACTCCTTTTACAAATGTGACTCTTGACTTAAATTGCCCTGATTATATGAAAGACGAGAATGTGATAATTGGCGGAAAGCTTAAAGAGGAAACATATAAGAATTTTCAGAAAGAAATGGGCATCTTTAATAAAGTCTTTGCTGAGCTAATGATTGAGGGGGATGCAAAGGGAAGGCCCTTTACATTTCCAATCCCAACCTATAACATAACAAAAGATTTTGATTGGGGTAACAAGGATTATGATCCTATCTGGGAAATGACTTCAAAGTATGGTACACCATATTTTTCAAATTTTATAAACTCTGATATGAGTCCAGATGATGCAAGAAGCATGTGCTGCCGGTTAAGGCTTGACAAGAGAAAACTAAAGAAAAGGGGTGGCGGCCTGTTTGGCTCAGACCCTCTGACAGGCTCAATTGGGGTTGTTACAATTAACATACCAAGAATAGGATACGAAGCAAAAAATGAGGAGGAATTTTTTAAAGAGCTTGAAAGATTAATGGAGCTTGCCAAGGAAAGCCTTATAATAAAGAGAAAGGTTTTGGAAATCTTCACAGAAAAAGGCCTATACCCTTATAGCATATTTTACCTGAGAAACATCAAAAAGGGCTTCAAGGAGTATTGGAAGAACCATTTCTCTACAATAGGCCTTATTGGGGTGAATGACGCCCTTTTAAACTTTAAGAACGTTAGCATAGCAGATGAAGAAGGGCTGAAGTTTGCAGAAAAAATAATGGACTTCATGAGAAACAAGATAGCTGATTTCCAGGAGGAGACAGGAGATATATTCAACCTTGAGGCAACTCCTGCTGAGGGTGCTTCTTATAGGTTAGCTAAAATAGATAAGAAAAAATATCCGGATATTAAGATTTTTAACCAGGAAAAATATGACAAGAATGCAGAACCATATTATACAAACAGCACGCAGCTGCCAGCAGGATTTACTGATGATATTTTTGAGGCTCTTGAATTGCAGGACCAATTGCAAACAAAATATACAGGGGGCACTGTTTTGCATGGGTTTTTGGGGGAAAGTATGCCCTCTGCTAAGGCTACAAAATCATTAGTTAGAAAGATTGCAGAAAACTTTAAGCTTCCTTATTTTACAATTACGCCAACATTCAGCATATGCCCTGGCTGCGGGTATATAGCAGGGAAGCATAAAAAATGCCCAAAGTGCGGCAAGATATGCGAGATATGGTCGAGGCCAGTTGGTTATCTAAGGCCTGTTGAGCAGTGGAATAATGGGAAACAGGCTGAATTCAAAGATAGAAAGACCTTTGACAAGCAGATAAAAGAAAATTAAAAAATGAAAATAGGGGGAATTCAAAAAACAAGCCTTATTGACTACCCAAATAAAGTTTGTGCTGTTTTTTTTGCATCTGGCTGTAATTTCAGATGCCCATATTGCTATAATCCTAAACTTGTTTTCAACAAGACAAAGTTAATTGATGAAAAATATATTAATAAATTCTTAGAAGAAAGAAAAAACTATCTTGATGCTATTCTATTAAGCGGAGGAGAAATAACAGCCAAGCCGGATTTTATTGAGTTTGTTAGAAAAATAAAAAAATATGGTTATTTGGTTGGAATAGAGACAAATGGGTCAAATCCAGATGCTATAAAAAAACTTATAGATAATGAACTAGTTGATTTTATTGCAATGGACCTCAAATCCGATTTAGAAACCTATTATATGGCTGCAGGAGTAAAGGTTGAGAAAGAAAAAATAAAAAAGAGTGTTGAACTAATAAAAGACAGTGATATTGATTATGAATTCAGGACTACAGTTGTACCTGGATTGTTTGATGAGAAAACAGCTATAGAAATAGGAGAATTGCTAAAGGGAAGCAAAAGGTATGTTCTGCAGCAGTTTAATAATGAAGAGGATATGATAAACAAAAGCTTTAAAAGAAAAAAACCATATACAGTTGATAAACTAAAAAAATTTAAGAAAATTTTAGAAAATTATATTGATGAGGTCAAAATATCAGGCATATAGTTTTAAGTTGGAGGCAAAATCATGTTGATTATAGGAATTACCGGGGCACTTGGCGCAGGAAAAGGAACTATAGCTAAGTTCCTTGTTGAAAAAAAAGGGTTTAAGCACTATTCTGCAAGAGAATTCATCACAAAAGAAATAAAAAGAAGAGGGATGCCTGTAAACAGGGGCAGTATGCTTTTTGTTGCAAATGAGCTAAGAAAAAAACATTCTCCAAGTTATATTGCTGAAAAGTTGTTTGAGAGGGCAAGCCAATCTGGGAAGGATTGCGTAATTGAAAGCTTAAGAACTGTTGGAGAGGTTAATTCTTTAAAAAAGAAAGAAAATTTTTATCTTTTCGCTGTTTATGCAGACCCAAGGATAAGGTATGAAAGAATCTCAGAAAGGGGCAATGAAACAGATAATGTTTCATTTGAGGAATTCAGAAAAAATGAAGAAAGAGAAATGACTAATGAGAATCCGCACAAGCAGAATTTATCTAAATGCATATCAATGGCAGATTATGTTTTTGAGAATAATAGCACAATTAGTGAATTATATAAAAAGGCAGATGCTGCAATAAATAAAATCAGAAAAAGAACTTAAACTTATATTAAAAATAGGTTAGCCTGCCCTTATTAATAAAAACATTTATATAATAAATCCCCTAATTTCTTTTTATGCAAGCTAAAACAGGAGATAGTGTTATTGTTGAGACAAAGGAAAAAAAGATAAATGGAATCCTTATGCCTGTTCCTGAGGGTGAAAAGGATAGTGTTATTCTGAAGCTTGAGAGCGGCTATAATATTGGCATTGATAAGAAGGATGTTAAGGAAATCAAACTGGTTAAATCATATTCTGAAAAAAAGCAGAAAACAGCTGAAGTAAAACAAAATAAAAAACTTCCAATTATTTCAATACTGCATACTGGCGGGACAATTGCCTCAAAAGTTGATTACAAGACAGGCGGCGTAATTGCAAAATTCTCTCCAAATGAGATTATTGGTATGTTTCCTGAGCTGACAAAAATTGCAAACATAAAATCAAGAAAAATAGCAAGCATGCAGTCTGAGATGATGAGGTTTGTGCATTACAATCTTATGGCTAAAGAAATTGAAAGAGAAATAAAGTCAGGAACAGACGGGATAATAATAACCCATGGGACAGACACAATGCATTACTCAAGCGCTGCCTTAAGATTTATATTAGAGGATTTATCTGTTCCTGTTGTTTTGGTTGGCTCACAGAGAAGCTCTGACAGGGGCTCAAGTGATGCTGGCCTGAATTTAATATCTGCCTGCTATTTTATTGCAAATTCTGATTTTGCAGATGTTGCAATATGCATGCATGAAAATTTGAGTGATGAGTCATGCTTAATCTTGCCTGCCTTGAAAACAAGAAAAATGCATACAAGCAGGAGAGATGCTTTCAGACCAATAAACACAACTGCAATAGCAAGGGTTAATTTCAATGAGAGGAATATTTCATTTATGAAAAAAGATTATGATAAAAAAGATAAAAATAAAAAATTAAAATTAAAGCTGTTTAATGAGAAAATAAAAGTCGGATTAATTAAAACGCATACAAATATGTTTGCTGAGGAATTTTTGGCTTACAAAAACTTTGACGGACTGGTGATTGAAGGAACTGGCCTGGGCCATTTGCCAAACGAGGAGACAGACGAATACACAAAGGAAAACAAGAAGATATTTGATTCTTTAAAGGAAATGATAAAAAACGGCCTTATAACAGTAATGTCGTCCCAGGCAATATACGGCAGAATCCAGATGAATGTTTACACTCCGATGAGGGAACTGCAGGAGATTGGTGTTTTGGGCCATTTGAGCGATATGACTCCTGAGACTGCTTTTATTAAATTGGCCTGGCTTCTGAGCAACTACAAGAAAGAGGAAGTTAAACAATTAATTACAAAAAACCTCAAGGGCGAAATTTCTGAAAGAATTGAGGACAAAACATTCCTTAGCTAAAATAACTATACTTTCATAATTTTCTGCTATTAAGAAAATAATTTGTTTACTCTACTTTTGATTCCAAATTAGAGGACATAATTTTTCGCATTTCTTTTTTTACTTTTTCTTTTGTTATTTTTCTAGCCCGATTAACATATATATTGCTCATGTCTATGGCTTCCCCTAAATAGGGAATAAAAGATGCTGCTTCCATAGCAGTCCAATAAGGGATTGCCTTTAAGTCCTTGATCTTTTTTCCGTAATAAATAGCATATATCCCTTTTGGAATCAATTCTGAAATTTCAGTTCCAGCTGAGATTAAATACCCTAATCCTCCAGAAAATGGTCCTACTGCATCTGCAACTAAACCTATGGCACTTGTTACCCTATCCCAGCTGTCAATTAATTTAGAACCAGTCAAAACTCCGTGATATTCCTTAAATGTTTTAGCAATTTTTTCCTCTAAAAGTGTTCTATAATCAGGGTTTATCATTACCCTATTTCTTATTCCTTCATCTTCCCTTAATATTTCATTTGCAAAATCAGAAACATGTTCTTTTTTAAATATAGGAAAAAGAACATTGCCTGCTCTTTTTGTCTTTTCTATTGAATATTTTGCTTTTAATGTTTTACTTACCATATTTAAGCAGCTTGAGGCATAAGTTCTTCATGAGAAGGCATCATTTTCTTTTGTGATTTCATATTATTTACAATATTTTCTAATCCTTCTACTTCTTTTTGTTTTAATTTTTCTTTTCTTCTCTTAAGAAAATACCCTAATGTTTTGTATGCAGCATATGCTCCAATTGCATACAGTAATGGAGTTCTTGATAAACCCCACAAACTTCTAAGTCCTGCTTTAGCCAAAAACTCCGATGTATCCTTTATATGGGATGGCCCTACCAAATATTGCCACCACTTATGATCAAAACTTTCTTTAGCTATTTCACCAATCCCTTTTTTATACCATTTGTTAGCTAACCACCAACCAGTGCCAGCTCCAATCACCGGCCATCCTTCTTTAACAGCTTCATGGGCTGCTTTACCCAATGCATATGTAATATCTTTTGGTTTTTTCTCATCTCCTACTATCGCATTGGTGTAAGAATATTGTCTTCCAGGATTCGAATATAATCTTTGTTTTAAAACTTCCTTAGAGTCTTTATCTTGTCCTTTGATTTCATCTTCGCTGGGAACAAGGTTATAGGATTGCTCAAGAAGTGCTGCCCTTCGGGAGGTAGGATGATATTTTTTTATAGAATCCATATATTTTGAAAAAACGTTGTTGATATCTGTTCTTATTTCTTCTCTTCTCTTTTTATCTTTTATTGTATTAATAAAATACTCTAAAACAGGATGTTTATATTCAGGATCACCTTCTTGAATAAAAATCACTTCTTCTTCAGGTTTTTTTAAAGAAGGGTCCTTTGCAATGATTTCTAAGCTTTTTGCCATTTTTTATTTCTTAAGCGCTTTCATAATGCTCGCATAATTAATAATTCCTTTTAGAACACCCTTTTCTATTACAGGAACATAATAATTGTCTGTTTGTATCATTTTTTTAAGGATTTCTTCAGCTGAATCATTTATGTCTGCAATAAGATTTATAGGGTAACTCATTATATCCTTTGCCTGTGTTTTTTTAGGGTCTTTTCCTCTGGCTACAACCCTGTCATTTATATCCACAATAGAGATTATTCCAACTGGAGACTTTTTTTCATCTAGAACAAAAATTCTTCTTTCTTGAAAATCATGTAACTTTTTTGCAACAGATACTGCATTATCCTTTAACTTAACTGTTAAAACAGGAAGAAGTTGAACTTTTTTTATTGTCTTTATCACCATCTTATAACCCACCTCAGTATGGTCTATGCTTGCGTAAGCAAAGCGAATACAAGTTATTTACTATAATTGCCCATATATATAAATTTATTGGTGATTTTCAACATTTCATTAAGTAATCTAATTTTTATAATCTTTATTACCTTTTTCTTTTTCACGCCAATGGGCCTTCCATGCATCAATTGGTCCTGAAAACCTTGTAAGATAACTTTTAACTTTTGTCAATTCCTCTTCAGCTTCCTTGACTTTACTTAAATCAGCGTATTTCTCAGCAGGTTTTGAGAGTGGGTCCAATTTGTGATGCCATTTAGCCCCTTTTAGATTGTCTTCCAAATTAGATATTCTATTTTTTGTTATGGATTCAACTCCATCCATATAAAGAGTTCTATAGAAATCTAAATTGAGATTATATTTATATCCCTCTTTGTCTTTAAAAACATCATTCCCTTTTA
This sequence comes from Candidatus Woesearchaeota archaeon CG10_big_fil_rev_8_21_14_0_10_33_12, assembly GCA_002762865.1. Taxonomy (GTDB): domain Archaea; phylum Nanobdellota; class Nanobdellia; order Woesearchaeales; family CG1-02-33-12; genus CG1-02-33-12. The sequence continues at coordinate 15,001 of PCYE01000028.1, read as the reverse complement.
TATTTTTCATAATCCATTCTTCATAATTATCAAAGTTCTTTTCACCCAACCTTTCTTTTATGTTTCTGTAAAATTCATTAAGTTCTGGATAAGTTACTTTACCTTCTTTATCTTTTTTTATAATATCTTCTATACCTAAATCTTCTGTAATCCTAGACATATACCTGTTTAAATTAGTTTTTAATCTATTTTGGTCTAAATTTTTGGGGTTTAATACTGGCAAAAGATTACCCTTATCATCCATACTTAAATCAAAAAAGAGATTACCCAATGCTGCATCTTCTGTTTCACCAAAAGCTGAGTCTGTGTGACCTTCAACATAATAATCTCCAAGGCTTTCTAAAAAATCTTTAAATTTAATGTCAGTGTTTGGAATCGGAGCTCCCCAATTACCAGAACCATCTGGCAGGATTTTAAATCCCATATCTTCAATCTTTTTATTAATCTTTTTTACAAAATCTTCATCATTTAAACCTTCTCTTTTTACTATTTCATAATCAGGCAGTTTTGCATAACCTACACAGAACAAATCATTTGCTGGCCCCCCATAAAACCTATCTGGATTATTTTTAATTAAGGTTTTTAATGGTGTAAGAATAGCAGTATCTGAATTTTTCCAATCACCCGCTGAATGTGACTTAACAAAATGATTTAATGTAAAATGGAGTGTAGGTCTGTAAGGGCCAGCATAAAAGTTGTCTCCTTTTTTATTTAGATTGCCATTTTCAATAACTCTTACTGCAACTAAATCATCTAGCTCAATTCCTTTATTTAAAATATAATTCAAATTATATGTAAGGTCATTTTTTACTTCACTTCCCTTATTTAATTTTTTAGTTTCAATGACCCTTTCCTCTAAACTTACATCTGCACCGCCTATTAAGAGAATTCCAGCAAGCCATACTAAAAAGAACCCAAAAAGAAAGTTTGAGCTTAAATCCATGGCCTTTTGTATTCCTATTGCAGCTCCTGTTATGTTTCCTTCAAAATTTAAGATAAAGAATAAGCCAATTATGATAAGGATAAAACTCGCCACCAAAACTCTTTTTTCTTTCATTAAGCTAATATCCTTTTATTTGTATATATAAATTTTGTGAAATTTGCAGCTAATATAGACCCCTTTTAAATACAATAATATAAATAATATTTCTCATTTATATTATATTAATCCAAATCATAAATAAAGAATATTTAGCTTTTTTTGGAAATGTTTCATAACTGAAGAGTGGTTATAAAACCAAAAGATTTATAAAGGATATTCCGCTAATTATATAATATGGGATATAATATATTTAAAAAATATTTTTTTGAAGAATATAAACGAACGGAATTTAATAAGAAAGTTACTATAGAAAATTTTGGTAGTTTATTACATCCTATTCTTGGACCAGGTTTTTCTGGGAGTTGTATACCTCCAACACAAAATTCAAAAGGATCTGCTTTAATGGTTTACGATCTTGGAAAGAGAGGAATTGTTTTATTTCATTCTTCATTAGAATTTAATCCTACAAAAAAATTTGATTATTCTGATTATGCTGATTCTTATATTAAAAAAATACATATACATACGAAGGGCCCAATAACTGATGATACTAGTACAAAACAAAAACTAGATAGTATCCTAGAACAATTTATTTAGTTATATCAATTTTTTAGGACTCCAAATTTATTGTATTTAACAAGAATTAATCAGCAAGATTTATAAAGTTCTTGTGTTTTTATTTGATTATGCAATTAGACTATGAAAAGCTTAATTTCAAATGCGGGATTGAGATACACCAGCAGCTTGACACCCATAAACTGTTCTGTAACTGCCCTTCTTTGATAAGGGATGACAAGCCTGATATTATTGTTAAAAGAAGATTAAGGGCAAGTGCTGGCGAGAGCGGAGAGGTTGATGCTGCTGCATTGCATGAAGTAAAAAAGGAAAAACAGTTTATTTATCAGGCTTATTCTGACACTACATGCTTAGTTGAATTAGATGAGGAGCCGCCGCATGATGTTAATAAGGAAGCATTGGAAATAACATTGCAGGTTGCATTAATGCTTAATGCAAAAGTAGTTGACAAAATCTGCTTTATGAGGAAAACAGTTGTTGACGGCTCAAACACAGCTGGCTTTCAAAGGACTGCATTGATTGCAGCAGACGGCTTTATTGAAACATCAAAGGGAAAAGTAAGGATTGATACAATCTGTTTGGAAGAAGAGGCTGCAAAGATTGTAAAAAGAAGTGAAAAAGAGGATACATACAACCTTTCAAGATTAGGAATTCCATTGGTTGAGATTGCAACTGCTCCTGACATAAAGGATCCAGAGCACTGCATGGAAACTGCAAAAAAACTTGGAATGATATTAAGGTCAACAAACAGGGTAAAAAGAGGCCTGGGCACAATAAGGCAGGATGTTAATCTTTCTATAAATGGAAAATCAAGAGTTGAGATAAAGGGCTTTCAGGACTTGAGGAATATGCCAAAAATCATTGAGAATGAAGTTAAGAGGCATCTTAAATTATTGGAAAAAGGCCAGGAGCTAAAAAAAGAAGTGAGAAAAGCCAATAAAGACTTAAGCACTAGCTTTATGAGGCCAATGCCCGGCTCTGCACGTATGTATCCTGAGACTGATATTAGGATGATAAGGCCTGATGCAAGCAAAATAAAAATTCCAGAATTAATTAGTGATAAATCAGAAAAACTTGAAAAGGATTTTAATTTAAACAAGGATCTTGCAAGCCTTATAACAAAATCCGGAAAAACAGAATTTTTCATAAAGCTTGCTGAAAAATATAAGAATATTAAGCCATTATTTATTGCAGACATTTTGGTTAATTCAGGAAAGGAAATCAAAAGAAGGTATAGCAAAGAGATTGATATTAACGTGCATATTGAGGAGATCCTTGATTATCTTGATAAGGGAAAAATATCAAAAGAGGCTGTTTTTGAGATTCTGGTTGAGAAGGCACAAGGAAAAAAGCCTGATTACTCAAAATATTTTTTAATGGATGATAAAGAAATAAAGGAAATTCTCAGAGAAATAATTGCAAAAAACAAGGGTGCCCCGTTAAATGCCCTGATGGGCCAGGCAATGGCCAGGCTAAGAGGCAAGGCCGACGGGAAAAAGATTGTTGAGCTGTTGAAAAAAGAAATTTTATAATTATTTTTTTGTTTGTACTATATACTCTTTGGGTAAGAATATATAAATCCCATTGACAAATTTTTCAACAAATTTTATTTTTAATTTTTTTATTTCACTTTTAACAAGATCAGAAAGTTCTTTTCCGTAATTATTTTTCGTATCTGCACATACAAAGAGCCCATCTCTCCCATACACAATATAAGGATATTTTTCACAAAGTTTTTTGAATTTTTCAATTCTAAATCTAGAAGAGATATCTTTAAGTTGGCTATATGTTTGCATAAAAAATACTTCCTGATACGATTTTCCTGTTTCAATATAATTCATTATTTTATGAAAAAGTGTAATCTCTTTTCTCATTGAAATTGAATAAAGATCAGGCTCCTCAATGTATTCACCTTTTTCTATATCTAATATTTTGTTCAATCTATTAGTTACAGGCCTAATAATTTCATCATAGGATTTGCCTCCAGCTATTAAATCATTGTAGAATATAAAACATCTTGTTATTTCTTTTTCATCTGGCATTCTGACTTCTTAAAATATTTTTTTGGTATTATTTATTGTACATAAAATAAGTATATAAATCTTTTGATTGTTATTACTATAACATAAAAAATAAATTTTTGACAAAGAGTTTCATATAATTTATTAAAAAGAATTATTTTTTTATTATTACTAAAGGGACATGCATTTCTTGTTTGCTTACACCGCCATGATTCCCTATATGAAATCCTCTTTCCTCTCCAAGAAGAAAATCCATTATTACATAGTTTTCTTTCATTATCAAAATATAATCCCCAACCCTGTCAAACAGCTTTTTATTTGGCTTGAATAATCCAAAATAATTCTTTTTTATCAGGTCATTGCTTTTATATAAATAACATGCATGCTTAAGGTTTTTCCTCACATAATTCTCAAACTGCTTTGTTTTTGAGGGGCGAACATAACAGTAAGCAAGCCTTCTCTCACCGCAAAGAGGAATTATCATTGCATCCGAAAGCTTTGGATGTTTTGCTAAGTCAATTAATTTAGACTTGTCTGAATCTATAAACCCATGGTCTGATGTTACTATGAGGGTTGTATCTGTTTTTTTTATTGATTTAATAAATGATTCAAGTTTTTTGTTAATTTCGCTGAAATGCTTTTTTGTCTTAAGACTTTTAGTTCCATAAATGTGGCATATGGTATCAAAATCAGGCCAGTAAGCGTAAATATACTTTCTTCTATTGCTTGATTTTATTGCTTTTTTTATTTGCCTGAAAAAACTATTAAGTGATGCTGGCTTAAATGATAATACCTTTGCTTTTCCTTTGTGTAACAATGAAAAATCAGAATATGCAATTGTATTATCTTGGATAAAGTATGATTTAACTTTTATTTTGTCAAAAAAGGATTTTTGAGTAAATATCTTCTTTGGATTAATTCCTATCATGCTTAAAGGCTCTGACCCGCTTCTTGCAATAAAATGCAAAATTGTGGAAACTAAGCCTAATTCTTTTAAGTATACAAACCATCCTGTTATAGCATGCTGCTGTACTGGAACTCCGGTAAGGAATGTTGGAATTGCTGCTCCTGTTGTTGCGGGAAATACTGAAGTCATCCTGCCTTTCAGGTTTTGTTTCAGTATATTATCTTTTTCATAGTTCATAAGGTATTCATAACCAAGCCCATCAATAACAAAAAGGACTATGTTTTTTGATTTTAATTCAGAAGGATTCAATATTTTCAATGGCTTGTATCTTAGTCTTGTTCCAAAGGCCCCTGAAATAGAGCTCATGAGATTTACAATGCTCCCATTTTCATAATTTGGCAGGTACATTTCATTTTTTTAATATGGTGCAGATTTAAAAACCTGTCGCTTAAGGAATTAATAACCCTTCTTTTAAGAATAACTAAAAGGTGGATAAAATAAAATCTCACACAATTTTTATTAGTTCGCTTGTAGAATAAACTTTAACTTGATCTTGCTCTTTTAACTTTTTATCGTTAGACCAGATTCCACAATTTAGTCTTAATGCAAGTGCAAAATACTCAGTATCATTGGGATCAGGAGAAATATCTTTGGATATAGAAATAAATCTCCTAAATTCTGAATATGAAAAAAATTCAATTCTAGAAGATATTAATGATAAAAATAATTCAAATTCTGATTCTGAAAGTGTTGATTTAGATAATATCTCCTCTTTATGCTTTTCAAGTTCGTCTAACAAAAAATCCGGGGCAAATAATTTAAGTCTGTCATTAAATATTAAATCACAAGTTTTGCCATTTGTAGAAATTAATGCAGACAGCAAGATATTTGCGTCAATTATTAGTTCCATTTACCTAATTTGCATATCTTTCATGCAAAGATTTATTTATTTTTCTACCTAATTCCAGAGCATCTTTTTCACTAAGCTTAGATTTGGTAGATATTGACTTTAGTATTCTTAACTGTGCAACCTTGGTTTTTATAGCAGTTCTTGCTACTTCAGACCAATTAATTTCTTTGGAATCATCCATTTCACGTTTTAAATCCTCTGGAACTGATAATGTTATGGTTGGCATTTTATCCTCCTTATATTTAAATTATTTAATACTGTGTAAATATTTAATATATATAAATGTTTTGTTTTTAAGATCAATTTTATCTTAATATATATACTTTAATTTAACTAAATTTATAAATCAATTTAAAACTCCTTTTATTAGAGGTAATTGAAATGAATAAAAAAAAGTATGTATATTTTTTTGGAGAGGGAAACAAAGACATGAAAGGCCTGCTTGGCGGCAAAGGAGCTGGCTTAAGTGAGATGACAAAGATTGGAATACCAGTTCCAGCTGGTTTTACAATCACAACAGACGTCTGCAACTTATATTCTAAAAACAAAAAATATCCAGAAGGGCTGGATGTTGAGATAGAAGCTAACATGAACAAGCTTGAGGAAAAAACAGGAAAAAAATTTGGGGACAAAAAAAATCCTTTGCTTGTTTCTGTAAGGTCAGGAGCAGCTGTTTCAATGCCCGGCATGATGGATACTATCCTTAATCTTGGATTAAACCCGGATACAGTGCAGGGGCTTATTGAGCTCACAAAAAACGAGAGATTTGTATTGGATTCTTACAGAAGATTCATACAGATGTTCGGAAATGTTGTGCTTGGAATATCCAGTGAAAACTTTGAGAAAATACTGGGAATCATTAAACAAGAAAACAATGTTAAGCTTGACACAGAGCTTAGTGTTAAGGCATTGCAGAAGATTGTTGAGCTTTACAAGGCAAAGGTCAAAGAGGTAACAAATGAGGAGTTTCCGGAAAAGCCAAACATACAATTGAATATGGCAATAAATGCTGTTTTTGACTCGTGGAACAATGAAAGAGCAATTACATACCGCAAGCTAAATGATATTTCAGATAGCCTTGGAACAGCAGTAAACGTGCAATCCATGGTTTTTGGCAATATGGGAAATGATTCAGGCACGGGCGTTGCATTCACCAGAAATCCAAGCACTGGCGAAAAAAGGTTTTTTGGAGAATATCTTATGAATGCACAGGGTGAAGATGTTGTTGCAGGAATAAGGACACCAAAAGAGATTGAAGAACTAAAAAAAGACATGCCATCTGTTTATGAGCAGCTTGTTGATGTATATAAAAAATTAGAATTACATTACAAGGACATGCAGGATATTGAATTCACAATAGAAAAAGGAAAATTATTTTTATTGCAGACAAGAACAGGAAAAAGAACAGCTCATGCAGCTGTAAAAATAGCAGTTGATATGGTTGAGGAAAAATTGATAACCAAGGAAGAGGCAGTATTAAGGGTTGAGCCAAACCAGCTTGACCAGCTTTTGCATAAGACAATTGACCCAAAGGCAAAACTTAAGGTTATTGCAAAAGGGCTTCCAGCCTCACCAGGAGCAGCTGTTGGCTCTGTTGTTTTTAATGCAGAAAAAGCGCATGACCTCAATGAGGAAGGAAGGAAAGTAATTCTCGTAAGAAATGAAACAAGCCCAGAGGATATTGAGGGAATGGCTGCTGCACAGGGAATTTTAACTGCCCGAGGAGGAATGACATCTCATGCAGCTGTTGTTGCCAGGGGCATGGGAAAGTGCTGTGTTGCAGGCTGTGAGAAAATAAGAATAAATGAAAAAACAAAAGAGTTCAAGATTGATGATATTGTTGTTAAGGAAAATGACATAATAACATTAAACGGCAACACAGGGGAAGTAATTTTAGGAAAGGTTGATTTGATTGATCCAGAGCTAAAAGGAGAGTTTAAGACATTGATGAAATGGGTTGACTCATACAGGACATTAGGTGTAAGGACAAATGCTGACACTCCCCATGATGCTGAAAAATCTGTTGAGTTTGGAGCAGAAGGAATAGGACTTTGCAGGACAGAGCACATGTTCTTCCAGGAGGACAGGATAAAGGCTGTCAGGGAGATGATTTTAGCAGAGGATATTGTCGGAAGGAAAAAAGCATTGGATAAGCTTTTGCCAATGCAGAAATCAGATTTTATTGGAATATTCAAGGTTATGAATGGACTGCCAGTTACAATAAGGCTGTTGGATCCGCCGTTGCATGAGTTCCTTCCTCAGGCAAAAGATGATATAAAAGAACTTGCAAAAGAAATGAATGTTACAGAAGAAAAAATACAGGAAAAAATAATATCACTTCATGAGATTAATCCAATGCTCGGGCATCGCGGATGCAGGCTTGCAATAACATATCCTGAAATTGCAGAGATGCAGGTTAAGGCGATATTTGAAGCTGGCTGCGAACTTGTAAAGCAGGGAATAAAAGTAACACCAGAGGTGATGATCCCATTGGTAGGGGTATTAAAGGAATTCACAATATTAAAGAAACTTGTAAAAAATAAGGCTGACAAGATTATCAAAAATCATGGTGTTAAGCTGGATTACAAGATTGGAACAATGATAGAAATACCCAGGGCATGCATAATAGCTGACCAGATAGCAAAGGAAGCAGAGTTTTTCTCATTTGGAACAAATGACTTGACTCAGATGACCTTTGGCTTCAGCAGGGATGATGTTGGAAAATTCACTCCAGAGTATGTTGATAAGGGAATTCTTGAGAAAGACCCCTTCCAGGTTCTTGACCAGGAAGGAGTTGGAAGCCTTGTTAAGATGGGTGTTGAAAAAGGTCGCAAAGCAAGAAAAGACCTTAAGATTGGCATTTGCGGAGAGCACGGCGGGGAGCCAGGCTCTGTTGAGTTCTGCCATAAAGTAGGAATGACATATGTAAGCTGCTCACCTTTCAGGGTTCCAATTGCAAGATTAGCAGCTGCTCATGCAAAGCTCAAGGAGAAGTAATTTCTTTTTTTATAATATTATTTTTCTTTTAAAATTTTTTAGATTTACTAAAAGAAATCCTTCATAAAGCATTTCCTGTTTTGTTTTGTCAAGTATCTTATCCTCATTATAGTCCCAATTAGAAGAAATCTTAGCAGTAGCAAACTTTAAATTAATAAATTTATTAACTTTAATTTCTTTATCATAATAATCCTTTACTTGATTTATAAAACCAATGCCATTTACAATAATATCAAGTGAACCATCACCTGTAGTCAAGGTTATTCCCTCTGTTGTATAGCCTAAGTCTTTTACTCTTTTCCTTTCGTCTTGATTTCCCCTTTCAACTTTCTGTTCACTCCCAAGGTAAAAGTCTGATGGACTAAACATGTAGGCAGGCCTTTGTATTGTTTCAAAACCATTAAAGGATAAAATAGCATTCCTGACCTTTATTAAACCTGTATCATTATCTTTTATTAAATTGTGATAATTTAAAAGGTCACTTAGCCTTATTGCTATCTCATCTCCCTTAGTTAGCGGGTTATTTGTATCAGAAACTTCTTTTTCTAATGAATAAAAAGGATTTGGTCTTACAAAGATTAATTTTTCGTTTAGTTCAACCGCTCCTTTGCAAATGTAAAGTTCTTTTTTTCCTGATGGGTTTTCAACACCATATTTAATGGTTTCTTTGTTCCCTTCTAAAATGAATGTAACAATAGCATCATTTTGATTTTTTTCCATAATAAAATATAAGAATTTACTACTATTTAAAGCTTTCTATTTTAATTACTATTAAGTAACTAATTATTAGTTTTATCTTCTGACTCTGGTTTCATCATTGGGAAGAAAACCACATCCCTAACACTTTCCTGGTTTGTAAGTATTGAGAAAAATCTGTCAATCCCCATTCCAAAGCCGCTTGTTGGCGGCATTCCTATCTCCAGGGCTTCAATAAAATCCTCATCAATCATCTGCGCTTCTTCATCGCCTGCTTCTCTTAGTTTCATCTGCTCTTCAAACCTTTCGCGCTGGTCAATAGGATCATTTAATTCTGAGAATGCATTGACAATTTCTGCCCCTGCAACAAGCAAATGAAATCTTTGGGTGATTTTTGGATTGTCTTTGTGTTTTTTTGCAAGAGGCGAAATATCAATCGGATGGTTTATCAAAAAGCACGGCTGGAACAGGTCAGGCCTGACATACTGCTTGTAAAGCTGGTCTATTATCCTTCCTCTGCCAAAGTTTTCATCAATATCCACTCTTAGTTTCTTTTCTTTTATTGCATTGATTAGTTTTTCTTTTGTATATTCTTTATTAAGGTCTATGCCTGTTTTTTTCTTTATTATTTCAGTGTAATCAATTCTTGGCCACTCACCTTCAAAATCAATGACCTTATCCTGATATTTTATCTTAAGTGTTCCAAATGTTTCTTTGGTTACAGTTTGAATTAATTCCTGCGTAAAATCCATAAGTTCATTGTAGTCAATGTATGCATAATAAAACTCAAGAAGTGTGAATTCCTGCAAGTGCTGTGTTGAGATGCCCTCATTCCTGAAAACCTTTCCAATTTCAAAGACTCTTTCATAGCCTCCGACAATAAGTCTTTTCAGGTGAAGCTCTAAAGATATCCTTAAGTAAAAGTCAATATCAAGCGTGTTGTGGTGGGTTATAAATGGGCGCGCATCTGCTCCGCCTGGAACCGCTTCAAGAACAGGGGTTTCGACCTCTATAAACTTCTTTTTTTCCATGAATTTTCTTATATTCCTTACGAAATCTGTTCTTTTTTTGAAGAGCTCAAAAACCTCTGGGTTTGAGATTAAGTCAATATACCTCTTTCTGTACCTTATCTCCTGGTCTTTGAGACCATGCCATTTTTCTGGCAATTGTGCAAGGCTTTTTGTTAGTATTTCAAATGAATCAACATGGATAGTTACTTCTCCTGTTTTTGTTTTAAATGCTGTTCCCTTAACACCTATGATGTCACCAATGTCAAAAAGCTTTATTTTTTTGTATTCCTCTTTTCCGATATCATCCTGCCTGAAATAAAGCTGTATCCTGCCCTCAGTGTCAAGAAGGTGCATAAAGGCTGCTTTTCCCATTATCCTGTTCTGCATTATCCTTCCTGCAATAGAAACTTTCTCTTTAGTATGCTCTCCATTCTCAAGGTTTTTGAATTTTTCTTTTATAACAGCACTATAAGAATCAATATCAAACTTGTTTGGATATGGATTAATCCCCTTTTCATAAATCCTGTCAAGCTTTTCTTTTTTGGTTTTATTTATCATGTAAGAGTATTATTTTTAGATTATTTATAAATGTTGCTGATTTATTTAATTATAATTGCAAGAAGATATATTATAGTAGGAAAACCAGAGAATTTACTTACCTAACTGATTAATTTCATTAAGATTAAATTTTTCTTTTGATAATTTCTTCCTGATTTCTCTAACTTCTTTTGCAGAGCCGTCTGTATTTGGGATTGAACCAATTTGTTTTTCCAGAACTAACTTCCTTATAGCATCCCTGATAACATCAGATTTGTTGGTATAAAACCCTTTATCTACTAATTTATCAATTTCTGTTATAAGCCCTTCAGGCAATCTTACTTGAGTAACAGCCATTTCCATTGTAATACTGGTGTATTACATATGTACTATATAAACCTTTGGTTTTTTACTTAAAAAACTTTAAACCACATCAAAGTCCCTGTAGATGACTCTCCTGATGTTGTCATTGCTTACTACTATCCTTATGTAATGCCTACTTTTTTCTATATCTGAAAATCTTATCATATTTTTTATGATCCATAAATTCTAATAAGATTGAGATAATTTCCAGTTCATTTCCTATGATGGTATAAACCATTCTCCAGTAATCAGGTAAATTAACCTTCCAAAGATTTGTCACACCATACATGCTGACATATTCCTTTGGGATTTGATCTTTTGGAACTTGTATGCCTCTATGAGGATTAATTAGTAAGCAGTCCTTCTCTCTTTCAATAGCTTTAAGTAATTGTTTATGAAACTTGCTGTCTTTTTCCTTAATTACTCCCCGTAGTCCCTTAAGTTGCTTCTCAAAAATAGGCGAATATTTTACTCTGATTATTTTTTTAGTTTTCATCTTAATTAGCTAGCATCCACACTTTTCTCCAATAATTTTTTCATTTTTGGGCTTTCGTTATGAATCCAGAGAACCCCTTTTTCACCAAGCATAATCATCCCCTTGCATTCCAGATAGTCTAGTATAACATTCAGGGTTTGGCGCATTATTTGTTTTGGAAGCCTTCGCATTAATTCATTTTTGGATATAGCTAACCTGGCATTTTTTAGTGTGTTTTCTACCATTAGCATAGTATCCAGTCTTGGATAGTGTAAAACCATTGTTTTTTGCATATTTACCACCTATATAAGTTTATTAGTGATAAACATATATAGATATAAACTTATATTTAAATGTTTTGTTTTCTTAATAAGATTATTCTTGTAGAAAAGAGTTCTTATTTTATAGATAAAGTGTTAATGATTTGTAAACTTTTCGTTCATGATTCGTAAACTTTACGGAAATGCAATATTTTTAAACCACATCAAAGTCCTTTCTTATCTTGCCATTGCTTACTACAAAAGGGAAAATTTAATTAAAAAGATTTTTATATATCTTCTCTTTTATTATTAATCATGAAAACGCCGCATATAGATTTAGAGGAATTGAAAAAACTAAAAGAAGAAAACTTTAAGGATAGGCTGGCATTTATTGACAAATACACAGAATGGCTAAAGAAAACCTCAAACCGCAAATGGAGCTCTCAGCAGAAGGAAATTATTGAATAGTTCTTAATTAAACCACATCAAAGTCCCTGTATATGACTTTTCTTATTTTGTCATTGCTTACTACATATTTTAATGGACTTAATTAACTCACTTACATCTAATTTTAACTCTTCTGTAATTGAGTGAAAAATTAATTCATCATCAATTTTTCCATATTCATGGGAAATTATGTTTCTCATTCCTTTTGCTTCCTTAAATTTTGTAGCTAATTCTTGTGGAATTATCTTTTCATTAGCAAGGATATCAAAGGCTTCTTTATCTTCCTCAGGAATCTTATATCCCTTATCCTTGATTATTAAAAAAGCCAAATCAATAACAGCTTCTATAATTTTCTCAAAATACCTTTCACAGGCTGCCTTTGTTTTTAGATCAGTTTTATAGTCATGAAAACTTTCAGGCATAATTTCCTCTAGTTCAGAAAGATAATCCTCAATTTCTCTTATTTTGTCATTTATTCTCATTTTTGTATATTATTTTTCCTTTATTATTGATTTCTTTTTTAATCTTACTGGGTAGGTGATTGTAAACCTGCACATCTACTTTTTGGTTAACTTCGCCTGAAATCCTTTTTTTAAAGAGAGCTGATTCTTTTATAGTAATTTTATCAAATTTTACTGCTATGTCTACATCAGACTTGAAAGTAAATTTATTCTCTATTATAGAACCAAATAATAATATCTCTTTGATTTTTCTGAAGAGAATGTCATTTAGAATGGCTTCTTTTGTTTCTTCAACCATCTTTTTTATTTCAGATCCTTTCTTAAGCTTAAACTCTTCAGAGAATCTTGCTGCTTCTTTAATAAATTCAAGCTTTTGTCTTATATCTCTTGAAAGCCTGTTCTTTTCTGACTGTGTTAGATTTACTCCTAGTAATTGCTTTTCAATTATCTTTAATTCCCTTTTGCCAAATATTTTTCTTGCGTTCTTGCTTGAATTCAAAAATCTTAGTAAGCTCATTTTAAATAACCTCAATTAAGGTTATAATAACCATAATGATGGTTATATTTAAATGTTTCGTTTTTTATTTGAAATAGAAAAAGAAATTCAAATAACATCAAAGTCCCTGTATATGACTCTTCTTATTTTGTCATTGCTTACTACTATCCTTATGTAATGCCTTCCTTTTGGCGCATAGTAAGGTATATCCAACTCTATCAGCTTGGTTGTTTCATCTCCTTTCTTAAGGTCAAACTTTCTTGTTGTTTTCCATATTCCTAATGAGTCTATGAAGGCTGTTATCTTCAGGTCTTCTAGGTTTTCATTTCCAGTGTTTTCCAGGGTTATGTATAATTCCTGTGTCTGACCTGGCTTTATGAATTCATTGTAATTAGTTTTCTTTATGATTAATGACTGCTGTGATTCTTCTTTTACTATAATTTTAATAGTTTCTGTTGTTGTGCATATACCATCTGAAACAGTTATAAGAACATTATATTCTCCTTTGTCTCCTTCCTGAGTTTGCCATTGCTTGTCATTGCCTACAGGAGCTGAGATACTATAAGTAAGTGGATCTTGGTCTGGATCAGTCATCTCTATATCTAATGTTACTAAGTCACCTTCATAAACAGATATTTCATCAGCAGTAGTTATTTTTGGTCCATGTATGCTGCAGTAGCTGCATTCTTTAATAAATTCTGAATAATCACCTGTGTAGCATTCTTCACAATTATTTGTATCTTGCACTTGTGTGCAGTATTGGTAATTTTCTGAAGTGCAGTTAGAGTATTTTATGCATATCCAGTCTGGTATGCATATTAAGCATGATTCATCATAAACATATTCTGAGTCTGGTTCACAGTATGGATAATTCCATGAGTAGTTGACTAAAGCTGTTGCATTTGCAGCACATTCCCTTGATATTTCTGTTGATATGCAGCTGCATATGTCATTTTGTATTTCCCTTGTCAGGCTTTCATTGCAGTAATCATGACCTGATGCTTCAGTTCTGATTTGTTGCATTATTCCATCTTCAACACACTCATCATCCTGCCATTCTAAATAATCACAATTACATACTGCATCTTCTATTTCCTGGTATTGCTCATCATCACAATAGTCAAACTCAGTTGTTTCATACCTAACCTGCTGCATATATTCCTCTGAAATACATTCTATGTCCTGCCATTCAGTGTATTTGCATGTGCAGCAAGAATGTTCTACTGTTCTCTCTAAGTCTTCTGTGCAGTATTCATGTCCAGAAAGCTCAGTTCTTGTCTGCCTTAGATATCCCTCAGAAACACATTCATCATATTGCCATTCTGTGTAATTGCATAAGCATGATTGGTCTTCAACTGTTTCAGTGTAAGAGCAGCCGCAGTAATCATAGTTCCATGTGTAAGTTATTTCAGAATAGCCATCTGAAACACATTCCCTTCCTGTTTCTTCTGACTCACAAGTACAGTCAGGATTCTCTACTTCCTGGTATTGAGTATCTTCACAATATTCAAAGTCAGTTGTTTCGTATCTAACTTGCTGCATATATCCGTCAGATACACATTCTAAATCCTGCCAGCAGCCATATTGGCAGCTGCAGCTTTGATCTTCTACTGTTTCTGGTTCTGGTTCTCCGCAATAATCATAATTAAACTCATAAGTTATTTTAGCATAGCCATCTGAAACACATTCTCTTGAGAATTCAGATAGTTCACAATCACATTCCTCGTCAGGTATTTCCTGATAAAGCTCATCATTGCAATAGTCAAAATCAGTTGTTTCATACCTGATTTGTCTTCTCATTCC
>PCYE01000004.1 GCA_002762865.1 Candidatus Woesearchaeota archaeon CG10_big_fil_rev_8_21_14_0_10_33_12 | reverse complement strand
TGTTGCTTGTAAAATGGCGGAAGATTTAACACGTGCAGATGTTAATTGCAATTGTTACTCAGAAAATTTTGATATGTATTTTATTCACATTTATCAAGAATTTGTTTAATTTCTCCATAATGCTTACGAATAATGCCTGGTTTTCTAAATTGAGATGCAAATTTTACAAGATTATCTAAAACTTTTATTATATCTTCTTTTTTTGGGTTATTAAAATCAACACCTGCTTCTTTAAAAGCATTCCTAATTATTAATTCAATTTCAAGGTCACGGAATTTATCACGTTCTTTATCTGATTTCCATTCTGCATATTCATCCATCATATCAAGAATTTCTTTATGTGCTTGTTTAAAACAAACGATAATAGCATCTCTTACAATTATTGGGGTAATTTTTTCAGATAAATCAACACCATACATTATTTTACTCATATGTATTCAATTTAATTTTAAACTTAATAAACTTTGCTGTTTATCATTATTTATTTCAAAATCTTCTTTCTTCATATCAGGCGCTTGCTATAATGGACTTTTTATAATCCAAATGTTTTTTTAGTATTTTATTTATTAATTCATTAGCTATTTCTTCTCCGATTAGACCAGAAAGCATATGGTGTTATTTGTTCTATTGCGGGATACCTCTTAAAATTACTTTTTCAAATCCTTGAATTTTACAGAATGCTGTTCACCTGCACTGCCCCAGTTGTCTAACTCTGTTTCATGTATTACAACAGTAACTGCCTGGGCAGGTATTCCCATTTCTGTAAAAACTTCTGTTATTTTTTTTATTAAAGCAGGTTTTGCTTCCTTTTTTAAAGGCCACGATTCAATGTTCACAATTGGCATACAAACCACCTCATTTTAGAAGATTATATATTTCTTTAATAAATTTTTCTAAACTCCTTGTTAAATTGCGGGCTCAACCAAGTTACACTCTAATCTGTTGCCTAGAGGTATAACTAAATTGAGAAAATATAATTAATTCAAAAAAAATTTTAATAGAAAAATAATTGTTTTTTGATTCAATTTACAAATAAAGAATTATTCTTTACTAACATTGACTGCTTTTGGACCTCTGTCTCCTTGCTCTACTTCAAATTCAACAGAATCATTCTCATTCAGAGAAACTCCTTCTTTTAACCCAGTTTGATGTACGAAATATTCTTCGCCATCTTCTCCGGATATAAAGCCGAATCCTTTCATATTATTGAAAAATTTTACAGTTCCTTTCATTCTCTCACCTCCGTTCCATTATTCCATTCTTTATCTACTTTTAATTGGCACTCTTCACAATACTTTTTCTTTGATTCTCCTTTATTAACCACAAATCTTTTGTTACAAAGCTTGCAATATTTTATGATTTTATAATCTACCATTTATTAACGTTTATAACTTCTCCCCCTATTATTAGATTTTATTTCTATATCCATAGAACCGCAATCCTTACAACTTAATGTAGCCGTTGGTTTTGATTTTTTGCCATGAGAATAATTGTTGCTGGATTTTATGCTTGTTCCTTTGCATTTTTTACAGATTATCATTTATTCTAAAACCTTTGGGGTTTATGTTTAGCATAACACTCTTTGCAGTAGACTGGTCTTCCCTCTTTTGGTATGAAAGGAACTTCACATCCTTTTCCGCAATCTGCACATGTAGCTTTATGCATCTCTCTTGGAGATGAACTAAACCTTCCTCGGTCAGAACTACCAAATCTGCTGAAATCTGTCGAACCAGAACCACGCCTGGATTTTTCATCATTTCTTCTCATTTTTTAACTCCTTTGTTTTATTAAGATTAATCAGAAATAGTCAATCTTGAATCGCATAGATTCGTATTATAAGACAATACTGAAAATATCTTGATTATTATAATAGGAAGTAAGACATCCTTTTTAAATGCTTCTATTTTTTTATTGATTGTATAATTAAGCCAACAGAAAAAATTTCTGAAGAATAAAATCTTAGTCAGTTATACCTCCTAAATGATTGTTTTCTTCTCATTGGTCTTCTCTGGTTATTAGACCCAGGATTGATAAACACTATTTTTTTCAAATAAGGTTTCTCTTCTTTTTCAATTAAAAATGTCCTGTACTCGTCTAATATTCTTGAGAAATTGCCATAATCCTGATCACAGACTAAATTAATGACTTTGCCACTTTCTCCGGCTCTGGCAGTCCTTCCAATCCTATGAATATAATCATTTGGATCATTTGGGATATCATAGTTATAAATATGCGAAACATCATCAATATGCAATCCTCTGGCAGCCACATCAGTGCATACCAATGCACCCACTTTTCCTTTGTTAAATAATTCCAGGGTTTTTGTTCTCTTGTTTTGAGTTAAGCCACCATGAGTTGCAATTGCGCTGATTTTATTTGCCTTAAGGTTTTTGACAACAAAATCAACAGTTCTCCTTGTATTGCAAAAAACCATAACCAATCCAGAATTCTTATATTGAAACAAATGCACAAGAAGAGATAGTTTCAGGTTTCTTGGAATATCATAATAACTTTGTTTAAGCTTGCTTGGGTCAACGTATTTTATAGCTGAAACATTAACTGGATTAATCATATACTTATTAGCTAATTTTTTTATTTGTGGTAAAATTGTTGCAGAAAAAAATAATGTTTGCCTTTTTTTTGGGCATAACCTAATAATCTTTTCTACATCATCTATGAAACCCATATCCAGCATTCTGTCTGCTTCATCTAAAACAAGCAATTTGATTTTTGATGTGTTTATTGTTCCTCTCTGGGCATGATCTAATAATCTTCCTGGTGTGGCGACTACCACATTTGCTTTTGACAAATCATGGATTTGGGGATTAATTGATACCCCTCCATAAACAGCAATAACCCTCAGATTCTTCTGATATGAAAATTTATTTAATGACTCTTTTACCTGCTCTGCAAGTTCCCTTGTAGGAGTAAGGACTAATGCCTGCAAGCCTTCTCCAGGGGTTATTTTTTTAATGATGCCACAGCCAAAAGCAAGGGTTTTTCCCGAGCCAGTTGCTGATTCTCCTACTAAATCCTTTCCTTCCAATATAAAAGGTATAGATTTCTCTTGAATCTGGGTGGGTTTGGTTAATCCTATTTTTTTAATAGCTGTAAGCAGCTGACTATCTAAGTTTAAATCTTCAAATATGTTCATTATGTTCTACCTCGTTTGTATTTAGCACTTTTATAGAAAAAGCGAAATGTTTAGTAAATAAGCAAGTGCTCTCTCCTCAATATCATGCTTTTATGTTAAGGGGTTTTCTAGGCAGTATATAAATGTTTGTATTTATTAACTACTAACAGGTAATATTACTATAAGTATATTAAATCAAAAGGTTTATTAATATAAGCAATAAAAAAATTATGGGGTGGTTTATATGTGGATTTGGTGGTTAGGTGTAATCGTAGTTTTTATTGCATTGGGTCTAAAGATAGTTCAGGAGTATGAAAGAGGAGTAAGATTTACATTAGGAAAATTCTCAGGCGTAATAAATCCTGGTTTGAGGTTTGTCATACCTATACTGCAGACATGGCAGAAAGTTGATATAAGGACAAAGGTTATTGATGTTCCTGACCAGGATGCAATAACAAAAGACAATGTTTCTATAAAAGTGAATGCTGTCTTGTATTTTAAGGTCTCTGATGCAGAAAAAGCAATAATACAGGTTGAGCACTATGGCTATGCTGTTTCCCAGCTTGCCCAGACAACAATGAGAGATGTTGTAGGAGAGGTTACTTTAGATGAACTACTAAGCAAAAGAGAGGCTGTTTCATCAAAAATAAGGCTTATTGTGGACAAAGCAACTGACCCTTGGGGAATTAAGGTTGAATCTGTTGAGCTCAAGCATGTTGAATTGCCTGAAAACCTGAAAAGAGTTATTGGAAAGGAAGCAGAGGCAGAAAGAGAGAAAAGAGCAGTTATAATAAAAGCTAGCGGAGAGGTTATTGCAGCAGACAACATGGCAAAAGCAGCAAAGATACTAGCAACAGGACCAGGAGCACTGCACTTAAGGACATTGCAAAGCATAAATGACATAAGCTCTGACCAGAGCAATACAGTGATATTCGCAGTTCCACTGGAAATACTCCGGGCATTTGAAAGCATGAGAAAAAAATAGCTTTTCATATATAATTTTTCTTTTTTATTTTATTTTTAATGTTCCACAGGAAAAAAAGGTAAAAAAATATTTATTTGATTTTTCCTATGAAAATTTGTATATAAATCATGATATTAAACTAAAAAAAGATGATTTTCTCCTCTTAAAAATCAAAAGAGAAATAATAAATTAGTAGCCCTTTTTATATGCTAATGTAAAAAATCTCCAAGGGAAACAAAGGGGTGTCTTTTGTTATTAAATCATCAATTAAAGAAATCACAAACAATAGGCCTTATAACCCCTTAATTCCACATGAAAACAAGGGGGCATCATATTTTTAATATATATTTCGATAAATTTACGTTATATAATAAAAGAATTTATAAATAATCCTTATTTGTAAGTATTGGGGGTGTCATTAATTAATGGATGCTGCTGAACAAATAAAAAGGTTTTATGAGTTTCTTGAAAAAAACTATCATGATAACCTATTGGAAACAATAAGAAAAGGCAAAAACTTTTTTGTTATTGATTTTCAGGAATTATCAAGATTTGACCCAGAGCTTGCAGAAGAGCTTTTAGAGCAGCCAGAGGAAACAATAAAGGCAGCTGAAATAGCTGTTGAGCAGTTTGAGCTTCCAAGCCCAGTAAAACGCTTTAAAATAAGGTTAACAAATATTCCAGAAGACCAGCAGATTGCAATAAGGAATATAAGAGCTAACCATATAGACAAGCTTCTTGTCTTAAAGGGAATTGTAAGGCAATCATCTGATGTAAGGCCACAAACAATCTCTGCAAAGTTTGAATGCCCGAGCTGCGGCAATACTATATCTATCTTGCAATTAGGCCAAAAATTCAGGGAGCCGACAAGATGCTCTTGCGGCAGGAAAGGCAAATTCAGGCTTTTAAGCAAAGATCTTGTTGATTCACAGCGTTTAGTTGTTGAGGAAGCACCTGAAT
Organism: Candidatus Woesearchaeota archaeon CG10_big_fil_rev_8_21_14_0_10_33_12; assembly: GCA_002762865.1. Lineage (GTDB taxonomy): Archaea > Nanobdellota > Nanobdellia > Woesearchaeales > CG1-02-33-12 > CG1-02-33-12. Next base: position 1,268 of record PCYE01000004.1, on the reverse strand, counting down.
TCTTAGAAGGTGGAGAGCAGCCAAAGAGGATTTCTGTTTTTCTAAGAGAGGATTTAGTAGAGCCAATAATGGAGAAAAAAACAACACCTGGAAGCAAGATTCTGGTTACAGGCATATTAAAGGAAATTCCTATCCTTTTAAGAGAGGGCGGCACTTCAACAAGATTTGATATTATTGTAGAAGCAAACTATATAGAGCCAATAGAAGAAACATTTGAAACAATTGATATAAGTGAAGAGGATGAGAAGGAGATTAAGAAATTAGTAGATGATCCAAAAATTTATGAAAAATTAACAAGAAGCATAGCACCATCTATTTATGGCCATGAGGATATAAAAGAGGCATTGGTATTGCAGTTAATGGGAGGGGTCAAGAAAGAGAGAAAGGACGGCACAGTTACAAGAGGGGATATGCACATCCTCCTAGTAGGAGACCCAGGGGCTGCAAAAAGCACATTATTGATTTTTATGTCTCATGCTGCCCCAAAGGCAAGGTATGTTGCTGGCCGTGGTGCAAGCGGTGCAGGGCTTACAGCTGCTGTTGTAAGGGATGAATTTTTAAGGGGATGGGCATTAGAAGCAGGGGCAATGGTTCTTGCAAATGGTGGTTATTGCATGATTGATGAACTTGATAAAATAAGCACAGAGGATCGCTCTGCACTGCATGAGGCATTATCACAGCAGACAATCAGCATAAACAAGGCAAACATACAGGCTACATTAAGGGCAGAGACAACTGTTCTTGCAGCTGCTAACCCAAAGCTTGGAAGGTTTGACCCTTATCAGCCAATAGCACAGCAGATTGATTTGCCTCCTGCATTAATAAACAGGTTTGACTTGATTTTTCCAGTAAGAGACCTTCCTAACAAGGAGATGGATGAAAAAATTGCAAGCCATGTTCTTAATATTCAGCAGAGCATGGATATTAAGGAGCCAGAGGTCCCAATTCCTCTGCTCAAAAAATATGTTGCCTATGCAAAGCAGAATATTTCTCCAAAACTAACAGATGGTGCAATAGAAGAAATCAAAAAATTTTATGTTGATTTAAGGAACATGGGAACAGAAGAAGAACTAATAAAGCCAATACCCATATCAGCAAGGCAATTGGAAGCTCTGGTAAGGCTTGCTGAAGGCTCTGCTAGGATAAGATTATCAAAGAAAGTTACAAGAACTGATGCAAGGCGGGCCATAAGAATATTAAAGTACTGCCTTATGCAGGTTGGCTTTGATTATGAAACAGGCCAGATTGATATTGACAGGATCTCCACT
>PCYE01000032.1 GCA_002762865.1 Candidatus Woesearchaeota archaeon CG10_big_fil_rev_8_21_14_0_10_33_12 | reverse complement strand
TCCTTTGTTATGCTGATTAAACCCTTATTGCCTGCTGAGGCAGTTGCCTCTAGGCGGGCAGGAAAACCAAAAAACTCTGTTTTAAATGGGTCAGGATAAACAACCAAACCATTAACATAACCAATCTCTTTATCTTTTGTATGCAAGACAATTGTTCCATCTTTTACTTTTTCAGCATAGTCTATCTGTTCTTTTAAGGCAAGCTTTCTTATATCAGCTGCAGCCTGTTCAACATGTTTTTTTCTTACAATATTGTCTTTATCATCCACTGCTTTCAAGCCAGCCCTTTGTACAATATCTTTCATAGGATCTAAGATATTTGTTAAATATTTTTCCTTGTTTGCATTTCCAAACCTTGTTGTAAATCTTGCTCCCTCCTCTATTATAGCAGCAACACTATCTGGTGCAAAGTGAGGAATTTTTTCCTTATTGTCTGGATTTTTGTTATAATTATTAACTTCATGGGCAATGAAGTTGGCGTATGCTATATGGTTTTCCTTTATGTTAAGCATGTTTGTATCAAAAAGAATTTTATGTTTGAACCTGCGGGACATCTTTGGTGATGTGTATTGCCTTATGTCCACATTTGCACATCCAATTATTATGCAACCTGCTAGTACAGGCTCTGTTTCTATTCCTGCAGATGTACCACCACTAACAAGGCCATGTCCTCCACCTATTCTTACTTTTTTTTCTTCAAGTGCTGTTAATAAATAATCACTCAGAACAGAATTTTTGAAGATAGTTATTAATTCATCAGTTATTAATATTCCTCCATTTGCCTTTGGAAGTTTCCCTGCCTTTACCCTCATATGCGGTTTATGACCCCCTAAACCATAAGGGTCATGCTCTACATCTCCTATCAGGTTTTGTATAGTAGGATTCTCGATGAACTGAACAGGCAATCCCTTTGTCTCATTGTTATTTACTATCATATTTAATTTATATTTTTCTAATTGCTTTTCCTCTTCTTCTTCCTGTCTTGGCATGACAATTCCCATTATAGGAAAATTCTTTTTTGGGGGATTTTCTTTTATATCCTGCACTATTTTCTCAAGAAGTTTCTTAACCTTTGGATATTCCCTGTATTTTTCTATTAATTGCTCTGGCCTTTCTTGTTTTGATATGCTATCTAATCTTTTTATTTCTGATTCTGTTATGTTAATGTATATTCCCAGTATTTCTTCTGCTTGCTCTTTGCTGATTGTTTTTATCTGAGGAAAAGGTGAAAAGGGCCTATCAAAAAAGTGTTCTAGCGGATCTTCCATGCCCCCTTCATATACTTTTGTTTTAATTTCATAGTATTTTTGGCTGCTACTTCTCACTTTTTCAAGATCTTTGTATATACTATCCCTTCTTTTTTCAAACTCTTTTCTCTCTTTTTTAATTTCTTCTATTTCTCTTGCAGTTAATTCTTCTCTTGGAATGCTCCCTTTTTTTATATCATTTACAAGTTTATTCAAATCGTTTCTTAATTCAGTTCCCTTAGGTGTTGGAAGGGCTAATGCAAGAGGCTCAAAGCTATCTTCAAAATTGTGTGCAAGCAACTGATCCTGCAAAACAATTTTCTCTCTTTGTGTGATTTCATTGCTGTACTGCTCTGCCAGCTTATTTGCAAGTAGGGATTTTCCGCATCCTGACGGCCCTACAAGAATTGCATTCTGTCCTAATCTTATTGCATCTTTTAGCTGCTTTTTGGCAGTTTCCTGCCCTTTTATAATATCCTCTAATTTTTCTGGCTCTTTCAGTTCAGCTGTGGTTTTGAATCTAAATTCAGAAGGATCACAATTCCACCCCATTTTCTCCGGGCTGACTTTATATTTTAATATATCTACCATTTTTTTAACTATAATCTGTTTTTCTCTGCTTTTTTTGAAGGAATAACAAAAATTATATTGCTTCTAGTTTAACCCTCTTCTTAAAATCCTTGTTGCTTTCAACCCTGCTTATTTCAAAAACAATCTTTACTATTGCAGCTATTGAAAAGAACATAACAATAAGGTTTTCTATTCCATTTGGCATGCCAAGGTCAAATATCAGGGTTCCATTCTTAAATTGGGCATATGCTGCAAAAAAAACAGCTACAAATACAAGCAGCAAAATAACTAATGTCTTTATTGTTCTTTTTCTATAATAATTCATTTTCCAAGCCTCATTTAAGGTAAATATTGTGCTGTTTTCTTCTGTGATACATGAAATTATCTTCAGTGTCTTCTATTGAGTCCTTAATAAATTCAGTTATCTCAGCTATCTTTGAGCTCATCTCATCTGCATAATAAACAACAACTGCTTCTGGGAACATGGGCTGTTTAGGTGAGCCATACTCTGTTTTTCCATGGTGGCTGACTATTATATGAAGCAGTTTATTTTTTAACTCTTTTTTAAAGCCAATTTTATCCATTTCATTTGAAACAAAGATAGTGCTCAAGACAATGTGGCCAACCAGCTGGCCTGAATCAGAGCCCTTAATCCTTGAGGTTACTTCAAGCTCATCTAACTTTCCGATATCATGTAGTAATGCCCCTGCAATCAAGAGGTCTTTGTCTAACCCAGTAAATAATTTTAAGCTTAGCATAGAATATTTTAAGACCTCTAAAGTATGCTCCAACAATCCGCCTATCCAGTTATGGTGTATTTCAATTGCGCCCGGATGTGTCTTGAATTTTGCTTCCATGGCAGGCTCATTGAATATATTTTCCAATAATTTTTTTATATCCTGGTTTTTAACATCGTCAATAGCTGAGTTTAGTTCAGAATACATATCATCAATGTCTTTTCTTGCTGGCTTGATGAAATCAGCCTTATCATATTCATCTTCTTTTAATGGCTCAATTATGAATGGCTCATTTGTTGTTAACTGAAGCTTATTATTATAAACAGAAACCTTACCCTGCACATGAACAACAGAATCTGCTTTTATTGAGTCATAAAGTGCCCTTACTTTTTTCTCATCCTGGCTGCCCCAATACCTGTAATCAAGGGTTTTGCCGCTATTATCAGACAAGATTAGCTGGAAAAAGAATCCCTTTGCATAGGCTGATAAGGCTTTCTTTATCTTTACAACAAAGACATCATCTACCTTGTCGCCGTCATTTAAGGCTGAGATTGGCTGTTTCTTCTTATATTTGATTTTAATACCCCCAATCCTGCTATAATCTCTATTTTTATAAAGCTTTCTTTTTATTGGTTTAAATAAGTTTTCCGAAAGTTTATTAAATAATGTTTTTGTAATATTTATTATGAAACCAAAGATAATAAGGTCAAATGAGTTAAAAGAGAATGATTACGGAGCAACAAAAGTAACTGATATTTTAAATACAAAAGAATTTCCAAAGTTTAATATTGCAAAGGTTAGAAAAGCTGGGGATGATATAAAACTTGGATTTGATACAGAAAGTGACGTTGCTTATTATGTTCTAGAGGGCGAGGGCGATTGTGTAATAAACAACAAAAAATATCATGTTAAAAAAGGGGATTGTTTGTTTTATCCTAAAGGAACTAAATACAAGCACTTAAAGGGGCTTACACTTCTGGCAATTGCCTCTCCACCATTTGACCGCAAGAAAAGGATTTATGTTGAATGATAGAAAGGTATGTTGTTTAACAAATAGAATATTAAAAAATTAAAATAGTTTAGGTAAATAACAGGGTAAAGTTGCTTTTATTGTATTAATTAATTCTTTAATTTCATAAGGTTTATCCAAATTTTTATCAGCTAATACAGGAACTGCCGCTGCAAGACCTGCGACTAATTCTACTAAAGTTATTTGTGCTGCTAATTTTGTTTTAGGCAAAAATTCTCCAGTTATTGATTTTTTAATAAAACTAGCAACTGTATATACAGGTGCAATAGATAATGCTCCTAAAAAATATTGTGCAGTTGTTAAAGTTGTTAAATCAGCCATTTTAATCCCCCAAAATCTATTTTCTACAGTAGAGAAGTAAAAGCATATATTTAAACTTTTCCTTTAACAAAAATTCATGAAGAAAAATTCTTTAATTTGGCCTGTTTATCCTGCTTTGTTTCACTGGCCTCTTTGCTGTTTTTATTCCAGTTGCTGTAATACTGCAGTTTCTTCTCTTTTTTTATATTAAACTTTTTCTTGTTCTTTTTTCTAAGCTCCTCTTCCTGCATTTCATCAAGGGCTTTCTCAAGCTTTGTTTTCATTTTTCTTTTTTAGCTTTTGGATTTTTTCTTTTCTTACCTAAATTTTCTTTAGTTTTTTCCTTGGGCTTCTTCTCTTTCTCTTTTTTTTCTTCTTTTTTTAAATGTTTTTTGCTCTCATTAGTTTCCTCTTTTAGTTCCTGCTGGTCTGCACTCTCTTCTTTAGACTCTTTTTCTTCTGGTTTTGCCTCTTTATTCTCCTCTTCGCCTTTTTTAACCTCGTCAATGTAATTCATCTGCAGCTCAAAAACAGCATCATTGATCATTTTTTCTTCATCAGGCGTCAAATTATTTTTTGTTTTTTCCTTAATCATGTTCAGCATGTCAATAGTGTATTTTGCCTCATTTAAGTCTCTGTCAATATTGCCTGTCAAGGGATTTGCTATCTTTCCAAGCTGTATTATTGCACTGGTTTTCAAGCTAAAAATCAGCTGAACAAACTGGATTTCATAAAGCTTTTTTTCATCTATATTTTCCATTTTTTACCTCCTGTTTTTTAGAAACATAAAGTCTGTAGCCGCCTCTTTTTGTTTTTTCTTCCATATTTCCAAAAACTTCAAGCATTTTCTCGCCAAGCATTTTTCCTCCCTTACGATGTTTGGCAATCAATTGCAATAATCCCTCTTTTTCCAAGTGCTCTTTTGATTCTTCAATAATCCTAAAGCAGAGTTTTCTTCCAGCTGTCATTGGCGGATTAACGATTATTGTGTTAAATTTTTCTTTTACAGCTGAATAAAGGTTGCTATATTTTACTTCAGCATTCTCTGTATTATTAAGTTCAAGGTTCATTTTTGCCAGCTTTAATGCCCTTTTATTTACATCAACCATTAAAATAATTGTTCTTGGAAATCTCTTTGCTATAACAACACCAACAACACCATAACCACATCCAAGGTCTAAAACTTTCCATCCATCTTTTATAATACAATTTTCAACAAGAACTATTGTTCCATTATCTACTTTTTTCTTTGAAAAAACACCTGAGCCAGAGTAAAACTCAAACATTTTTCCACTTAAAACAGCTTTTATTTTCTCAAGCCTTAAGGGGCTTGTCTGCTCTTCTGAATAATAGTGTGGCATAAAAAGAATATTATTAAATGTGCTTTTAAAAGTTTCTATTAAGGCATTACTCCAAGAAGGCCAAATGTAACCCTATCTGCTGCTTTTACAATATCCCATTCCTCTGTTCCCTGTATAATAACACAATTTTGATCAGAATAGGCTGCTGTGGTATTTCCTAGTTTGAACCATATAACTCCTGTTCCATTAACAGCATCCTTGCATGTCTTAACAAGGGTTTCATTATCATCGCTTTCCGTAAGGGCAGCCTGGGAAGGTATGTTAAGTAGTCCATAGCGTGTTCCAATTATCCTGCCCAGCTCAGTAATGGCTAAAACAGACACAGAGCTAAGATTGCCAGACACTGTAAAGTAAATTCCTTTTGAACCTACAATTTTTTCATATATTCCTGGCTCAACATTGATGTGCTCAAGCTCATTCGGTGAATATCTTGTTGTTATTCTAAAAAGTGTATTGTCCAACTGTATTTCTGTAAGCCAGAGGCTTGATACTTTTGTAAATTTAAATCCATTATACACATAGCTTTCCTCAGCTGGAGTTGGATGATAAAAATATTTTATGCTGAAGAACAAAATAAGAAGGCCAATAATCATTATGAGGATTAGCATAATGTTTTTAGTGCTGCTTTTATCAGATCCTTCATGTATCTCTTCTGATCCCAGGCTTTTGTTAATATCTTTCTTGGACTCCTCTTTTTCCACCATCAAAATCACTCCATTACGCCAAATAATGAATAAAATAATCTTTCTTTAAGAGCAGTGAAATCCTCTCCTGGCCTTATTTCACAGATAATACAGTTATTATCAAGATAAAATCCTGTTTGGTTTGAATCCTTAAAATAAATCACTGGCAATGAAATTGTTGCATTATCACAGCTAATTATTGGTAGATTAAAAGTATTATTTGCTGTAAGCCCGTTGTCAGCATAAATCTGAAAATATTGCCAGAATATTTCCTTTAATAATGCAATGTCTTCTCTGTATCGATTTTCAGGGTCATGGGTAAAATAAACCATGTTTGTGGTTTTTATCCTGTCAATGATTTCACTGCTCAAATTAATGCTTTCAAGATCTGCTGGGAAATAATGAAAACCAATCTGCCTTCCATTGATTTTGGTATACCATATCTGATCTTCTCCCATTGAAAATGAGAAATCACCATACTTTTCCTTTGTGTCGCCCTTAAAAACATAGCCAATGGTGCTGGTTAACATAAGAATTGCAATGAAGATGATTAGCCAAATCCCTGTTTTGCTCTTTTTCTCGTGCTTTTTCCTCATTTTGCATCAGAGAATTAATCTTGGTATTTATATCTTTTTGTTTAAAGAATTTTCGTAATTACTTAGTATTCTGAAGGATTATTCAGGATATCCTGCAATCCCTTAAGCACATTCTGCTTGTTAAACCTCAATGTTTG
>PCYE01000011.1:6578-7471 GCA_002762865.1 Candidatus Woesearchaeota archaeon CG10_big_fil_rev_8_21_14_0_10_33_12 | reverse complement strand
TCCCAGAATTTCTTACACACAAATTTAGCAGATGTTTCTTCAGATTAGGGGCTTACACATAGCATTAAAAAACAAAAGATTTATATATGTAATAAATTACACAATTGTGTAATATGTTACACAATAAACATTTCCAGATAATTGAACAATTAACAGGAAACTACGAGCAAGAGATTTATGGGAGAGAGCTTATAGGAAAGGTAAGCATGAGCCAGAAAGGCATAGCCCTTGCCTTAAAAGAGCTTGAAGAGCAAAGCATCCTCAAATCAAAAAAAAAGGGAAGCATGAAGTTTTACTCATTAAACCTCAACTACCCGCATGTAAAAGAAATAATTTCCATAACCGAAACAATGAAAAAAATAGAATTTTTATCAAAAAACAGAAAAATAGCCCACATATTCAAAGATGACAGCCGCATAGTGGGAATATTTGGCAGCTATGCAAAAAAAACACATAAGCCTGAATCAGACATAGACGTTTTCATTGTTGGAAAAAAACAAAAACAGGATTATGACACAAAAGGCAAGGCATTTGATCTTAATATAAGCATAAAATACTTCACACAAGAGGAATTCAAGCATCTTCTTGATGAGAAAAACAACCTTCTGAAAGAGATAGTTAAAAATCATATCATTGTCTTTGGCATTGAGGAATTTATCAATATAATCCGGAGCAGTTACTATGGTTTCAATTAAATGGTGCATGCAACAGAAGAACGGTATAAAACTGGTTGAGCCAAATAATAATATGTCGAGTTCTTACATCAAAATGGTAGAGGAATCAGTAGGCATATTAAATAATGTGCAAAAAAGCAATATCTGGACAGCCACAACATCTTACTATATTTTTTATTATTCGCTTTACTCTCTGATGTTAAAAATAGGAGTCAAATG
>PCYE01000011.1:0-6556 GCA_002762865.1 Candidatus Woesearchaeota archaeon CG10_big_fil_rev_8_21_14_0_10_33_12 | reverse complement strand
CAATAAAACAGATTTTGATATGATGGAAAAGGCATTCTCTGCAAGAATAAGCCTTCAGTACTATGCAGACAGACCTGTAGACCACTTGGTAATAGAGCAATCAAAAAGCTATTGCAAGGACTTTTTTATCAAAACAAAAGATATACTATCTAAAATAACTGAATCTCAGATATTATCAATAAGAGCAGCCATCATGAATTAATTCAATAAACCCGGTAAAGAACAGCCGGAATTCTTCCAGAATGATTTAAGGTTTTAGTGTAAATAAAAATAATCATTTAAGGTTTTAACTATAAAAACAATAAATTTATAAAGATTAACACAATCACAAAATAACATGAAGAAAAGATCCAAACTAGCTGATATATACACTGACATAGTCAAACTTCTAAAAACAGGGTCATATAACATCCTGCAAATCTCTGAAAAAACAGGAATAAACTGGGAAACAGTCAAAAACGCATTAATCACATTAGAAAGCTTAAAGCTTGTTTCAAAAGAAACCAAAAACAACAGAACTTATTACTTCATGGATGAGAGCAAGCTAATTGAATTCAATAAAAGCACATTATTAGGTCTTCCTGTTTCAAAAAAACAAAAAGAAACTACTTTAAGCTTAGCCAAAAGAATTGCAGAAATCTGGAATAAAAAAACTTCCAAACCATTAAGAAAAACATTCCTCCACAAAATGCTGATAAAACTGGTGAAAAAAGAGCAGATAAAAAATGTTCCTTATGGATGGTACTTATTCGGACAATGCGTTGTTTTACAGTTTGAAGCACAGGAATTAACACGAATACAATCTGAAAAAAAATATGACAAGCAGATAAATGAAATAGTAAAAGAATATTCTGATATTCCAACCACCGACGAATTGTTAGAGCAGCATTACATAGAGGAAGGGAATGACTTATACTTAACCAGATTAAAAATTTCAAACATACTTATGAACACCTTAAATGAAGACGCTTTAAAATCATTAAAAGTAAACCTAAAAAACTTCTTGCTTAGTTTTAAAAAAACAGAAGACAATGCAGACCTTTTAGAATACATTAATGGATTCTACTCAATAGTCATAAGGCTAACCAAAGAATTATCAATAGAGGAATTAGAAGGGATTCGCCCGCAAATAAATGATTCATTTAGGCATATATGGGAAATAATAGGCACATATGAATTATACAGTTCCCTTGATGATTTTTATGACAAGCAAATTTTAAAAAAACATTATACTATCTGGATTGAGAACCTTAAACATATTTCTGAAACCTATCTTTCAGAGCTAAAAGACAATATCCCGGTAAAAGAAATCAAAAAAGACTCTTTATCTAGATTTAAAGGGATTCAGGCGTCGCAATCTCTATAATCTTGCAAAACTCTGCAAAATCCTGAATATTTCTTGTTACCAAATAAATTGCATCTGCTTTTTTTGCTAATATCACATGCATGGCATCAGGAAAATTAGAAGAAGACAATTGCCTTGCTTTTTTTTCATCTTCCTTGCTTCTTTCAACTTTTATCAGGTCTTCATCTTCAAATTGCTTTAGAAGATCATTAAAATTTTTCTCGTGATTTAACTTCTTTATTTCATACAGCAGCCAATCAGAAATAATTAATTTATACTCTTTTTCTTTAACTTTCCTAAAAAGACTTAAAGCAAATTCCCCTAAATCCCTGAATCTGTCTTTTCTACCTTCAAATAAGTCCACATAAACACAAGTATCACAGTATATCCTGCACATGTCACGCCTTAACTAATCTTACTTTTAATAAACATTAGCTAAAAATTATTGGAATTCTTTTGTATTAACTGAAAATTAAACAAAAATGCCAGTGATTATTGGGCAAATTTAAAAAGCATATCCGGTTTGGAATATGCAAAAAAGTTTATATGCTTCAAAATCGAAAGATTTATATCCTTCATATTATTTTCGAGCCAGCAATAAACAAATTAGACTACTGCAAAACCAGTGGAGACTATAATATACAAAAAAAGGTCCTAAAAGCCTAGTGATAATATATGCATGAGAAGCATAAACATTTTAATTCTAATTCAGCAATAGGTGCTAAAAACCCTATTGCAGAGTATCCAAAAATAAAAGATAAAAAACCTGATAGACAGGAGGATACACTAACAATAGAGGAGTTAGCAGACCCGGAATGCAGCAAACACAACGAATCATTTGCTGATCAAAAACTATCCAGAGAAGTAAAGTACATAGGTAGAAATAAAGAAGAACCGATAAATATATTGTATAATAAAGAAAAAATTGAGAATTATACTTCTCTTGATGAAAACATATTATATGTAAGTATGCACTCGTCCTTTGAACCAAATTATATTATTCCCCAGAATTTTGATATTAGCGATGAGATCTATAACCCATATGTACCAGTAAATATAAACAGTTCTATACATTATTCAGAAGAAATAGATGGGTTTATGGAGCAAGATAAACTTCTTTCTATTGCTTGAACTGGAAATTCTCTTAGGAATTAAATAGCAGGATATGTATCCTGAGAAATGAAAAAATTTTATTTATAGAAATTCTGCTCTTTATATTTGCCCGTTTTGTTCAACATATTTTTTCATGAGACGTTCAGCAATCACTGTTGGTACAAACCCTCTCTTGCTGCACATTCTGACAAAATCATCATGTATGTGTTTATCAATATTATAATCGATTCTCATTTTTTGCGGTCCCTTTGGGGTTGCTGCCATAATTTATCACCTTAATCAACATAATAGGCAGTATTTATAAGTTTATCTGTTTATTATTAACCCTGGAAAATCAGGAAGGTTTTTATATTTTAAATGATGATACATCATATAGTGGAATTAATCCTCCTGGCTCATGCTTAAAATGGAAGAAATCATAAAATTAAGAAAACTGTATGGACTCAAAAAGGTTTACAGGGCTAATTCTGTTGAGAACAGGAAAGAAAGCGCTGCAGAGCACAGCTGGAGCTGTTTAATCTTAGCTGATTATTTCTTAAGCATTACAGACGTTAAGCTCAATCGATTAAAAGTATATGAACTGCTGATGTATCATGATATTGTAGAGATTGAGGCAGGAGACACACCCATCCATAAAGAACAGGAAAGAAAAGACCAAAAGGAGAGAGAACTAAAGGCATTAAATAAGCTTAAAAATGAAATTCCCAAGAAATTAAAAGCAAAATTTTTGAATTTAGTTAATGAGTTTGAGGAAAACAAGACAAAAGAGGCAAAATTTGCCCAGGCAATTGACAAGCTTGATGCAGAGATCCATGAATTAGACTATAAAAAAGACTGGAAAGGCTGGACTGAGAAATTTTTAAGAAATGAAAAGGAAAAATATTTTGAAGAGTTTCCAAAACTAAAGCAGGCATTTGAAAAAATACTAAATTATTTAAATGAAAATAATTATTTTAATCAACGAAAATGGATATAATTGACAAACATTTTAGAAAACTTCCAAAGAAAAGACAGGCTTTTATTCTCATAATTAGCTTAAGCTATTTCTTAGTGGGGCTAATTGCCTATTTGACTGGACTAACAAGTTCTCTTGAGAGTTTCTTAATCTTTGCACTGGGCATTGTCTATTCAGATGTATTAAGACTAAGCTACAGGATAGAAACTCTGGAAAAAAAGAAATAATTTTAAAATGTTAAATCAACTTAAAAAAGACTTGCAGAAACTTGCAAATCCTGAAAAGGCAAAACTCTTATCCGGGTTTTTCAGGACTGGAAAAGGGCAGTATGGTGAAGATGATATCTTTTTAGGGATTGTTGTTCCAGACCAGAGAAAAACCGCAAAAAAATATCCAGAGCTTCAGTTAAATGAGATACAGGAACTTCTATCAAACAAAATACATGAATATCGCCTTACTTCCCTGTTTATTTTAATCAGTAAATTTGAAAGGGGAAATAATAAACTAAAAAAAGAAATTTTTGAGTTTTACCTTCAAAATGCAAAAAACATAAACAATTGGGACCTTGTTGACTTGTCTGCGCCAAAGATTCCTGGAGCCTATATCCTTGATAATCCAAAAGAAAAGAAAATACTTTACAAGCTAGCAGAATCAAAAAACCTATGGGAGAAAAGAATAGCAATTCTTTCAACATATACTTTCATAAAAAACCATGAGTTTGAGGATACACTAAACATTTCAGAAATTCTTCTAAAAGACAAGCATGACTTAATCCATAAGGCAGTTGGCTGGATGCTGAGGGAAATAGGCAAAAAAGACCAAAAAACAGAAGAGAAATTCCTAAAAAAGCATTGCAGAGAAATGCCAAGGACAATGCTAAGATATGCAATTGAAAAATTCCAAAAAAACAAAAAAGAATTCTACATGAAAAAATAATTTATTTATTACTCTTTAATAGATAATTTTATATATTCCTTCTTTATGTTTATTTGTTATGTTTGATAATATCTTATCTGATAAAGGAATAGAACAGGCATTATATGAGGGTGTAATAGAAATAGATAGCAATATTAATCCTGAACAAATACAACCCGCAAGTCTAGATGTAAGAATAGGTTCTGCGAGAATATGGGATGATGAAGCAAAAATAAAAGAATCGGAATATTTTAAACTTCTGAGAGAGCAAGGAAATTTTGATTTAGACCCAGGCGTCAAATTTAGTAAATTTATTGAATATGAAAAAGGAAAAGCCTTTGATGTTCCACCTAATGCGCATATGGAAATAAGGATATTGGAAGGTATTAAATTTGATTATGAAAATATTTATTCCTTCTATGATTTAAAAAGCAGTCGTGGAAGAATGAGTTTTTTAAATTATACTGTCCCATACCTCGATAAAGATGGAAAAGGTTATTACATATCATTAATGAACAAAAATCCTAATCCTATAAGGCTTTATTGCGGAGACAAATTTGCACAATTATTTTTTTCATTGAACAATAAAGATTTAATGGATAAATTTTGCCATGGTCATCTTATTAGACATGAAAAAGAATTTGAGGAAGTGAAGGAGTTTATTGAAATACAACCCAAACCTATATTTAAAGATGAATTTCTAATTTTAGAAATTGGGGAAAAATTACTTAAATTTAAGAGGAATATAGGCACAATAGACACAAAAAAACAATACTCAAATAAAGAACTGTATCAGGAAATAAAACTAGATAAAAATTATATCCAAAAAGTTGATGAAGCAGTGATTATATCTTCAAGAGAAAAGATTAAATTGAGCAATAAGATTGGATTACAACTGTATCATCACTTTCCTATATACCAAAAGTCAGGAATGTTTAGACCTAATCCTGAATTTTTATTAATCCAAAATAATGCCCTTAATGCAGGCTGGATTGATCCTGGATACTGTGGAAATGTTACAGCACACCCATTTTTATATAAATTTCAAGAAAATGTAAGAAAGGGAGGATTACTTGCTTTCGCTTCAGTATACTTTTTTCCAGATGGAACAAAAAGAAGCTATGGTTCAAAAGAATTAGGTTCTCACTATCAAAGAAGTGAAGGAACTGGTTTTAAATCATAAACATAATCTATCTTACTAATAAAAAGAATCAGAAAAAAACCTCCTTAAATAATCAAGAATTTTTACTCCATTCACCAGACTCTTTTCCTTTTATAACCTTGTCAAGCATCTCCATCTCTTCGTATATCCCTTCAATTAACTTATACTCTTTTGCTTGCTTAAGAGTTACCCATGCATATTCTGTCATAGCAGGGCAAAGCCTGACTTCCCCATCAAGATAGTCTGCATAAAGACTTACAATCAGTGTTGGAATCATGTCAGAGCGAACATAAGCAAGGCTTGTCAAATACCTGATATTTTTTATTTTTAGTCCGGTTTCTTCCATAACTTCCCTTTTAAGAAGGTTTTCAAGAATATTATACCAATGTGAAGAAGTATCTTTTGTTCTTTTTGAATAATCATCCAGTTCAAGTTTTCCCCCTGGTACTGTCCATTCATTTGGAAATGCCTTTTCTGTTGGAGCTCTTTTGGTTATTAGGAATTTCCCTTCCTTGATGATTATCCCTGTTACAACAACATAATGTGCCTTGTTTTTATCATACATAAACTAAATTAAAAATCCTAAATATAAAAGGCTTTCTTTTTCCCAAAAGTTATTTAAGCAAGATGTTTTCCACAAAAACAAATGCAAGATACTGAAAAGATTCTTAATGGAGACTTGAAGAAAGTCATTCTAAGGCTTTCTGTTCCTGTGATGATATCAAACTTCCTCCAGTCAACCTACAACATAACCGACACATTCTGGGTTGGCAGGCTGGGAAGCTATGCAATTGCAGCAGTTACAATCAGTTTTCCAATTGTCTTCCTTATAATATCCCTTTCAATGGGAGTAGGTGTTGGAGGGTCTATATTGATAGCCCATGCAGTAGGAAAGGCATTTAAGACAAAAAAAGATGAAGACAATAAACAAATCAACCTGATAACAACGCAGACATTTGTTCTTTTGCTTCTTGTTGTGTTGGCAGTTTCAGTTCTGGGTTTTATTTTTACGCCAAAGATTTTATCATTATTAAGCTCTGATCCAAAGGTATTCAACAGCGCTGTT
>PCYE01000039.1 GCA_002762865.1 Candidatus Woesearchaeota archaeon CG10_big_fil_rev_8_21_14_0_10_33_12 | reverse complement strand
AAACTTCCTGCCTTTCAGCTTTTTTGATATCATTTCACAACCTTCATTTTTCAACCCGTAATAAATAACTAATGATTGCGATTTCTTTAATCTCCACACTCTTGGTTTCGGGTTGCCCTGACACGGATGGCCTGTTATTGAACCAAGCTCTGCAAAACCAAAGCCGACAGAAGGAAGGATTTTGGTAAGCTCCGCATTCTTGTCAAACCCAGCAGCAAGACCTATTGGATTAGAAAAATTTATTCCTGCTATTGTTTGCTTTAATTTTTTGTTAGAATAAGAAAAAAATAAAGAAACAAGGTTTCTGGTGAGAAAATTCGAACCGAGAAACCTGCCTTTTAAAACCATTAGATCATGTATTTTTTCAGGATCAATGCAGAAGAAAATCTTCTTAACAATACCTTTATACAACACACGAAGTATCTTGTTTCTTACTGCAATAATGGTTTCTTTCATTAGATTGCCTCAAATCTGCATGAATTCCTCTGCTTCTCCATTTGTTAAAGAATAGATAGTATATAAACCTTGTTTAGTACCGCCCATTCCTGGAGTTCCAGTAGGCATGCCAGGCAATGCAATTCCATCAATATCAGGCTGTTCTTCGAGAAGCTTTTCTATAGCTTCTATTGGCATATGCCCTTCAATAAAATAATCCTGTACAATAGCAGTATGACAGCTCTGCATCGTTCTTGGAATATTGTATTCTTCCTTTAATAATGTCATGTCTGATGTTTCTACAACTTCAACATCGTAGCCGTTTCTCTCAAGTTCACCAACATATCCTTCACAGCATCCGCATCCTGGCGATTTATACACTGTTATCTTTATTCCATTTGCACTGATTTCTGTTGTATCAGAACTTGTTATCTCATCCAGGCTTTTTGCTTCATTGCTACTACATCCTACTACAAAGAGTATCACCAGCATTGTTATAACTAAAATTGATGATTTCCATTTTGATGTTTCTTTTTTCATTTTTTTTACCTCTAATTTACATCCGGTTTCGGAGAACTTATCTCGCAAAGCCATCTGATTTTAATTAAGTATAGAAATATGAAACACCTTATTTAAATATTCGTGAAACTAGTTTCATAATTATTTTAGAACAATTATATTAGTCATTCCTCTTCGTTTCCTGTCAATTATGTCTTTTGTCTGCATTTTATCAAGGATCCTCGAAATCTTAACTTTAGAATATTGTGTCTGTTTTATAAGGTCGCTTTGATACAAAGATCCTTCGTTTTGTTTTAATAAATCATATATCTTATTTTCATCCTCATCAAGCTTTGACAGATCTATTTTCTTGAATGACTTTTTAAGATCTTCTTTAGCAGATTTATTTATTTTAGTTATTACGAGCAGGTATATTCCAAGACCTAATAACAGTGAGCCTATTATAAACCCTGTAACAATAAACCAAGAAGTATTGCTTTCATGAGCAGGGCATTCTGCCATGTCTAAGTTAGGATTTTCAGCAACAGCCTCACACAAAAATACAGCCTCAGAATCAAAATTAGCTTTCAGACCTATAAGGGTAATGATTAATACAATACCTAAAGCCATTAAGCTTATACCTATATGTTTCTGCTGTATTTCCATAATTAAATTAATACCTCGTTTTCATTTAAAAAGTTTATTAATGACATTCATCATTTTCCTTATTTTTTTCCTCTTTTCCATGCTTTTTATGCGTATCTTTCATCATAAAGAAGTGCATTAAAGGGCATAATAATAATATAAACCAAAATAAGTATTTGCCGTTTAAATTAAAAATCTTTGTCGCTATTATTAATAGAACTAAAGGGATAGCGCAGCATAAAATCATCATAAGTCCATGATTTTTCTTTATTTTTTTCCAGACCAATTTATCTTCACCCGCTACCACACAAATTCTCTTTCTTCAACATCAGGGATTCCTGTAATAATTATTGTAAATGACTCAGAAAGATTATCTACTGCAAAAACAAGTTCACCTGAAATATGATGCCCACTTAAAGCCGGTGCAGATATTGGCTTGTATTCCTGCCCATTTATTATAAGAGTTGTTATCTCCTTAAGATCATATTGCGCCATGTCAATAGAATGTGTATTCAGGTCTATACTAAAAACTGCATTCCCACTGATAACACCTTTAGGAGTTAGATCGATTGTAACTTCTCCATTGCTTGTTTTTGTTGCAAAAGCTTCGCTTTCTTTCTGAACATCACTTTCTGAACTGTATGAATTTTGATCATTCTCAAATAATTGGATTGCTATCATTAGTGCAGCTACAGCAATAACAAAAACAATAATCACCATCATAATATTTTCTTTTTTCATTTTATTTTCGCAATTTTAATTTTTATTATTTTATAGCTGTTGCAAAAAATACTGTCAAGACAATAATACTGCTAACAGCATAATTGCCGTATAATACTTTTTTCATGTCAAAGCTTTCTAATCTTCTGAAAATAATGCTGTCATCATAATATAGCTTATGCTTTGTGATTGTATGAGCCATAATGTTAATGCCAATTAAATTTGAAACTATTCCTATAACAAGGAAAAGCACCTGATACTGTACAAGGAAAATCGCAGCCGCAGAAAAACCAAGAACAGGAAGCACGTCAACAACATGATGGGCACAGCATGCTGCCATGCTTGTCACTGACATGCCTCCTGTTGCAGTAACGCTCGCAGTAGTTACTTTTTGGTTTACTGGGGGAGATATATTATCATTATTAACATTAATTGTCTTGCTGCATTCCTTCTTTTTCTTTAAAGCTTCTCTGCTGTACACAAACAATCCTATTTGTAACCCAAATCCAATAAGCAAAGGAACCATCCAGTACCATAATTCAATAAACTGATCAATTGCGTGACTAAATGAATTAGCAATTGTCAGTATTATTATGTAAATCCCTAATAGGATAATTGTTGAAAATAAACCCAAGATAATCGGTTTTTTCAATGACAACAGCTTCCACCTGCATGTTTTTCACTTTTTTTCTCTTTATCTTTGTAAGTATTCAGACAGGTATCAGAACAAAACCATTTTCCCTGATATATCTGTCCTTTTCCATCCTCTTCTTTCATTCCACAGACAGGATCTCTTTTCTTAAATAATCCAAACACCATTTTATCACCTTCTATTGTAATAATTAATTGCCATTACAATAATAGCAATTACAATTATGCCTGATAACAGCCAGAACCCTGGACTGTACAATAACGAAGTCCTCATCATACTGCATGTATGCTGTGATGCAAACCAGTTATTTGCAAAAAAATTCATTGCCACAAGCAGGCCTAATGCTCCTATGCCAGCTCCTATAAATAATTGTAGCCAGTTCCACTTTTGTTTGTTCTTTTGTGTGTACTTCTCCTTGTTCATTCTTTGCCGTCTTGCCATGTTTTACCTCTTAACCCAGTATGTCATGCATCATTTCTTTCATGCTTGACATCAGACCACTAGACAGACTTCTAGAACTCATCATTTCTGATTCCATCATTTTTCCTGATCCCATCATATCTTCATGCATGCTTTCCATATATCCCCTTTCTTCTGAATCAACAGAATCTCCATGCATGCTATCATGCATACTGCAGTGATTCCCGTTTTCTTTCCCGGCTTCTTTGCTTCCACCATGAGCAAATACTAATCCTGCTGAAAGCAAAAGTACTAGTATTGCTGTTATGCCAAATATTGCTGTTTTTTTCATTTTACCTGCCTCCATACAAATCATACAAATATTTCATTCAAGTCTAAGAGTAAGTAATCCACTCTTTTATTTAATCCTTGCCAGTTAAACGGTTTAAATAGCAGCCTAGACATTTTTTTCACCTGAAAAAGTGCACCAATTTGGAATAAATCTTGGGACTTTTTTCATATATTCAGTATATTCCTTTTTGTATTTTTTCATTATGTCCTCCTCTTCTCTTTTTGCAAGCTTATAATACATCACAACGAGAAAAGGAAACATGATCAATGTAATAAATGTAGGCCATTGTATGATAAAACTTATAATAATGAGATAAATTCCAGTGTATTGAGGATGCCTAATTCTCTGATATATTCCTGTCGTCACAAGCCCACCTTTTGCTTTATAAACAAGTCTCCATCCTTCGATAATGCAATGCAGACCTAAAAGAAGCAATAATGAGCTGATGATCATGACAATGAACCACCCATTACCTAAACCAATATATGTTAAAAAGTTGCCTAGTAGATGTCCTTTATCATGTGTAAATGGAATATTAATACCAAAAAAAGAGCTGATAAGGTAAATACTTAATGGAAAGCCATACATCTCTGTAAAGAGAGCAATAAGAAATGCAATAAGTGCTCCTCCGCTTCTTTTCTCAAATTTTGTGCGCATCGGAATGTATTTTGTTATGAAAAAAAGCGCAAGAGAAATAATACTTATAACAATGATCCAGTGTCCATATGCATAGGTTTCGCTTAGCATTCAATCATTCTCCTTCAGTTTTTTCTTCAATCTTTTTATTGCTAGAACTCTTATTAAATTTTCTTGCCATGAAATATACTGCAATAAAAAATAAGACAATGACAGTGTACTGTGTTGGAGTTAGTCCAAAATATCTTGGATCTGTTGATTCAATCCTAAAAACATCTAAAATCATACGTTGGAAAGAGTATAATATCACATAACTTGAAAAAAGAAATCCGTTTAGATGTTTGAATTTTTTTAGGTTTAATAACACCAGAAGTATTATTGATAGCCCCATGATTTCGTATAAGACTACAGGATGCCGTAAAGCATTATCTAAAAATATAGCCCATGGAAGATCTGTCATCTTGCCAGGATGACCACCCGTAAAATAATCACCAAATCTTCCAAAAATATGCCCAACAATTAAAGGGATGGTAAAAATATCAGCATAGAGCCAGAAATCAAGTTTCTTTTTCTTAACATAAATGTATCCTGCCAGCAAAGCACCAAAAAAGCCGCCAAAAAAAGCTAAACCTCCTTTCCAAATAGCCAAAGCTCCAAAAATTGTAAGTTGTACATCTTCAGGCCAGTAAAAAAGAACATAAAATGTTCTTGCTCCTATTATTAGGCCTATGGAAAGATAAAGGACTAAATCTTCAATAATTTCAACATTAATATTTCTCTTCTTTGCCTCTCTCGCTGCCAAGAAATACGCTACAAGTACTCCTAATGCAAACATAATACCGTACATGT
This sequence comes from Candidatus Woesearchaeota archaeon CG10_big_fil_rev_8_21_14_0_10_33_12, assembly GCA_002762865.1. Lineage (GTDB taxonomy): Archaea > Nanobdellota > Nanobdellia > Woesearchaeales > CG1-02-33-12 > CG1-02-33-12. The sequence goes on along the minus strand of PCYE01000039.1, from coordinate 1,532 downwards.
TTATATGGAGTGGTCCTATTTCAAACATTGAAAAAACTTTGTAGGGTATCATAATTTAGTTCCTCGTTCAGCATGTTTAATTGCTTTCTCTAACTCATTCTTTCCAGGGGTTCCAATAAATACTACTTTCTCATTTATAACTATTGTTGGTGCTGTCATTGTCGGATATTTTTGCAGGACTTCAGGGCTTTGTGTTATGTCTATTATATCATATGTAATTTGCATCTCATCAAGATATTTTTTAACAATTTTACATCCGCTGCATTGTGGCGTTACTAATACTTTTATGTTCATTGTTGATACCTCCTGTATTTTATAACAAAAAATTTTACTGCTAGGGTAAGCAAAATGAGGAAGAAACTTAATAAGATTATTAGTCCTATAGGATTATTCAGGATTTGAGTTATAATAGTCGTTAGCTTTGACATTAATATGTTTATCTGCAAACTATATCCAGAGGAACTCATTGTTATCTGTTTTGTAGTTGACTTATACAATAGGAGTGCTCCCATTATTAAAAAAATTCCGCCAGAGAGTAGGTCTGATAAATTAAGGGATATTTCTCTTTTAAAAAGAGAATATTTGATTTCTTTCCTAAATAAATTTATTTTTTCCATTACATTTTTTTTATCCAGATAATAAGATATGATAAATAATGGAGAAACCATTCCAGTTACATAAATAACTGAATAGATTCCACCCCAGAATATTGACCCGGGTAATACTGATAGAGCAATAGCGCCTGCAAGGACAGGAGCACAGCATAATGTTGCAACCCCGGAGAATATACCTAAAACAAAAACAGATAGAGTTCCAGTAACTTTAATCTGAGAGGTTGTCCTAAATGGCATAGAAACATGCAAGCCTGATAAAATGACTGCCGAGAGAATCAGGAAAAAAGCTCCTGCAGCTATATAAATTATATCATGATATTCTTTAAATAACTGGCCAAGAAAGCCCATGCCAAGCCCTAATGGTAGAAATACTGTCAATAGTCCTAAAAAAAATATTATTGTCATTAAAACTACAGTTCTTTTCTGTCTAAATATGGACCCAAAATACGCAGGCAAAAGTACACCTATGCAACATGGAGCAAATAGTGCTGCAATACCTGCCGAGTACGCTGTTATTAATGCTGCTAATAATAAAATTATCTCCATGAACTAAACCTCTTAAAGATTGGTCGCCAATAAATCATTGTTTAATGCCATGTTTGGATCATCTAATACATAGGATATAACGCCTTGTTTGATGATAACATATGTGTGTCCTGGAAATGATCCTTTATGCATAGATGAAGGTAGATTTAAAACATCATATGCATCCGAAACAGCAGTGTTTGTATCAAACAAAATAAGCCCAGACAAATATTTCGGCTGAGACTGGATAATCTTGTCCCATTTTTCCTTTGCATCAACAACTATTGATGCTACGATAACATTGTCATTATTAAACCTGTCATCAGATCCTAATGATGCAATCTGATTCCAGCACGCAGGGTAACACATTGCTCCTTCATTAAAGAATAAAAC
>PCYE01000049.1:25500-27584 GCA_002762865.1 Candidatus Woesearchaeota archaeon CG10_big_fil_rev_8_21_14_0_10_33_12 | reverse complement strand
CAAAGCGAAAAATGAAGAGATTAAGAAGAAAGATGTTGTAATTAATAATCTAAACAAAGCGAAAAATGAAGAGATTAAGAAGAAAGAAAGTATAATTAATGAGTGGAATAAAGAAATTGAAAGAATAAATAAAGAAAAAAACAGTGAGATTAAGAAGAGAGATAGCACAATTGAGAAAATCAATGAAGAGAGAAACATTGAGATTAAGAAGAGAGACAATATAATTGATGATTTGAATAAAGAGATTAGAAGGGTAAATGAAGAAAGAAACAGTGAGATTAAGAAGAGAGATAGCACAATTGAGAAAATCAATGAAGAGAGAAACATTGAAATTAAAAAGAGAGACAATGTAATTGATGATTTGAATAAGGAGATTAAAAGGGTAAATGAAGAAAGAAACAGCGATATTAAAAGATTAACAGAAGAAAAAAATAATATAATAAAAAACTTAAATAATCAACTGCAGGAAATTACTCAATCAAAAGGCTACAAAGTGCTCACAAAAATACACAAAATCAGGAAAAAAATTGGCTTAATCTAACCCTTTTTGATTCTCCAATGAGCATTAATATAAAAAGTGCCAAAATCAGGTATATGGTTTTTGATAACTTTAAAATTATATAACTTCGTGTGCACATCATAGGGTGTAAAACTATTGTATGGATGAATTGCAACTGTAACTAAATAGTTTCCTTCTAAGAGTGGCAGGCTATCAACAGTGTAGTATACTTTGCCCTTCCCTTTTATAAAATCTATCTTAAAATTATGGAATTTTGTGTTTGGCCCAGTAATATGTGTGCCATCATCCTTAAAAATTCCAATACCAAAAACAGGATTATTCACTTTTTTAAGGGCATTGTAATTTATTTCTATTGTAAATTTGCTTCCTGGCCTAAACCTGTTGGTTTCAGTATCACTTAAATCCAAAAACCTTACTGAAATAATTTTAATATTTGAATTCTTTCTTTGGGTCCCGGTAATCTTCTGTTTTTTGCTCATTTCATCAATTAATTTTTTTCTTTTTTGTTTTAAACCAGAAATCTCTTTTTCAATGCTAATTGCTTTTTCTTTATTTTTAGATATTAAGTAGTTCTTTTTTTTCAGCTGCAAATTAAATATGCTATCATTTATATTAAGAATTGTTTTTCTTAAAACAACAATTATATCTTCTAATTCTTCATCATTTAATTTTTTTCTTTTAATATTTCTTTTTATGTTTTTAATATCATATTCACTTTCTTTACCTAAGTGAAAAATTCTTATGAACATATCCTCCACTTCCCTCAATAACTTTTCTTTAATCTTTTGATTTTTTGTTTGTTTTATTTCTTTTTCAAGCAATTCTTTTAGTTCTTTTAAAACATTAATTTCTCTTTTTGTTCCTTTAAGGAAATCTAATTGCTCACGCATTAGCATTTTTAAAGTCTGAATGATTTCATTTTTTTCTGATTTATCACAAAATCTGATTTTAATAATCAGAAGGTTCTTAAGATTCTCTAGGATTTCATATTTTTGGTTTTCAAGTTTTTTTATTAATCTTTCATTATTTTTGTTATAAGCAAATTCCAATTTATGCTGAATCAAATTTAGATTTGTTTCTAATACATACTTATAATTTTCAAATAAATTAGATAAACTAAACTTCAATTCGTCTATCTTCCATTTATTTTTTTCAATTTTTTGTTCTAGGCTTTTTATCTTGAACCTATTAAAAACATTTTTTTTTGTTTTGCTTATAGAATTAATAATATTTTCTTGATCTTTTTCTAGTCTTGAAATCATTCTAATTTTTTTATTAAGATTATTAAAAATTGAGTTTTTATTGGTTTTGTAAACACTTTCCAGGTAAAGAGCTATTACTTTATCAGGATAGCCAATTGTCTTAATTTTTCCGTCTTTCAAAAATATTGCTTTATCACATATTGTCTTGATTTGCTCCATTGAATGAGAAACAAAAACAATAGTTTTGCCATTATTTTTTAAATTCTCAATTTTGTTAAAACTCTTTTTTTGAAATGATTCATCCCCTACAGTGATTACCTCATCTATCAGAAGTATATCTGGATTGTTCATCATAGCTGTAC
>PCYE01000049.1:25123-25435 GCA_002762865.1 Candidatus Woesearchaeota archaeon CG10_big_fil_rev_8_21_14_0_10_33_12 | reverse complement strand
AATCCAGAGAATTCGATGATGCTATTAAGCTTTTTTTTAATTTCAGTTCTTGGAAGGCCAAGAAGCGCTCCATACAAAAATATATTTTCTCTCCCAGTAAACTCTGGCTGAAGCCCTACTCCAAGCTCAATAAAAGACATTATCTTTCCTTTTATATCTATAGTTCCAGATGTTGGTTTTAGTATTCCAGCAATAATTTTGAGGAGTGTTGTCTTGCCAGAGCCATTCTCGCCTATTATGCCTAATGCCTCTCCTTTTTTAAGATTAAAACTTATGTTTTTAAGTGCATAAAAGTCTTCAAAGCGATTCTTT
>PCYE01000049.1:24642-25044 GCA_002762865.1 Candidatus Woesearchaeota archaeon CG10_big_fil_rev_8_21_14_0_10_33_12 | reverse complement strand
CAAAATAGGGTGATTTTTTCCTGAAAAATAAGAGTCCTAAAACAAATATTAAAATACATATAATCAGGGTAATCAATACTTGCCTGAGCTCTGGGGTATAGTGGTATATCAGTATATCTCTTGTTTCATTTATTAATCTTGCCATTGGGTTAAGCATGTAATATTTTAAATATTTTTCTGGTACCATTGTTTCCCTGTAAATGATTGGTGTTGCCCAAAATCCAATCAGCAATAAAAAACTCCAGATATGAGATAATTCCCTGAATTTAGGGTAAAGGGCTGAGAGAAAAAAAGAAATTCCCAACACTAATATAAAAAGTTCAATCAGGTAAAAAGGCAAGATTATTGCAATTGCTGTTAGTTTAACATTGAATATGAGTGTGAACAAAAAAAATACGATAA
>PCYE01000049.1:0-24629 GCA_002762865.1 Candidatus Woesearchaeota archaeon CG10_big_fil_rev_8_21_14_0_10_33_12 | reverse complement strand
GCTAATTAATGAAGAAAGGCATGAACTTACAATTATAACATAATTTGGGAAATTTATTTTCTTGATAATATTTCCATGCGCTAATAACAAACTCATGCTTGTAGTTGTTGCTTCTGATAGGAAGTTCCAGAAAATGATCCCTATCAAAAGAAAAAGCTGGTAGTGTGGAACATCAAGCTTCATTATAATTGAGAAAACTACATATAATGTTGCCAGCATCAGCAATGGAGTTAGAATTGACCAGAGATAGCCAATCGAGGAATTCTTGTATCTTAATTTAAAATTATCAATAGTAAATTCCCTTATTAAATGCAAATGATTCTTTAGTTCCATTAAATTCCCCTTCTGATTATTAGGTTCTTTAGTTTCTTTCTTTTCAGCAAAGTTTTGTTAAAATTTAAAATATTCCAAACCCCTGCTTTGAAAAAAAGATATAACAAAATTATCCCTGGTTTATTTGTTATTTTTTTGTGTTTTTTTGTTAATATCCTCATTTTAGATAAAAAGCTTTTGCTTCTTTTATAAGAAGACCAGTCAAACCAGCTAAAGTTAAAGATTCCGCATATAAAATTTTTTGACAGTGCCCGAACTTTGAAGGGATGCTCAAAGTTTATTCCTTTTGTTAAGCCCTTAAATTTTATAATCCCATATATTATATTCCTATTTTCCAGATAATATCTCTTCTCTGTATCATGGGATTTATGTAGATGTACTGCAAAGGCATTTCTTGAGTAACCTACTTTTAAGCCAAATAACTTACACCTCAAGAAAAAATCAGAATCTTCATTAAAGGTTTTATAGGTCTCATCAAACATTTCATCAAGTTTTTTAATTGATTTTCTTTTAATCATAAAACATGCACTTATCATAGGATATTTCTGCTCTTCCTGAGTTAGAGGGTACATTATTGATTTGTTTTCATAAGTTATAGTGGGGAAGCTAATATCCGCATGTTTAATAGAGCTAAGCATCTTATTCAGACAATCTTTTTTAAGATACACATCACTATCAACAAAAGCAATATAATCTCCTGAACTTTTTAATACTCCAAGGTTCCTGCAGTAAGTTGCACCATTATTTTTTTTATTGCAGACGAGCTTAACTGCTGGAAAATTCTTTTTTATTGTATAAATGCTTTTATCTTTAGAAAAATCATCAATAACCACTATTTCTATATCTCTTTTTTGAGAGTATATACTCTTAACACATTTTTTAATGCTATTTTCATTATTATAATTAGGAATTATTACACTTATTTTCATCATGAAATATTAATAATTTAAAGGTTTCTTTTTTCTATAAAAAATATTATGAGCAGGATTAATGATATTATGATGATACAAATCCAAAGGTTTTTAGATGTAAAAATTTTATTAAAAGCGAGCAAAAGCCCAATAAATATGTTAATAGCAAGGCTTAGGCCAATGCTTAATGCTATCTTCTCAAAATTTGTTATTTCTTTCTTAAATAAAATAAGGGTTAACAAATAGCCAGGTATAAAAAAGAAAAATGCGACTCCTAATATAAATTGAAATATTTGCAATATCATTTAATTCCCTACTCATTAAAAAGCTCATAGTTTAAATAGTTTATTAAGTTTTATTCAATATATCCAAAAGTCTAATTTCCACTACATTGCTTATAAATGCCCTCTAATCTAGTGACAATATTTTTTATATTATAATTTTTTGCATTTCTTATTGATTTTTTACTCATATTTTCCCTTAATTTATTGTCCTTTAACAGTATTATTATCTTTTCTGCAATATGGGCTTCTGATAATTTGCATACAAAGCCATTATTATAATCTTTGATTAAATTAGCAGATGCATTTCTCTTGTGCTTAACAGTAATTACTGGAAGGCCGCATGCATTTGCCTCAATAACAATTATACCAAAGCCCTCAAGAATAGATGGCAGGACAAATAGTTTTGAGGATTTCATAAAACCATAGGCCTGCTCTTTAAGCATAAAATCCATAAACTTAATGTTTTTTTCAAGCCCTAATCTTTTTGTTAAAGCTCTTAATTTTGTTTTTTCGGGGCCATCCCCTATAATAACTGCCTTTATGTCTGGAAATTCTTTTTTAGCTAGATAGACTGATTTTATCAAAATATTAATATTTTTATGTTTCATAAGCCTTCCAGCATATATTATATCTAATTTTTTCTTGGACCCCTTAATTTTCTTAATTTCTTTAATATCAACCCAATTGTATACCACAGAAATATATTTTTTATTAACACCAAGGCTAATTAGATTATTTTTTGTCTTATTTGAAACTGCAACAATATTTTTTGTTAGTTTTGAAACAATCTTTTCAATAATCACCCCAAATACCCCTTTCCAACCAAGATATTCATACCAATAGTCCCTCCAAACCTCATGCCATGTTATTATCAAAGGAACTTTTTTTATTTTGCTGTAAAGCTTACAGCTGAATGCTGGAAAATATGGAAATGAACTGCAATCGACTATATCAAACTTTTCTTTGGTTAAAGATTTAAAAAGGTAATAGGAAAACTTTATTGGTTCAAAAATTGAACGATTTCCCTTAAAGTTGTATTTTTGTGTATAGCGGCAGACTCCGTGTATAGAGATTCCATCTTTTTTTATCATGGCTGGGCCTTTCCATAGCTTAACACCATACAAATGGACTTCATGACCTTGCTCAGCTAATCTTTTTGCAAGGCTGTAATTGCGTACTTCAGCCCCTCCAACACTATAAGGGTAAATCATATCATAGATTAATGCTATCCTCATATAAAATTATAAATTGAGAACTTATAAAAATCTTTCTTAAACTCTGTCTTTTTCAACTAATAACATGCTCAAAAAAAATGATGAAAATATTGTCTGTACACCAACAATCAGAATTGTCATTGAGAATATTATATTTCTTATTTCATCCATTGAAGAAAAATTTCCATGGACCCAATTAATAAGTATTCTTAAGCTTATAAAAAACCCTACTAAAAATACCCCCAAACCAAGAATTATTCCTCTTTCAAGGTTTATGTATTTAGCAATAAAATCTATTAATTTATCATGCTTCTCAAAACCAATAGTGATTGCATAAGTTCTTGCGCAAAGGCCAAGATTTATTATTTGATATCCAAGCATAGTTATCAAAGAGCCTAAAAGCATAAAATGAATATCTATGTTAAAACCACTAACTGATAATGGTCCTTGCCTTAAGACTGTTATGCCAACTAATCCTACTAAAAACAAGAATAAACCAGGAACAAGAAAAAGGTATGTTGGGCTGTACATAAGGATAAATCTTAGGTGCCGCCAGCCATCACTAAAGCTTCTTAGCTTAGACCTGCCCTTTCTTTTATTGTATGAAATTGGAACCTCCCATATTTTAAGCTTATTTTTTGATGCACTGATAACCATCTCAGAGGCAAATTCCATTCCTGTTGTTTTAAGATTCATCTTTTCAAAAGCTTTTTTTGTGAATGCTCTAAAACCACAGTGCACATCAGAGAAATTTGCTTTAAAAAACAGGTTTACCAAGCCGGATAAGAGAGGATTTCCTATATACCTATGCGTCCATGGCATTGCATCTTTTTTTATTGTGCCCTTAAACCTTGTGCCAATAACAAAATCATAGCCTTTTCTAAGAGGTTTTAGTAAGGCAGGTGTTTCTAGAAAATCATATGTAGCATCAGAATCAGCCATAATAATGAATTTTCCCCTTGCTTCATGAATTCCTTTAAGGCATGCAGCCCCATATCCTTTTAATGGCTGGTTTATTACTCGTGCATTCAATGATTTAGCAATCATAATAGAATTGTCTGTTGAGCCATTATCAGAAACAATTATTTCTCCATTTATATTTTCCTTTTTAAGCACATTTTTAATTTTTTTGATGCATTCTCCTATAGTTGCTTCTTCATTTAAGCATGGAAGAACAATTGAAACCTCAGGGTTATTTTCCATTCTCAATATGAATTTTTGTTGTTATTTAAATATTTGCATTCAAATTTTTATGATTAATAGGAAATTTTATATATAAAGGAGATTTAAGTAAAACTATGGTAAGTGAAGACGAGTTAGCAAATATGTCTCCTGAGCAGCTGCAGGAACTCCAGAAGCAGAACTGCATATTCTGCCATATAATTTCAGGAAAAGTAGCTTCAAAAAAGATTTATGAGGATGACAAGGTTCTGGCAATACTTGATATAAACCCTGCTAATCCTGGACATATACTTCTATTGATAAAAGAACATTATCAAATAATGCCTCAAATCCCGGATGATGAGATTAGCCATATATTTATGGTGGCGAAGGCAATTTCACATGCATGCTTAAAGGCATTAAAAGCACAGGGCACAAACATATTCATTGCAAATGGCATGATTGCCGGACAGAAAGCACCCCACTTCATGCTGCATATAATACCAAGGGCAAATGTAGATGAAATAAAGATTTTTGACTTGCCTGAAAAAGATATTCCAGATGATATGTCAGAACAAATAAATGCAGGATTAACTAATAAAATCAACGAGCTTTTTGGTATTAAAACAGAAGAGCCTATTATTTTTGATAAAAAACCTGAAAAAATTGGAAGTAAAGCCGAAAAAGGAATAGATGAAAATAAAAAGTTGCAGAAAAAAGAAGAACTAGTAAAAGAGGTAAATAAAAAGAGAATAAATAAGAAAAAAACTAACAAAGAAGAAAACATAAGTATAGACCTTGATAAAATATCTAATTTTATAATAGAAAATGAACCAAAAAAATAACTGCGAGTTTTGCCAGATTGTAAATAAAGAAAAAGATGCAAAAAAGATTTTTGAGGATGAAAAAGCCCTAGCTATTCTTAGCCCTAATCCATGCTGCGCAGGCCATATTCTTGTAATGCCAAAAGAGCATTTTTCAATAATAGAACAGGTTCCAGATTATTTAATAGCACATTTATCAAAAATAACTAATAAGATATCAATTGCTATCTTTGAAGTCTTACAAGCCAAGGGAACAAACATGCTAATACAGAATGGTGTTGCAGCTGGCCAAAAATCAAACCATTTTATGATTCATATTATCCCAAGAAAAGAGAATGACGGCTTTGATTTCCAGTGGCAGCCAAAACAGCTAAATGAAGAGCAGATGTCAACTATTGAACTAAAACTGAAGGAAGAAACAAAAGGAATTGGTGATTTTGAGAAAGAGGAGAAAAAGCCAGTCATGCTTGATAAAAAAATAGAAAAGATTGATAAAGAAGAAAATTATCTTGTTAAGCAACTTAATAGAATACCATAAAAAGAGGTTTAAATGAAAAAACCGGTCATAATATTAATGATATGCCTGGCTCTTGCCCCTTTTGCCAATGCAATTACTCCTTTTGTTGCAAAATGTGATGATGCTGGTTCTGTAACAATACAATCTAATCAAAATATTGATGGTAAGGTATATGGCACTAAAGACCGCAAAACATGGTTTGAAGTTCCAGGAGAGTGGAATGATGACCTGACTGTCTTTAGGTCAGAAGATATGATTCTCAATGATAACTTTAATTATGGGCTTAAAATAGACTCTCCAGGAGTTTATATAGTAGATGTATACTGTCCAGGTTATAAATTTAGCTGTAAGGAATGGAATGTATCAATAAACAGCTGTTACAAAAGAGGAGGTGTTTTTTCTGCTGATTTTAATTCAGTTAATCATAATGGAATTTATGATCTAAAATATATTTTTGAAACTGATAAAGGCCGCTTGCTTGTCCATGGCCCACTAATGTATAGCAAGGAAACTAAGGATATGACAATAGGCTATTTAGGGGATAATCGCTATTTGCTTAACCTAAAGACAAATCTCAATATAACAAAATTTGCAATCACGCATGATAACTGTGATAGCAAAAATGACAATTATTACAGATATGTTGAGATGTATTGCAATAAATCATCATGTATTTCAGACAAGGATTGTGAAGTCAGTGAATACTGTGATAACAAGGATTTTCTTTGCAAAGCCCTGGAATGCAATAGTTGTGAAAAAATCTCAGAGCATGAGTGTATTCCAAAATGTGATGACAGCAGGCCATGCACTGAAGATGAATGCTTTGAGGGTGAATGCAAGTTTACAGCAGTAGATGGATGTGAATTTAATAATTCCTGTATTCCTCAGAAGAATGTGAGAACTGTTAATAATATTTCCTGTTTTTGCACTGATTCTAATGAGTGGGTTCCACAAAAAAAAGATAATGAAAGCTGCGGTTATGATTATGAATGCTTAAATGACTGTATTGATAATATTTGTGCTAAGAAGGAAAAAGAGGCCAAGGGCATTATCCAAAGAATAATAGATTTTTTTACAAGCTTGTTTAGTTTTTAAAAAAAGAAAATTATTTAAGTAAATGGATATAAAACATAAAAGGTGAAAAATATGGATAAAAAAATAATTGTTTTGTTTCTTATTTTAGGGATAATGTTAAGCGGATGCAAAATTGCTGAAAAACAGATAGAAGAACCCATTAAAACAGAAGAACAAGAAACACAGGAGCCAGTTGCTGAATCAGAACAAGTAGGAACTGAAACAACTGAAGAGCAAGTTGAAGAAGGACTAAATGAAACAATAGAGCCTGAAGAAGAAACAGAAGAAATAAATGCCACAGAGCCAGAAGAAGGGATACTTAAGATTGAGATTGACCATCTTACCCTAAGCCAGAAAGATGTAACTATTGAAAAAGGCACAACAATTAGGTGGGAAAACAAAGAAAGCAATAAGCATAAGCTTACTATTTATGGACTGGTCCAAAGCCCGATATTATATCAGGGCGATTCCTTTGAGTACACATTTGAAGACGAGGGAAAATACACTTATATTTGCGCAATATTCAAGAAGCAGATAAGGGGAACAGTAACTGTTGAATAAATTAGACAAGTCTTCCCATAAAGATATTGTGCTTTGTTCTTGTTATTTTTATTTCTACGTAAATTAGATATTTTAATTTTGTTTGATTTATTATAAAGAATAACTAGCTTCTATTTGGAATTTCTCTTTAAATTTAGGATCTTGAGAAAGATTTATTGGTTTAATTTGTCTTATTCCTGCTGCTTGAATCCTCATTTCATCCAATTTATTATAACTTCCTTTTTTTATTATAGATAATAATGGTGGATCAAGTCTTCCATAATCTTTCCTAGTTTTTTTATATACGAAACTTTGATTTTGGAGTTCTTTTTCTATTTTAGCTAACAAATTGTATGCCTGTTTTTCACTAATTCTTCTTTCTGCTTCAACTAAAAATTCATATCTTGGTTTATATCCATCAATGTTTGGAACAGCTGTAAATGAAACTAAATTAATTTTTTCATTTTTTGCTGCTTCCTTTACTGATTTTACTAATTCACTTTCAGTTACATGTTCTCCTACCATAGAAAGTTCTTTATATTTTCTATCAACAAATTCAACAACAGGCAAGCTTTTATGAAAATCTACAACTTTTACAATGTCTCCTAAATCATATCTATAAAGTCCTTCTGGGGTTGTTATTAAAATAGAATATTCTCTACCTTTTTTTAAATCATTTATAGTAATTGGTTTTTCTGAACTATCCTTTACTTCAATAAACTCAAAGAAGTTTGAATCAGCTGCAATCACTCCTTTTGCTCCTTTATCAGATAAACAAATAGAAACCCTCCCTTCACTGCTATAAATTCCTATATCTCTTATAGCAATATCCGGACCAACCTTTCTCCTAACTCTATCTAAATAGAATTGAGCAAATCCACCCTTAACACAAGTTATTAAAGATAAATTTGGCCAATAATTTTTTAGTTTAAAATTAGGTATTCCATCTAATTCTCTTGCCCTTTGTTTATTTCCCCTATCATAAATTTCCTTTGTTATTTTTTCTCTATTTTGTTCAATATAATCTAAAAGTAAGGGAACCTCAATTGGCGATGTTACAAATAATTGACTAATATTATTTTCTAAACCTAATCTTGCAATTACATGGATTTTTTCATCAAAATTTTGGATATTATAAACATCAAAGGGAACAGCCAATCTAGTTTTAAAATACAATGAAATATTTTTAGCTAAATATCCTGAAATTGAGCCATATGATGTCCCTGCTTCTGTTTTTCCATCATAATTGCTTCCAGTAAGTAGAAGAGATTTTCCTTCTATCACTTTAGGATGATCTCTTAAAGCAAAAATTGCCCATAAATTAAATTCATCATTAAAAGTTTTCCTTCTTTCTTTTGTTATTGGGATAAATTTTGGAATGTTTGCAGAGCCACTTGTTGTGACAAAATAAATCACATTTCTACTTGTTAATACATTTATTTCCCCATTTTTTATTCTCTTTATTCTACTTTCCAAATCTTGATACTTAACAATTGGAACTCTTTTCTGAAATTCTTCTACTGAACTGATCTCATTAAATCCAAATTCTAGACCATATTCACAATTTTTGTTATCACTTAGTATCCTGAATAATAAATCTTTTTGAATTTGCTCTGGATTCTCAGAAAACCTGTTAAATTGGTTTAAGACTTTCCAATTTAATTTTTCAAATATTTTTTGAACTAACATAATTTCTTATAATAGAAACCACTTTATATAATTTTCCAAATATAATCACTTTATAATAGGTAAAATTAAACCCTTGCTTCCAAATAAGAAGCAGATAAAGGGAACAATAACTGTTGAATAAATTAGACAAGTCTTCCCATGAAGATATTGTGCTTTGTTCTTGTTATTCTTATTTTCACAATTCCTTTTTTAAAGCAGGTTGGAATAGAGATAACCCTGTTTGAGGCCACAGCAAGCATCTCATTTTTCAGTCTTCCTGGGCAGAGAATCTCTGCTTTAATAATCTGGCCTTTTTTAAACGGCTTTGGAAGCTTTTTTGTTTTTTGAATGTTGAAATCCTCAGGACCAATTATGAGTTTTGTATTGGTTTTTTTCTCTAAATCTTTCATCATCAAATAAAACTTATCCCAAGACAGCTGCTTGCATGGGTTTCTTCCAAACCTATAATTAAGGAAATTCTGTATTCCGATGAAATATCCTTTTCTATCACCTTTCATTTTTTTTGCAAAATTTATCAACTTTTCCATTGCATCATCATTAAAGCCAGGCACTAAAACCGGTGCAATTGCCAGTTCCATTTTTTTAGCAATATAAGAGGCAGTCTCTTTAATCTTATCAAGATTATACTTGCATCCGGCAAGCTTTCTTGCAAGGTTTTTATCCATTGCATTTAAAGATAAGTTAATTCTTGTTAGGCCTGCCTCTGCTAACTTATCAACAAGCTCTTCTGTAAGCAAGGTTCCATTTGTGTCCATTGATATTGTTTTAACCTTTTTAATAGATGAGAGATCTTTAATTAACTCAATAATTTCTGCATACAATAATGGCTCTCCCTGTGTTCCAAGATGCACTTCAACATCACATCCCTTAAAATCAACTAGTTTTTTAAATTCCTCAACAAGGTATTCTCTTTCAACAACAAAATCAACCTGGTTCCTGCTTGATAGGCCAGCATCAACAGAACAAAATATGCAGTTTAAGTTACAGCTTGTAATTGGCCTAACATCAATAATTGAGGTATTTCTGTCAACAATTCCAAAGCTGTTAGAGCCTATTAATGGGATTCCAGAGTTTTTATGGATATATATTGTTTTCTTGCCAGAGATAGTGTTTTTAAGGTCTTTGAATCCTTCAGCTAATAAGCTATTAAATTTTCTTTCGGCCCTTTTTTCTGGTGTTTTTTCAAAGATAATAGAACTATCTTTTATCTTAAAATCTCCTATTTTAGACAACAACTTATCATCTAGATAAAAATAGAATATTTTAAGGAAATTAACCTTTATCTTGCTGCCCTCTTGCTTGAATGAAAGGGTTTTAAAGCTCAGCTCTGCCATTTTTAATATGGTTTTCCCAAAACTTTAAATACTTTTAGCTCTTATATAAATTATTAGGGGGAATATGGCGGAAAAGGAAATAAACATCACTTATGAGACTCTTTTTGATTTGCTGAGAAGAGAAAAAAATAGGGCAGAGCTGCAAAAGTTAAGTGAAACTTTTTTTGAGGATGTAAATAGCTATATTAAAGAAAAACATGCTATTTTGGAAGACCAGCAGATAAAGATAGGTATGTCTGCAATAGCTGAAAAAGAAAAAACAGAAAAACAGATTGAAAACATAAAGAGCATGCTGAAAGGCCTTTTTGAGAGGAGGCAGCAGAAAATAGTTGATATGGCCATAATCAAATCAAGAACATCATCTGACACAACAGATTATTCTGCATTGCTTAAAGAAGAGCAAGCAATGTTTAGTGAATTAGTTGAATTATTAAACAGATTTAAGAAAAATCTTCTAGTAAAATTAGTAACTAACCAAAAATTCATAGAGCCAAAACAGGAAAAGAAAGAACCGGGACTCACTAAACCAAAAAAACTGGAAACTGCAGAAGAGATAGAAGGCATAAGCAAAACAGAAAAAACAGTGTCAGAAATTAAAGCAGAAGAGCTAGAAAAAACAAAATTAATCAGATTTATTTATTCTGTTCCAAGGTTTGTTGGTAGGCATTTAGAGGTTTATGGCCCATTTGAAGAGGATGATACCGCTAATCTTCCAGAAGAAATTGCTGATATTCTTATAAAAAAAGGCAGGACTGAAGAAATAAAAAAATAAAGATTTAAATATAACCTGCTTTCCCTATGATTATTAAACAGGTAGTTTAAATGAAAATTCCAAAAACAGTCAAAAGGTACTGCCCATACTGCAGGAAACACACTGAGCACAAGGTTTCTCAGACAAAGAAAAAAAGCCCAAGCTCTCTTAAAAAGGGCTCTAAGTACAGGGCAAGAAAGAGAGGCTTAGCCAGAGGCACAGGCAACCTAGGAAGATATTCTAAACCAGCTATTTCAAAGTTCAAGATGGCTGGCAAGAAAACATCAAAGAAAACGGACTTTAGGTATCAGTGCAGTGTATGTAAGAAAACCCACACGCAAAGGCAGGGCATTAGAGCAAAAAAGGTTGAGTTTGTATAAATTCTTTTTTTAACAAGATTTATATATTATCAGCAATTTCTTTTACCAAATTATTAAAGGTGATGTTTTATGTTAGAACTTAAAGAACCAAAATCAAAATTTATTAAGGTAAGGTGCCCAAAGTGCAAAAATGAGCAGATAATATTTGGAAAATCATCCTCAACTATAAAATGCCTTGTCTGCGGCAAAGTGTTGGCAGAGCCAGTAGGTGGAAAAGCAAAGATCAAGTCAAGAATATTAGAGGTTCTTGAATAAACTAAAATGCTGTTAAAAAAACAGGGATATCCAGAGGAATCTGAGATTGTTTTATGCACTGTAACCAGTGTGAGGTATAATTCTGTATTTGTTAACCTAAATGAGTATACTCATAGTGGAATGATACACATATCAGAAATCTCCCCAGGAAGAATAAGGAATATAAATGATTATGTAAAAGAAGGCAAGGTTGTTATATGCAAGGTTCTGAGAATAAACAAAGAGAGAGGGTATATTGATTTATCATTGAGAAGGGTTAATGAAGGGCAAAGAAGAGCTAAAGTAAATGAAATCAAGAAAGAGCAGAAAGCAGAGAAAATTATTGAGTTTGTTGCAAAAAAGCTCAAAAAAGACGTAAATGATATCTATAAGGAGGTTAGTGATAATGTCTTCAAAAAATATGATTTATTATATCCATTTTTTGAGGATGTAGCTGAAAAGAGGATTAACTTAGAAGAACTGGATATTCCTAAGGAATTGGTTAAAGAACTAAAAGAAGTTATTAAACAAAAAATTAAACCTATTGAGGTTAATATTAAGGGCAATATTAAACTAGTAAGTTATGCTTCTGATGGTGTTGAAATCATAAAAGATGCTATTAAAAAAGGGATGGATAAAAACATTAAGATATTATATGTTGGTGGTGGAAAATACAATATAAAAGTAAAGGCATCTGATTACAAGGCAGCTGAAAAAATACTCAAAAATTCTACTGAAGCAATAATTCAATATGCTGAAAAGAATGATGTAAAGGCCTCTTTTGAGAGAGAGGAAAAATGAAACACATACTTAAATGCATATCCTGTGGCAATTACACATTAAAAGAAAAATGTAAATGTGGTTGTAAGGCTGTAACTCCAAAGCCAGCAAAATACACTCCTGAAGACAAGTATGGCAACTACAGAAGGGAAGCAAAAAAAGATAACCTTATCAAAAAAGGATTGCTGTGATTAAAATGGTCTGGGAAATAACAAAAACAGTTAAGAAAATACCAAAGCTTAGAAGACCAATCTTAATAGAAGGGCTTCCAGGAATAGGCAATGTTGGAAAGGTGGCTGTTGATTTTATAATTGATGAGCTAAAGGCAAAAAAGTTTTATGATATATTTTCTTATACATTCCCACATTCTGTTTTTGTAAATGAAAAAAATCTTGTAAGCCTTCCCCAGATAAGCCTTTATTACAAACAGTTTAAGAATAAAAGAAATGATTTGTTGCTGCTTGCAGGCGATATCCAGCCAACTGATGAGGTCGCATCTTATGAGTTTACAGAAAAAATATTAGATATTTTTGAAAAATTTAATGGAAAAGAGATAATAACCCTCGGCGGAATAGGATTATCAACTGCTCCAAAAAAACCAAAAATATACTGTACTGGAAATTCAAAAGAAATTATAAAGAAGTACAAGAATGGAATAAATCTAGATAACAAGCTTTATGGTGTTGTTGGGCCAATAATTGGCGTTTCTGGTCTCTTGTTAGGAATGGCAGAAAAAAGAAATATAAAGGCAATATCGCTCTTGGCTGAAACACTTGGGCATCCACTTTATTTGGGCATAAAGGGAGCAAGAGAAATAATTAAGATATTAAATAAAAAATTAGAGTTAAAGGTTGATATTAAAAAACTTGAAAAAGAGATAGATGAAGCAGAATCAGAAATGATGAAAATAACAAAAGGGCTTACAGATGTTTCAAAGCAGACTGCATTGAAAAAGATAAAGAATAAGTTTGACCTAAGCTATATAGGATAAATTATTTATACTACTAAACATAATTCTTTAGAAAAGAGGTTGATTATGGTAAAAAATACCCATATAAAGGCAAGAGAGGTTCTTGATTCAAGGGGTAACCCAACAGTCGAAGCCGAGATAGTTCTGAATAATCACATTATAAGGGCAATTGTTGCTTCTGGCGCTTCAACAGGGAAGTATGAGGCATTGGAATTAAGGGATAAAGATAAAAGGTATAACGGAAAAGGGGTTCTTAAAGCAGTTAAGAATGTAAGCAGGATTTCTGATGCATTGAAAGGAATTAGCCTTACAAAACAGAAAGAGATTGATGAAAAAATAATTAAATTAGATGGAACAAAAAATAAGACAATGCTTGGGGCTAATGCAATGCTTGCAGCAAGCATGGCTTGCTTAAGGGCAGGAGCACTTTTAAAGAAAAAACCTCTCTATCAATACATATCTGAAATTTCAGGAAGAAAGCCGTCAATACCTATTCCATTCTGCAATGTTATTAATGGGGGCAAGCATGCTGATAACAAGCTTAAGATGCAGGAGTTTATGATTGTTCCTGTTGGCTTGAAAAGCTTTTCAGAAGCCACAATGATTATCTCAGAAACATATCATGCTTTAAAGGAAATCATCTCAAAAAGATATGGCATGAGTGGTGTTGGTGATGAGGGCGGCTTTGCTCCTAAAATAGATAATGCATTTGAAGCGCTTGACTTGATAACAAAAGCTATTGAAAAATCAGGACATGAAAAATATGTAAAGATAGCGCTTGACCCTGCTGCAAGTGAGTTTTATGAGAATAGAAAATATGTAATTGAAAAAAATTTTACTGGTATGGTGATGGTTGATTATTATACCAACCTTGTAAAAAAATATCCAATAATCTCAATAGAAGATCCATTTGACCAGGATGATTTTGAATCATATGCTGAGTTAACAAGAAAGATGGGCTCAAAAATCCAGATAGTTGGAGATGATTTGCTGGTAACAAATTCTGAAAGAATAAGAAAAGCAGTTGACCTTAAATTATGCAATGCTCTTTTATTAAAGCCAAACCAGATTGGCACTGTAACAGAAGCAATAGATGCTGCAAATCTTGCATTTAAGAGTGGATGGAATGTGATGGTCTCGCATCGCTCTGGAGAAACAGAAGATGCATTTATTGCAGACCTTGCCACAGGGCTTGGATGCGGGCAGATAAAGCTCGGAGCTCCATGCAGGGGAGAGAGAACATGTAAATATAATCAGTTGATTAGAATTGAGGAACAGCTTGGAAAAAACGCTTATGCAAGATGGAAAAACCACTAGTTCTTATTATTATGGATGGATGGGGAATAAGAAGAGAGAAAAAAGGCAATGCCATATTAAATGCAAGAACACCAAATTATGATTTCTTAATGAAAAATTATCCTCACTCTACATTATTCCCTTATGGCAAGTATGTTGGCCTGCCAGATGGTTTCATTGGGAATAGTGAGGTTGGACATCTTAACATAGGAGCCGGTAGGATTGTCTATCAGGAACTTACAAGGATAAGCAAGGCAATAAAAAATAAATCATTTTTTAAAAATATGGTTTTGTTAAATGTTTTGGATAATGTTAAAAAAAATAAATCATGCCTTCATCTAATTGGGCTCTTGAGTGATGCAGGAGTCCATTCCCATATAAATCATTTGTTTGCCCTATTAAACATGGCAAAGAGCAATGGAATAAAGAATGTTTATGTTCATGTGATAACAGACGGAAGGGATACTCTGCCTGGCTCTGCAAAAAAGTATATTAAATCACTTGAAAAAGAGCTATCAAGGCTAAGAATAGGGAAGATTGCAACAGTTATTGGAAGATACTATGCAATGGACAGGAACAAATCATGGGCAAGGTTAAAAAAAGCATATGATACCATAGCTTATGGCAATGGATTAAAATCCTGCTCTGCTTTAGAAGCATTTGATAATGCTCTTAAAAAAGGAGAAACAGACGAGTTTATTAGCCCAACAGCTATTGCAGGATATAATGGAATAAACAAAAATGATTCTATGATTTTCTTTAACTTCAGGTCAGACAGGGCAAGAGAGATATGTCATGCATTTACAGACAAGAAATTTAAATTTTTCAAAATAAAATCAAAATTTAACCTTATGTGCATGTGCGAGTATGACAAGAAAATAAAAGCACCTGTTGCATTTCCACCGCCTAAAATAAAAAATAATCTTGGCCAGGTTTTATCCAAAAATGGCTTAAGGCAGTTAAGGATTGCAGAGACAGAGAAATATGCCCATGTAACTTTTTTCTTTAACAGCGGGATTGAAAAGCCAAACAGTAAAGAAGACAGGATAATAATTCCAAGCCCTAAAGTTGCAACCTATGACCTAAAGCCAGAGATGAGTGCTTACAAAGTTAGGAATGAATGTATTAAGAAAATTAAATCAAAAAAATATAATGTTATAATAATTAATTTTGCAAATCCTGATATGGTTGGCCACACAGGAATTATTGATGCTGCAGTAAAGGCTGTAGAAATAACTGATGATTGTGTTGGTGATGTTATAAGAGAGATTCAAAAGCTGAAAGGGACTGTATTAATAACAGCAGACCATGGAAACTGCGAAGAGATGATTGGCAAAAGGAAAACATCCCACACCACAAATAAAGTGCCATTTATTCTTGTTTCAGGGCAAAAGAAAAAAATCAGGTTAAGAAATGGAATCTTGGCAGATATAGCTCCAACAATGCTTGATATTTTAAAGATAAAAAAGCCAAAAGAGATGACTGGAAAGAGCTTGATTAGTTCTGGCCTGCGAGACACTTAAATATAACATTTTCTATGAATTTTTTGCCTTTTCCATGATCATAATCCCATCTATATTCCCATATGCCCATCTTCTTTGGTTTTGTATCTGATATCATATTTTCTACTTGTTTAGGCATTAATCTACCACAATCTCTTGAACTTGCTATTCCTAATTCTTTCTTAAAGCAATCAATATCAATATCAAAGTGATTTGCATCCTTATGCTTATTATCTCCTATTATTCCTTCTTCTCCAAATATGTCCATAGCCAAATATTTATTATTATCCTCTAAGTAGCTTCCTCCCCACCCATAATTTATGACATTTATTTTACCCATTTCTTTAACAATGTTCATATAACTAGCGTGGGTTGGTGTAAAAGGTTTATTTTCATAAAAAGGTTCATAATCTCCATGAAAATCAAATCTTGCAACAATATCTTTTTTTTCATAAAGAAAAAGAGCACCAAAATGGCTTGGACCTATAAAAACAACATGATCAAATTTATCTTTATTTTCTAAGACAGAATCTTTTTTATCTTTAATTATATCCAAAGGTATTATAGAAAATGAATTTCTTTCATAATTTTTTAAGACATCTATTAAAACTTCTTTTTTTGATGATTCAAGATTTAATTCTCCTTTATCAACAAGCTTGACAGAGTTATAGTTTTTATTACAATCAATTAGATATTCTCTTATCTTATCAGTAGAGCCAGGTAAATAAACCTGATAAGGTAAGTTAAATTCATCACAAAAATAATGAATTATTGTTTCAATAGGCACTCCAATAATAGTTATTTCTTTCATTTTATTTAACTTTTAAAACTAAAGAATTTAGCATATATAAACTTTCTGTTTTTAATTATTATATAGTAATTACAATAAGAGTATTGTGTTATTTCCGTTTTTATTAAACAAATATTTAAATAATTGTTAGTTGTTCTATTTTATATGCTAACATATTCATATTCAAAAGTAACTTGTTTTGAGCAGTGCCCACTTAAGTTTAAGTTTCAGTATATTGACAAGATAAAAACAGAGATAGAGCAGACTATTGAGGCATTTTTAGGGGGCATAGTTCACGAGGTTCTGGAAAAGCTTTACACTGACCTGAAATTCCAAAAAGTTATGAAACTTAATGAGATTCTTGATTTCTATAATGATTTATGGCAGAAGAACTGGAATGATGCTATTGTGATTGTTAAGAAAGGCTATGACAAGGAAAACTACAGGAAGATGGGTGAGAAATTCTTAACAAACTATTATAACCATTACAAGCCTTTTGACAAGGGAAAGGTGCTTGGCCTTGAAACAACAGAATTTATTGACCTTGATGATAAATATAAGTTTCATGTGAGAATAGACAGACTTAATGAAGCAGAGAATGGTGCTTATGAGATTCATGATTACAAAACAGGGGGTTACCTCCCAGAACAGGCAAAATTTGACGAGGACAGGCAGCTTGCTTTGTATTCTTTGTGGGTATTAAAAAAGTTTGGTGATGTAAAGAGAGTAAAGCTTATATGGCATTATCTTGCATTTGACAAGGAAATAGTCTCAGAAAGAACCCAGGACCAGCTTATGAAATTAAGAAGGGAAACAATAAAGGCAATTAATAAAATAGAATCTGCAAAGGATTTTCCTTCTGTTATAACAAAATTATGCGATTGGTGCGAGTTTAGGCCAATCTGCCCTCATTTTAAGCATCTTTACAGGATAGAAACCCTTGAGCCAAAAGAATACCTTGAAGATGATGGGGTAAAGCTTGTAAATGACTATGCCAAAATACAGGGAAAAATAAAGGAATTAAGTGAAGAGCTTGAGAAAATAAGGCAAATCCTGATTGACTTTGCAAAAAAAGAGGATGTTGATGTTATTTTCGGCTCTGATATAAAGGCTTCTGTAAGCTCTTATGAATCATTAAAATTTCCTTCAAAGAATGAAAGGGCTGATTTAAACGAGATGATAAAAAAGCTCGGTTTATGGGATGAGTTAGCAATCGTTGATACAAACGAGCTTGCAAAGAAAATAAAAAACAAAGAGCTGCACGAGGATTTCATAAAGCTGCTTGATAAATTCATAAAGAAGGAAAAAACCAATGTCATAAGGCTGTCAAAGAGCATTAATAACAATTATTAAATGTTTATTATTAATCTTTCCCGGGTTTCCAGATATAAACCTGATCATTTTTTCTTGCTGTTTTTTTAAGCTTGATTCCAATAGATGTTCCTTTGTTTGCGCTGTTTACTGAAGCCTTATTAATTTGCATTGAAGTTATCTTATGCTTTAATGTTCCTGTTGTCGGGCCTATGATAATTATTGTATCTCCTTTTTTGATTTTTCCGCTTTGAATAATAATCTCAGCTGCCATTGGTTTTGCATAAAAATTTTTTACAATCCCGACAAATTCTTTGATATGTGTTGATTTTGAGCCGTAGCATTCTGACCACTGGTTTGAGGGTTTGCCAAGAAAAAATCCTGAGTGAAAACCTCTGTTATAAACTGAACTCAGTTGTTTAAGCAATATCTTTTTATTTTTTTTATTAAGGTTGTTTTCATACCAAAGTTCTATTGCCTTCCTGTAAGCTGAAACAACCTCACTGACATATTCAGGGCTTCTTCCCCTCCCTTCTATCTTCAATGAGTCAACTCCCACATCAAGGATTTTTTCAATAAATGGCATTGTGCATAAATCCTTCGGGTTTAAAACATAATTGCTTCCTAGAACATAAGAATGCCCTTCTTCATTATCAGTTATTGTATATTCTCTTCTGCATGGCTGCAGACAGTCGCCACGGTTTGCACTCTTTCCAAAAACATCCTGGCTGAGGAAGCATCTTCCTGATATGCTAACACACATTGCCCCATGTATAAAGATTTCAATCTCTGCTTTTGTTTTCTTTTTTATCTGCTTTATCTGCTCAAGAGTGCATTCCCTTGCAAGGGTAATTCTTTTTGCCCCTGCCTTCCTGTAAAACTCGCATGCATAAGAATTGCTTGCGCTTGCCTGCGTGCTTAAGAATGCATCAATATTCTGCTTTTTGCATTCTGAAAGGACAGACATGTCCCAGCATATGATTGCATCTACGCCTGCTTTTTTTGCTGCTTTGATAACATTTTTAACTTTTGAAATCTCATTTTCAAAGACTATTGTGTTAACTGTAAGATAAATCTTTACATTTCTTTTATGGGCATATGACACAACATCATGCAACTCCTCAAGAGAAAAATTTTTTGCTGTGATCCTCATATTAAACTCATTGACTCCAAGATAAACTGCATCTGCTCCTGAGTTTATTGCAGACACAAGGCTTTCATGGTTTCCTGCCGGAGCCATAAGCTCTGGCTTTTTTCTTTTTTTTGATGCCATAACAAAATAAAATTATTTTAAGTATATAAATATTATTAGATTAATTGTGCATATATTAAAAAATCATAAAATCCGCAGAAACAATAACATATTTAAGCTAATTAATTTAAGAAAATAATATGCAGCTCAAAGATATAAAGAAGGATATACCTATCCAGGCCTATTGTGTTCTGGAAAAGGAAATTGAAGAATTAAGGCCATGCCAGGAAAAGTCAATAAAAAAAGGGTTATTAGAAGGAAAAAACATCCTTGTATGCACGCCAACTGCAAGCGGAAAAACACTGTGTGCAGAACTAGCTTTCACAAAAACTATTCTTGAAAAAAAAGGCAAGACTGTTTATGTTGTCCCATTAAAAGCACTTGCTTCTGAGAAATTCAGGGACTTCAAAAACAAGTATAGTTTTATAAAAACAGCACTGTCAATAGGAGATATTGACTCATCAGACCCTTATCTTGCAGATTATGATTTGATAATAACCACAAGCGAAAAGTTTGATTCATTGATAAGGCACAGGGCAAGCTGGCTAAACCAGATTTCATTGGTTGTGTTTGATGAAATTCACCTTTTAAATGATCCTGGAAGAGGCCCAACCCTGGAAATAGTAATAACAATATTAAGAAAACTTCTGAAAAATATACAGATATTAGGGCTTTCGGCAACAATAGGAAATCCAAAGCAATTGGCAGAATGGCTTGATGCTAAATTGGTTGAGGATGACTGGAGGCCTGTAAAGCTCCACAAGGGAATTTACCTTAACGGCAAAATAGAATTTGAATAAAAAAGAAAAAAATAAAAAATTAAATAAAAATTGTTTATTTAATCTCTGAATATACTTCTCCAAAGACTGTCATGGCTGTTATTGTTAATGTCATATTCCAGAATCCCATTAATATCAAAGGTATAATCACTGTGATTGTTGTTACAGCTGCTAATGATGATATTATCAATCCAATAACCATTGCATAAACAATTAAAATAATCCATGCAACAAAGTACTTTGATGTAAATGCTTTCTTAAAAATGTCCCCAATTTTAAATGCGTCACTAAAGTTCCATTTTTCAACAAAAAACATTATTGCCATTGGCAGTACATATACTATTAAAACTGCTAATAACCCCAAAAATGCGAGTGTGTTTCCTGCTGATCCAAGTCCCTCAATAAAGGTCTCTGGATTTGATGATAATATCCCTCCCATTATTTTTAAAATCAATGGTCCTACAAATAAAACTGATAATAAAGCCAATGGCAGGAAATATATTACTGAAATCAAAAACATCAAGAAACCCCTAATCCAAAGATTTCCCCAGTCTGACCATTCAGGCAGATTTGGTTTTTTCTTTATAGCTGTTTTTGCACATTCCAAGCCATAACCTGAAGAGAAAAATCCTGTTATTATGCTCACCCAAGGGATCATATACATAAGAGCCCCAATCCCTAGCTTCTTAAAGTCCTGGAAAGGCCTTTTTATTGCTTCTCCGAAATTAACCATTTTATCACCTCTTAAAGAGTTTTATATTAATCTAGAATTATATTTATTTAAATGTTTCTATAATCCGATTCCAGATATAATAAGCCCGGGATCAAATTCTTTTAGGTCATCATATTCCTGGCCTGTGCCCAAATACAAAATAGGCTTTTTTGTTACATAAGAAACAGAGATTGCAGCCCCACCTTTTTCATCAACATCTGATTTAGCTAAGATTATTCCATCTATTCCAACTATCTCATTGAACTTTTTGGCCTGCTCAACACAGTCATTTCCTGTAATGCTTTCTCCGACAAAAAGTGTTAAGTCTGGTTTTGCAATCCTAACCAGTTTTTTAACCTCATCCATCAGGTTAACATTTGAATGAAGCCTTCCAGCAGTGTCTATTAAGACAACATCCTGCTTTTTTGCTTGTGCATATTTTATAGCATCATATGCAACAGCTGCTGAGTCAGAGCCATAATCATGTTTTATCATTCTTACACCAAGCTTGTCAGCATGAATCTGAAGCTGCTCTATTGAAGCTGCCCTAAAAGTGTCTGCTGCTGCAATAACACATTTAAGTTTATTTTTTTGAAGCAGTTTGCATATCTTTGCTATTGTGGTTGTCTTGCCAGAGCCGTTAATTCCGACAAAGCATATGATAAATGGTTTTTTCTCATTTGCTTTCTCAACAATATTTATTTTATCAACAATAAACAGCTCATTCAATGATTTTTTTAATGTTTTAATTATTGTATCTTTTACTTTTTTCCTCAGAATAGGTTTTTCAACAAGCTCCTGCTTTAAGTCCTGCTTTATCTTTTCAATTACTTCAAGGGCAACATTATTCTCCATTAATACAACTTCCAATTCAAAGAATAAGTCATCAAACTGCTTTTCAGAAAGTTCTTTCTTAGATATAACTTCTGTTATCTTTTGAAAAAATCCTTTTTTCTTTTCAGGTTCTTCCTCAACTAATTGTTCTTTAATTTCTTCAACTTTTTCAGGTTTCTCTTCTTTTTCAAATACTTTCTCAATTTCTTTCTTTCCTTCTTCAGTTGGTTTTTCTTTAACTTTTCTTTTAATCTCTTCTTTTAATTCCTTAACTTCTCTTTTTTCTTCTTTAGGTTTCTCTTTTGCTTGTTCAACTTTTTTCTTTTCTTCTTTAAGTTTTTCCTTGATTTTTTTTTCTTCAACTGGTTTTTCTTTAACTTCTTCTTTTACTTCCTCCGGCTTTGGAACTTCCTCTATCTCCTCCTCAATTTTTTTTGAAAATTTTGACAATACTTTCTTGAATTTGTCCTTAAAGAAATTAAACATGTTTACTCCTTCTTTTCGATTATTTTATTAATTTCCTGCTCAATATTTGAAGCCTGCAAACCCATCTTTTGCATTTCAGCTAGTGTTAAATCTCTGTATTTCTTTATAGAATCAAATCTTTTTTTAAGCAAATCTTTTGTTTCAGCAACATTTTTCTTAACAACAATATTACCACCTACATTAACAAGCAGTTCCTTGTTATCCTTTAGCTCTGCAGTTGTAAATATTCCGGGACTTAGTGAAACAAGAATTTTTGTTCCAACAGCTGTTTTATTAAAATCATCCAATGCCTGGATAGTATTATTTAACTCAACTAATTGTTCGTCTAACATGGTTATCTGTTTTTGAATCTGTTTCATCTGCTCATCTAAAAACTGCAGCTCAAGGTACATT
Organism: Candidatus Woesearchaeota archaeon CG10_big_fil_rev_8_21_14_0_10_33_12; assembly: GCA_002762865.1. GTDB lineage: Archaea > Nanobdellota > Nanobdellia > Woesearchaeales > CG1-02-33-12 > CG1-02-33-12. The sequence continues at coordinate 2,278 of PCYE01000049.1, read as the reverse complement.
TTTTGTAATTCTTTTTGATTTTCTCCCATAACATACACCTAATTAATATACTCTAAAATTTTATTCCTTGTCTCTTCAATATTTTTTATTTCCCTTAACTCATCAGCTAATTTTCCTTCATTAAAAACATGTGTTATCCAATCACTAAAATCATTTTTTTTACTATTTACATGATGTTTAAATGTTTCATTATTAATCTTATCTAATTGTTCAGCCAATTCCCTTAAATTTTTTACCCTTACTCCACTGTTAAATACAAAATATTGTTCAGGTCTTATTTCTTTTTTATTATAATTTAGTTCTTCATTAACAAGTTTTTCTGCTCTTAATCTGTTTAGCATTATCTCAATTTCACCAAAATGCTCTTTCTGCAATAAATTAATTTTCCTTTGGTTTGTTAAATGCAATAAAGGGATAAATGTTAAGACCTTATCCTCTTTGCTGTCAGAAGGAATTAATTCTGTAAAAGTTAGTTTTTTGCTTTTGTTCTTAAAGAAAAATCCTGTTATTTTTCCATAAACTTCTTTTATAATGCTTGTTATTTCCACTGATTTCTTAGGAGCCTCTACTTTTGATGTTGGAATACTCCTCATAACTCTTCTTTTTTTGACTTCCAATGCTTTTTGCAAAGCGTCCATCAGGTCATAGACAGATACCTTTCTCTTTCTTGGCTGAGGAGTTCTTGGTGTTAATAAAGGCTTATCAAAAACTTTTGAACCTTGACTAGCCTCAAATTCACTTTGTAATTCTTCATAAAAGTCCTCCTGTAATTCGTCTAAATCCTTGTCTGCCAAAAGCCTATCTAATTCTGTTATGTCTTCTCCAACGAGCCTGTTTGATTTAATCCTTAATAAGATTGCTGCTGCAAGGACTATCTTGCCTGAAATTCTGAAATCAAGGTCCTTTAATTTCTTAAGCATGTCAAGATATTTCTGTGAAAGTAATGAAATATCAATGTCCCATGGGTCCATCTGCTCTGTTTTTATAAGATCAAGTATTATGGATTGCCATGTTATTTCATCCTTGTCAAATAAAAGCTCAAATATTTTCTCCTGCATTTTAAAATTGAATTAATAAAACTATATAAACATATCGGAAGTAGTTGTAAATTTAATTATAAAATAAAAAGATTTTTATAGAATTCTCTTTTCTCTTAAGAATAAGGGCCCATAGTCTAGTGGCTATGATGTCGCCTTTACACGGCGAAGGTCCCCGGTTCAAATCCGGGTGGGCCCATCACAGCTTTAGTTAAGTTGGCACACTGTCCGGCATAAAGCTGGACGTGCTCGCTTTGCTCGCAGTAAATACAAAAATTTATGTTTTTTTTTTGCGACAGTAGTTTAGTGGTATGATACGTCCCTGCCACGGACGTGACCCGGGTCCGAATCCCGGCTGTCGCATTCATAGAAACCTTTATATATTGCTTAAAAGTTCCTTTTTTTAGTTTTGGGCCCGTAGCTCAGTCTGGTTTAGAGCGCTGGTCTTATAAGACAACCTTTGGTACAACTTTAGGAAAGCCAGAGGTCTGGGGTTCAAACCAAATGGTTACGTTCATTTGATACGCAAAGTCCAGCATAAAGCTGGACGAGCTCACTTCGTTCGCAATCATTTGTGAAAGTCCCCGCGGGCCCATTTGCCCCGTTGGTGTAGCTCGGCCAATCATCCAGGATTTTCGAGGCGAAGAATCAAATTTGAGGTTTTTCCTCACGTCAAAAACATCCTGGGACCTGGGTTCGAACAGCTGGTTATATGCATTTGATACGCAAATCTGGTAATCAGGTCGAAAGTCCCGGACGGGGCATATAATAATAAAGAAATTAACTTAAAAATGAAAAGAAGCTCACGCAGATGGAAAAAGAAAGGCCAGATGAGATGGAAATGGCAGAGAAAAAGAATTAAGAAACTAAAAAGAAAGAACGCTGCAAGGAAATAATAGTTAGTATCTTTTCATTTTTTATTAAGTTTCTTCAAGTGACTTTATGCCATTTAAAGCAAAAGCTTTAAAAAGAATCATAATATGCTTATTTAATCAAGTAAATAGTAATCATCTCCAATATTCTTGGTTTTTTTTAACCATAAAGCATGTATACTTAATTATTTAAGTATTAAGTATGAATAAGAGTGCATTTAGTAATGCAAAAAGGCTTAAAAACCTTAGATTAAGCTAAATTCCAATATATAGCCTTGTATTAAAAGGATCTTTAAAATACCCGTTGATCCTGCGGGAGATTACTGCTATTAGGATTCGACTAAGCCATGCAAGTCATGGGGTCCTTCG
>PCYE01000038.1:10199-11917 GCA_002762865.1 Candidatus Woesearchaeota archaeon CG10_big_fil_rev_8_21_14_0_10_33_12 | reverse complement strand
TAGTGTTATCCTTATTCTTAGTGCAAACTTCCATCGCTTTTGACTGCACAAAAATATCTCTGCAAAATCAAGCAACTTGCAATAGCATTCTCTTAAGTCAGCTCAATCAGACTGAAAAAGATGCATTGCTCTCAAACCTTGACTACAATGAAAAATTTTATCCAGACCATTCTTATGTTTATCAAAACAACATCAATTTGAAAATAAGCAATGCTCCTGAAAATGTTTCAACTAAAAACGGTATTTATGTAAGAGATGCATGGATGAGCATATTTGCTATTATGCCTTCTATCCTTTACAACAACAGTCTTTACGTGCCTGACAAGGCATTAATGCTAAATGGCTTCAATTACAAAACAGAAATTCCTCATAATTATTACAGTGGCAGTCCTTATACAAGCTCTGAAGGGGATTGCCAAAGAAACTATTATCTTACCCAAAACACTTCTGAAAATAAGGTTTATGTAAATGGCAATTATCAGGGAAGCGGAAAACTCGTAAATCTTAGTATTTCCTCTGATTCCAATGTCAAAGCCATTTACACTATTAACTTCGATGTTCTAATCTACCATTATTCTTGGGTCAGGATTAAATGCCTCAGATCTTATGCAAGAATGTGCCTTGAATGGAAATACCAATGCAAGTTTTCCTACCAAGAAATAAAGCAGGACAAAATAACAATTGAAGATTCATGGGGTATAAAGCATTATCAAAATATTTTATTTGCTAATATAAGCGACATAAGCTATTACAATTCCAATGCAAAATTCCTGCTCAACCACAGCAATTCAGCAAGCCTTGAACTGCTAAATGCTAAATATGCTTTTCATGATTATACTTACTCAATAGCTTATTCCAAAGAGCCTTACTATGTTTACACTATTGTTGCGAATGATTACAAACAAACTGAAACAAGGAACATGCTTAAAGATGGAGATTATTTCATTGTCAAGGATATTGGCAATATTACATTAACTGCAAATGATTTCTTTTTCAACTTTACAAAGAATATTTTTTTCAAACTTTATAATCTCAATTTCTTTATCAAGGCTGATAAACTGGAATACAAAGAGAATGAAACCATCCATGTTTCAATATATCCTTACGGCACTTATGCTGTTGTCAATTATGGCAATGAGACAAAATCCGGAATAAATGAAGTTGCATTTACTGCAAACCATAATTACAATGTAATAACAGCAGAATATGGGAGTCTAAAAGCAGATACTGTTATCTACATAAGCAATAACGAACGAACTGGTTTTATAGTCAGTCTGTCAACATTAGGCTTGCTGAACTGCTTCTTTTATAGTGCAGTAAAAAGATTCTCTCAGGGTGCATTGTAATGGCAGACGACTGTGGTTTGCTAAACCTTGCAACTTGCTTACCACAAAAGATGTTTGACTTTTTCATTGGTCTGTTAAATGCACCCTTGCAGCCACTCTTAAGCTTTGTAAAAACACTATTGACAGCAAATGTTGATCTGACACTTTTTGTTTCGCTTTGGGCAATCATGGTTTATGTCATTTCCCTATTCTACGGACTTTTGTTAATGTATTCAGGTTTTAATTTTATAATTTCAGGCTACGATGCTGTTAAAAGAGAAAAGGCAAAAGAATGGTTTAGGAACATTTTCATAATGATTGTATTGGTGCAGGCTTCCTATTTCCTTTACTCATGGTTCCTTGACATTAACAGCCTTTTGACAACAGCTATAA
>PCYE01000038.1:7170-10144 GCA_002762865.1 Candidatus Woesearchaeota archaeon CG10_big_fil_rev_8_21_14_0_10_33_12 | reverse complement strand
TAACAATTCGATATGTCATAGTGGCCATTGGCATAGTTTTTGTGCCTTTGGCAGTATTTCTATACTTTATTCCACCCTTGAAAGAATACGGCAGACTGATTATGAATTTCTTAGGAGTTTGTGTGTTTTCAACATTCTTTGATGCAGTGATATTATTAGCCTGCTCAAAGCTTGTTGATGTCTCAATATTTGGAAACTTCAAGATACTTGTTATGATAACTGCATTCTCTATTGTGAATTTACTGATGATTTATCTTCTTGTATTTACTCTGATAAAATCAGCGATGAAAAGTCAAGGAGACTTCAAAGTTGTGAAAGAAGCTGTGAAATATTTTGGGTGATCAATCTCAATAAAATTCTTTAAATCTATGATCAGAATAAATGTTATAACATTCCTTAAGGTGTTTTTTTAATTGTTTATGTTGTCCAGAAAACTTAAAATTTAATGCTCTGTCCAATTGGACTTTTATATTAAATTCTCTTTCTTCTTCACTTCCATAATCATCACCCAGTGCATTTTTAAACATTAGTTCAGCATTACTATATTCACTTGTTTGACGATAAGCTGTTCCGACATATCTATATATTCGGTGAAGTTTCCAATTAATAATATCATTATTAGAAAAAATAATATTTTTATGCTTGTCAAATTTTGATATTATCTCCAACCCTCTTTTAATTATTTCAGTATAATTCCTCTTGTCTAAGTTATCGGAAATAATTTTAATATAACTTTCAAGAATTGGTCCAAATAAATGCGTATTTGTTCTTCTTTCATCTAAATTAGGTTTTTGTACCAAAGAAGCTTCACTTGTTTCTATTGCAATAGTATATTTTCCCTGTTTTGATTTCAATACACTGATTTGTTGGTTAAACATGGCTAAATTTCTGACATTGTTTTTAGCATATATTTTTCCATCTTCTAAAATTTTTTCAGCCCCGCTTAAATTTCCCTCATCACGTTTCATGTTAGCCCACGAAAACCATATAATGGGGTTAGTTGGGTTTAAATCAGCAGCTTGATGAAATAATTCTTCAGCCCTTGTATTGTTACCTTGTTGTCTTTCTACAACTGCCCATAATTGGTAAGTATATGATAATTTTGGATTAATTTTAATAGCTTGTTTAAACAAATCAAGGGCCTTATCATAACTCCCTCTTTGATATTGAGCCATTGCAGAATTGGCTATCAATGCAGAAGTTCTTCCAGTTTCAGATTGACCACCAATATCTTCTAATGCTAATCCATATTGTTCAATAGCAGCTTGTGTTTTCTCTTTTATATTGTAATATTTTGCTAATCTTCTTCTAGATTCCTGTTCTAAACCACGATAATTTTCTTGTTTATTATATTCAGTCAATTTATTATATGCAAACATTCTTGTAACTGGACTCATTGAATATACCGTAAAAGATTTATTATCCTTATTTACTAACTCAGAATTAATTAAAGTATACCTCTCCAATTCAAAAATTACATTATTTACTCCGTCATATCCCATGTTGGTAGCAACTTTAATTTCCTCAAAAGTAACAGATTCTGAAAATATTGGAAAAATTACAAATGTTTTTTTGGCTTCTGAACTAAGTAAATTAGAAAAAGTCTCTTCAAAACAAAATTCTAATATTTTGTGTTCACCCTTTTTTATTTTTTCTAGTGCACTATCGATACTTATTCCTTCAATCAACCAACTAATAATAATTTTCAAAGCAAGGGGATTGCCACCAGTTAGTTTTTGAATAGATACTTTATTTTCATCACTTAACTTAACTTCAACTTTTTTTTCTTCTAAAATTGAAGCAATAAACTCATTCGTTTCTTCTTGTGTAAATTCTTTTAACATCACATATCTGCCTGCTTCAACTAATTTTTTTCTTGTAGTGGTTATTACATGGGTCGGAGCCGGAAGTTCATCTTTAACAAAATTGATTATTTTTTCATCTTCAATTGTCTCAAGATTATCAATAATTAGTAAAGTTTTGAATTTTTTTAATAATTTTTTTATTTCATATTTTTTCTCATCTAAAGGCAAAATTAATAGTTCGGGAATACTAAAAACTTTTATTATTTCATTTAAAAGTTCTTCTAAAGTTGACAAGGCAGGAACAATATTGATAATGCCTGTTGATTCTAACCTATTTTTCTTGGCTGTTGTCCAAACAATAGCATCATATTTTTTTTCATCCCAAAATTTTCTTGCTATTTCTAATGCTAATGTAGTTTTTCCAACTCCTCCAATACCATCAATAGAAACTATGAAATTTCTCGTATCAGAAAAAATTGTTTCAATGTCTTGAATATAAGTCTGTCTTCCAACAAATTTGTATAATTGAAGTCTTGGTAAATTGTTTAATTTAATATTTTTATAATTTGGGATTATATCATCTTGTTCTGTATCATCTTCTTCAAGAGGATTTTGTTTATAATCTTTAGTAAGGTATTCTTGTATGATACATTTCACAAGTGAATAACTAAATTCCGCTTGTTCACGTTGTGGAATTTGGGCATAATGCGTTGAAGCGATTCTTAACCTATTAATGTTGTTTAAAATTTGAAATCCTCCAATATTCAAAAAAAGATACTCTTTTTTTTCTTTTCTTGCAAGAAACTCTAATAATTTTGTTTGAGAAAATAACCCTACTAATTCCCCACATCCCATTTCATTAATTGATTTTTTGCTATAAAATTTTTCTTCAATTTCTATAATCTTCTTCTTTTCATCGGAATTAAGAAAGGACGTAACTTTTTGATAAATCTCTTTTAATAAAGATTCAATTATTTTTACTGAATCTTCAATTGCATTATCGTAATGTGTTTCTTTTAATAATTGATTTATTTTATCTAATCGTGAATTATAGTCCATAAAATCTTATTATACTCATTATTTTTAACCTTTTACTTTTTCACAAATAATTTTTATATTTATTTTAATCTATCCAACACAATACGTTTTCTCCGAGTTCCCATTATAAC
>PCYE01000038.1:0-7159 GCA_002762865.1 Candidatus Woesearchaeota archaeon CG10_big_fil_rev_8_21_14_0_10_33_12 | reverse complement strand
GCTTGAGCTTCAAGCAGTTAAGCTACGCATTCGTCTTCGGCACTATAACTCTAATCATATTCAGCAAAGTGCAGAATTCTTACCTCAAAATCACTTTAGCTTTAATTCCCTCATTGCTTGGCATATGCTTCATGTTCTTCAATTTAGAAGGCAAACTAAAGGATTACATTGCCTACTCAAAATTCAGGAAAGTAAAGGAAAAAGAAAAACTAAAGAAATTTATCGGAATAAAAGAAATAGAAAACAATGCAATTCTCACACTAGAAAACAAAAAAGTAGCCATAATCAAAGTCCAGCCAGTAAATTTCAGGATTAAGCCAGCAGGAGAGCAGGAAGCAATAATGGAATCTTTCCAGAAATTCCTCAATTCTTTAGATTTTCCAATTCAAATATTAATGAACACGGAAAGCTTAGAATTAAATGATTATCTCAACTCATTAAAATCAAGAATAACAGAACAGAAATTCTCTGAATTGTTCGAAAAATACAAAGCATATCTGCATAATGTCATTGCAACAAATAAAATAATGAACAGGGTTTTCTACATTGTCATCCCAGAGGAAAGTAACCTAAACATTCAAGTCAACATTTGCCTTGAAAGGCTCGACAACCTCAACCTGAAAGCAGAAAAGCTAAATGATAAGCAAATAAAAGAGCTTCTTGCAAAATTCCTGCAAAGCAATTCCCTGCTGCCAAGCTACATTGACAATTATCCCAAGCACATTGAGACAAACAAGAGATTCTACAGGATAATCTATGCACATGGCTATCCAAGGATGGTTGAGCCAGGCTTCTTGGACAGGATAGTCAGCTCATCAGGAGACTTTGACCTAAGCATACACATCAAGCCTTATCCAATGGAAACAATGCTCATCAACATTAACAAGGAGCTGCAAAAGCAGCGTGCAGACCTTTACGCAATGCAAAGCAAGGACATAATCAATCCAAGCTTGGAAATACAATACAATGACACAAGACAAATTCTGGAAGAGCTGCAAAAAGGCGAAGAAAAGCTGTTCAACATCAGCCTATACATAAACTGCAAGGCAGACTCAAAGGAACAATTAGAGCTTCTATCAAAAAAAGTAGAATCAGAGCTTAACAGCCTGATGATACTACCAAAAACAGCTTTCTTTAGAATGAGTCAAGGCTACAAAAGCATACTGCCATTAGGCATAGACCAGTTAAAAGCAAGCAGGAACATCACAACAAAGGCACTTTCGGCATTTTTCCCCTTCACAAGCCAATTCTCACAAGTAGACCCAACAGGAATATGGCTAGGCTTAAACCGCAATAAAATTCCAATAATAAGGGATATTTTCAAGCTGCCAAATCCCAATGGCCTTGTCCTGGCCCAGTCAGGGGGCGGCAAAAGCTATTTCTGCAAGCTCCTCATTGCAAGATATCTTCTAAATGGCACAAAAGTCATGGTAATTGACCCGCAGGGAGAATACAAGGAGCTTGTCAAATACTTCAATGGCCAGAGAATAAACATCTCAAGAACATCTGAAACAATAATCAATCCATTAGACTTAATGGGGCATGATTATGCTGAAAAGCGGCTCAGTCTCATGGACTTGATGCCAGTCATCTTAGGCGAACTAACAGAGCCGCAAAAAGCATTCATTGACAGGGCATTGACAGAAGCCTACAGCAAAAAAGGAATTACAGAAGACCCAGAAACATGGCAATATACCCCTCCAATCCTTGGCAATGTGCTTGAAGCATTGCAAGGCATGGAAAAACATGCAATCCAGCTTGAAAAAACCACAATTAGAAGCTTAATAAACAGGCTCAGCATGTATGTTGATGGAGTCTTCAGCTTTCTCAACCACCACACAAGCATAAATTTCAGCAACAAATTTGTCTGCTTTGATATTGGCACAATGCCAAAGCAAGTCAAGCCAGTCATAATGTTCCTTGTCCTTGACTATGTTTACATGAAAATGAAATCAGATTTGACAAGAAAAATCCTCTTAATTGATGAAGCATGGTCATTGTTAGCCAGAACAGAAGATGCAACCTATATTTTTGAAATAGTAAAGACATGCAGGAAATTCAATTTAGGCCTTCTTCTAATCAACCAAGAAGTTGAGGGAATGCTCACAAGCGAAGCTGGAAAATCGGTTTTGGCAAATTCAGCCTACACCCTTCTCATGCGCCAGAAGCCTGCCGTTATCAAAGACGTCTGCGAAACTTTTCATTTGAGCAACCAGGAAAGAAGCTACCTTCTCACAGCGCAGGTTGGCGAAGGCATTCTCATTATGGAAGATGACCATACTGAAATAAAAGTCATGGCTTCAGAAGAAGAGCATAAAATCATAACCACAAATGCAGATGAACTTATTGAACAAGGCAAAACGAAAGAAGAATTGCCTGAAAGTTTAAATCAAAGCACAACGAAAAAAGAATTATCAAATAGTTCTGAAACCGCACAACGAAAAGAAGTTACAATAAATTTAGATTCAGGAAAAGGATTATTCCGATGCTCAAAGCTCAAGCTCGATGAGATGAAATACCTGATGGCCAGAGGCTACAGGATTTCATCTTTTTACAGCATTAACTCAAAGAAAAAGGAGAAATTCCTAATCAAGCCAAGGTTCAACGAAAGTGAAACTCATTGCTTTGTCATCCATGACATATGCGAATTTCTTGAAAAGAAAGGCATTGTTGCCCAAAAGTTCACCACTAAAAAACCAGACATAACTTTTGAAATAAACAAAAAGAAATTCGCAATTGAAGTTGAAACAGGCAATAAAATCAACAAGGACAGAAAAGTGATTGAAGAAAAAGTGGAATATCTCAAGGCAAATTATGACAATTGGTTCTTTGTTGTTACAAACATGCATTTTGTGAAAAAATACAGAAAATTTGGGGTCGCATTGGATACCCGTTACCTTGCTAATCAAATAAACAAAATAGTGACCCCCAGTAATAGGCATTAACTGCCTTAGTCACTATTTTTATCAGGAGGCAACCAAAATGGAACAAACAAGCAAGAAACAGGAATTGAGCGCAATGAAAATAGAGCAGCTGAATCGCCAGCCAATTCTGGAAACGTCAATCCAGCTGAGCGAAGACAAGAAGTGGCTTGTCCACAAGACAGTCATCACAGACATCAAGCCACTTAGTTATATGGAGAAAGTGATGGGCTCTAAATAGAGCCCAATCCATACTATTATTTTGTCAGATTTAGTTTTTTATTAAGTTCTTCAGCGGTAATAATAATATCATATCCTCCCACATGCTCAATTTTATGCTTGTATATTCCTGTATAAGAAAGGCTTGCTTCTTCATATCTTTTGAACTTGAACACTGCATCATTCATCAAATTGCTGTTGAACACACCTAAGCTGACCAATAACTCGAAATCCTCAACTTTTAAACCAGTCACTTTCTTGAACAGACTTGGTTCTAATTTTGTTATAACATCTTTTAACGTTCTCTCTCTAAAATCAGTCAAATACATAAAAATGGGTATTCGAGTTGCGAATTTGATTAATTTATTTTGTATCTCTTTTCTTTTACTCATATATTCTTTTTCTTCATCTGATAGCTTCTTCTTTTCTTTGGGAGATATATTTTCATCATTGGCAAGTTTTTGTTTAGCTTTTTTCACAGCCTCTGATTTATTGATTATCATTTCAATGTCATTGTTTAAACTTCTAAATCCTTCAATACTCATTAACGCTGCTAAAGCTTTGGGATTATTCAAAATCTTACTTAAAGTATTGTTATCTACATTGACCAATAATGCACTTTCCCATCTTCTTGCGAGCAATGATGCAGTAGTGCCACTCATAGCCATTTCAATTATTCCAGAAGCATCAATCTGCTTCATGGTACTGCCATCGTAGGCAAGAACTGGCAAGAAGTCAATGAATTCTCTGATTTTTTTTTCAGAGTCTGTTTCTTCGGGATTTAGATTACAACTATAATCTGCAATCTGTTTTAATGCCCTGTTTGGTGCAAAATCAAAAATATAACATTCTCTCTTTATTATCTCTTCAGCGTTTGGTGATTTTCCGTCTGGATTTTTTACTGTCCAAGGGGATTGCACTCTAAATGCTGCCTGAAAATATGTTTCAGGGCTTGTTAAATTCCTAAGCATGAAAATTCCTGTCCAAGGCTTAACAGTTACACCTGTTGTTAGTTTTCCGCAGGACAAAGTGATTGATTTACTCTTCAATGGCTCTTCCATTGCTTTTTGAACTGGTTTTAATGCATCCAAGCCAATGCCTGCGATTGCACCTGCTGCTACCACAATGTTATAGTCATGATAATATTTATTCTGTTTCTGCATCAGCAGATTTTTCATAGCATTGCAAGAAGCAACGTTAGGCATAAACCAGAGGGTATGAGATAGAATGTTTAATAATCTTGTATCTGAATATGGTAAAGGTGGTTTTCTTGCGCCCAATTTAAGATTGTCAAGATTTGTGGCCATATAATTTCCACGTATCAAGTCAAGCCATTTCTGGACATCATCTTCATAAACAAACTTTGCATCTTTCCTTTCGCCTTTAGCAGAAAAAAAGACATTTAAGTCGAATGTATCAAACTCTCCGCCACTTGCAAGATTTATGACTGTGTGGGGCAACTGATATGTTAGTAAAACAATTCTTGGAAGAGCCTCGTATGGATTATTTGGTTTTTTCCAATTTTCTTTTGCTCTTTGCTCATCAGAATAAGTCCAATGATAAATCTGTTCTTCAATAAATTCTCCTGAAATTATTGCTCGGAAAGGAGTTCCAGATAAATAAAGATATGCGCTTGTTTTAATTGGCATTATGCTTTCTAAATATTCAATTTTATCCTGTTCTTCTGGAGCATCCAATCCTTTTGAGTTTTCCTTGAAAAGAAGTTCCTCTTCTTGCTGTTCTATCTCTTCCTCCTCGTCAAATAAATCCTTTGCTTTTTTTCTCCATGCACCATAATGATATTCATCAAAGATGATACAATCCCATTTTGTTTTATGAACCCATTCATTTTTTGGTTTTATTGCACCGATAGAAGTTCTTCCTAAATAATCCTGAAAAGAGCCAAAGCATACTATTGGCTTATTCTGTTTCAATTTCTTATAATCTGCTTCTGAATGTCTGGAGAAAAATTGCCATCCTTCAAAATCAACGTGATTTGATAGGTCTTCTTCCCAAGCACTTTCAACAGCAGGCTTAAATGTCAATACAAGAATTTTTTTCCAGCCCTTAGTTTTCGCTAATTGATATGCTGCAAAAGTCTTTCCAAATCTCATTTTGCAGTTCCACAGAAAATGAGGAGTCCTCTTCTCTTCTTTGAAACTGGAGAAATATTCAGAAGCTCTTCTTACAGCTTCAGACTGTTCAGGCCTCATTTTAAAGCTTAGAGTTCTGTTTTCTTCATTTATAATTCCTGTTTTGAGGGCTAATACCGCTGCTTTAACTTGCTCGACAGAGCATGCAAACCATTCTCCTCCTTTACATTTAATACCTTTTTTAATAAGAAGCTTATGAACTGATTTATCAATAAAATAAGTGCCATCTTTTCGCATGGCAGATTCTTCAAATACAATTTTATATGGAAGATTTCCCGGTCTCTTTGTAGGGTATTGTTCTGCCACTCTTTTCCTTACATCTACAGTAGTATAACCTATTTTTAACAGCCCTTCATATGCTTCATCTGTATAAGCATATATCTGGGGATTCAAGTCCGGTTTTGGAGGGAAAAACTCCTTAATCTTCACTTTCATCAGGTATTTCCTCTTCTTGCGTTTCTGAAGTCATTGGTCTTATCATATCTTCGATAAAAGAAATCTCTTCCGGAGTGAGTTTGTATTCTTTGTAAAGTTTTTGGTCAGTCCAAGACTCATTCATTGCCAATTTAGGAACATAAACAAAAGAACCTTTGGTGATATTTTGGGTTAATAAAATAGTAGATACTAAAAATCTACAAAATTTTGTTTTTAAATATGTTGCCATGTTGTCTGCTTCCTCTTTAGTATTATAAGAACCAACAACTAAATAGGACTCTGTACAAACAGTATCTGGTGGCATAACTTCAATTCTAGAAAATATCCGTCTTTTACCTTCCTTATCGGGTTGACCTCCGTGGTCATTTGAAGCCTTAGAAAGTAATACTTTCCATTTCTTAATTAGATTGTGCCCGTTAGTCACTTTTATAGATGATATCTTTCCATTACCGACACTCGTTATTAAGTTCAAATCGCCAACTTTCTCAGCCCTAATACTTGAAACCAATCCAAAAGGCATCCTGCTTGAAACTTCTGAATCTAGAAATGAATCACTTTTTTGTTTAACTCTATTTACTATATTTACTGAGAAACTATCACGTATAAAAGTTACAAATTCATTTAAATTTCTATTTGAAAGCTTTACCTCATTATCTCGAACAGTCTTAACTTGACATTCTCCCTTATTGTCTCTATCCCACAAGAAATAACATACACCACCGGCTATATCTACACCAGGAAAACAAGTTCTTGAATCAGGAAAGTCTACGAGATGCCTTATGCTTTTATCGTTTAGCATTTCATTTCTAAAATCATCAAGCCCTTTACCTCCTGAATACCATCTAGCAGGTATAATCATTGAAAGATATCTTGGTCGAAGTTTTTTTGCCTGTTCCACAAATTTGTTGTAAATTGGTTTTGCACTTGACCCTGTACCCCCTCCGTCATTTAATTGATATGGCGGATTCCCTATTATTACGTCGAATTTCATTTTGAATACCTCCTCTGGTTTATCTGTGTGTATAAATTGGTAAGCATGAGATTCCAATTCATCTCCGCGGTCATAAACTTCTTGACTCGCCCCACAATATTTGCATCTTTTATCTTTCCATGTATGCTGTATTTTATCTAACTTAACATTTCCTTCATTATTCTTGAATTCTGTGCAAACAGAGTATTTTCCATTTGCACTTTTGGAGCAATATAATGACCTACGAGACATTAATGAAGTTAATTCTGTTATTGCTATCCCATATAACTGATTATTTAATATGTGATTAACTCTTTTTTGCTTATCGGGAATCTGTTTTTCTAATCCTTTTATGAGTCTTTTTGCAATTTCCCTTAAAAAAACACCTGATTTTGAAACAGGGTCCAAAAACTTAGCATTTTTGTCAGACCAAAGTTCTTTAGGCAATAAATCTAGCATCT
>PCYE01000051.1:9982-38096 GCA_002762865.1 Candidatus Woesearchaeota archaeon CG10_big_fil_rev_8_21_14_0_10_33_12 | reverse complement strand
CGCTTGCGGTTTGAATGAGGTATGCAAATTCTTGGATTTGTTACACTCAAAAATAATTCGAATTAAGGAGGAATATAAAATGGCTGAGATATCAAAGGAAATAGTAGACAAAATTTATGAGGCTATAGAGGTTGCTAAGGCAACTGGAAGAATAAAGAAAGGCAGTAATGAAGTAACAAAGGCTATTGAAAAAGGTATGGCAAAACTTGTTGCAATAGCAAAAAATGTCAATCCACCGGAAATCACAATGCACATACCACTTTTATCAAAAGAAAAAGATGTTTTATGTGTTGAGGTGCCCAGCAAAGAAGAGCTTGGCGCAGCAGCAGGCATTAGTGTTGGAACAGCAAGCATTGCAATAGTTGAAGAGGGAGAAGCAAAAAACATAGTCAAAGAGATAATTAAAAAATTAAAGGAATAGTAAGGTGATTCTATATGAAACCTCAAATTAAAAAGGAAACAAAGGAAACAGAAAAAAAAACAGGAGTTAATTTTTCATATGCTTTTCCTGCAAAAATAGAGGAAATTATTGACAGAACAGGCACTAGAGGCGAGGCCATACAAGTAAGATGCAAGGTTCTGGAAGGAAGGGATGCCAATAAAATCCTGAGAAGAAATGTGATGGGGCCTGTAAGATTAGGAGATATCCTAATGCTTAGGGAGACTGAAATTGAGGCAAGAAAGCTTAATCAGGGCAGGAGATGATAAAGATGAGGTGTAGTTTTTGCAAACAAAATATTAACAAAGGAACTGGAAAGATATATGTCCAGAAAACTGGTAAGGTATTATATTTTTGCTCATCAAAATGTGAAAAAAACATGTTAAAGCTAAAGAGAAAACCAAGAACAACAAAATGGACCCAGGAATATCAGGATATAAAAAAGGGAACTAAAAAATGATACAGAGAACACTTGTTTTAATAAAGCCAGATGGTGTCATGAGGGGGCTTATTGGCGAGGTAATAAAAAGGTTTGAGAACAAAGGGCTTAAAATAATTGGCCTAAAGATGGTTTGTATAGACAAGGAATTTGCTGCAAAGCATTACACAGAGGATATTGCTAAAAGAAGAGGAGAAAAAGTGAGAATTATGCTTCTTGATTATTTAACAGAAGGCCCTATTGTAGCAATGGTTATTGAGGGTGTTGATGCTGTAAATGTTATCAGAATACTAACTGGTGATACAGAGCCAAGCAAGGCCTTGCCAGGAACAATAAGGGGAGATTTTACACATCATTCTTTCCATTATGCAGATGGCAAAGAAATTTCAATAAAAAATATGATTCATGCTTCAGCTAATGCTGAAGAGGCAGAAAAAGAGATATTGCTTTGGTTTAGCATAGATGAGTTGTATGATTATAAAAAAGTAGATGAAATATTTCATTATGGTAAGTGAGGAATAAAATGGTAGATAAAATAGTAGAGAGAGTTATGAAGACATCAGAAAAACCCGAGTTTATTAGAAATATTGCTATAGCAGCGCATATAGACCATGGCAAGACAACATTCAGTGACAACCTTTTGGCTGGAGCAGGAATGATGTCAAAAGAACTTGCAGGAAAGCAGTGCGTTCTTGATTTTCATGAGGATGAGAAGGAAAGGGGAATAACAATTGACACAGCAGCTGTTTCAATGGTTCATATTGTTGAGGGAAAAGATTATCTCATCAATTTATTGGATACCCCGGGGCATATAGATTTTAGTGGGGATGTGACGAGGGCAATGAGGGCTGTTGATGGTGTTATTGTACTTTGTGATGCGGTAGAAAGCGTGATGCCACAAACAGAAACTGTTCTTAGACAGGCATTAAAGGAAAATGTTAAGCCTATCTTATTTATAAATAAGGTTGATAGGCTTATAAAAGAACTTCAGCTAAAGCCAGAGCAGATGCAGGAAAGGTTTGTAAAGATAATAAATCATGTAAACATACTAATAAACGAAATAGCAGACAATGAGTTTAAGAATAAATGGAATGTTAATGTAATGGATGGTTCTGTTTGCTTTGGCTCTGCATTCCATAACTGGGCAATGTCTGTAAACTACATGAAAAAGAAAGGAATCAGCTTTAAGGATATAATTGATGCTTATGAAAAAGGAGATCACAAGCCACTGGCTGACAAGGCTCCTCTGCATGAGGTTGTTCTTGACGCAGTTATTCATCATCTTCCTAATCCAGTACAAGCACAGGCATATAGGATCAAAAAAATATGGCATGGTGACCTTGAAAGTGAGGATGGAAAATCACTTTTATCATGCAACTCAAAAGGACCATTGTTTTTTGTTATAACCAAAATTGTTGTTGATCCACAGGCAGGCGAGCTATCATGTGGAAGGATTTTCTCAGGAACAATAACAAAGGGAATGAATGTTTACTTGAATAGGGAAAAGAAAAATCTTAGAATTCAGCAGGTTTTTATCTATAATGGAGCAAAGAGAGAGATAGTTGAGAGGGCTCTTTCAGGCAATATAGTTGGTGTTGCAGGCGTAAAGGCAATGCCTGGCGAAACAATAACCATAGAACCAACAGAATCCTTTGAGAAGATAACCCATATATTTGAGCCAGTTGTCACAAAGGCTATTGAAGCAACAAAGGCCTCTGATTTGCCAAAGCTTATTGAAGTCTTAAGAAGAGTAAGCAAAGAAGATCCAACCATACAAATTGAGATTAATGAGGAGACAGGAGAGCATCTCATGCACGGTATGGGTGAACTGCACTTAGAGGTTATTGAAAACAGAATAAAAACAGAAAAGGGTGTTGAAGTGAAAACATCCCCTCCAATTGTTGTTTATAGGGAAGCAATTACAAAGGAATCATCAGAGGTAGAAGGAAAGAGCCCTAATAAGCACAACAAATTTTACTTTAAGGTAGAGCCATTGTCAAAGGAATTTATGGAAGCAATGAGGAAAAAAGAGCTGCCTGAAATGAGAATTAAGAAAAAGGATAAGGCTCTTTGGGAAAAACTACAGGAATTGGGAATGGATGGTAAGACTGCAAGAAAGGTAAGGGACATTTATAAGGGCAACATGTTAATAGATATGAGCAGGGGCATAGTTCATATAGGAGAAGTCATTGAGATGATAATGGATATGTTTGAGGATGTCATGTCTGCTGGCCCATTAGCAAGAGAGCCATGCATCAATGTAAAGGTAATGCTAATGGATGTAAAGCTGCATGAAGATGCTATACACAGGGGCCCAGCACAGGCATATCCTGCTATTAGAGAAGGGATAAGGGGAGCTATGATGCTTGCCAACCCTGTTATTTATGAGCCTTTGCAGACACTGCAGTTTGAGGCTCCAGTAGAGTATATGGGCGAAATATCAAAGCTTATTGCTAATAAAAGGGGCCAGTTGCTTGATATGCAGCAAGAGGGAGAGCATATAACTGTAAAAGGCAAGCTACCAGTTGGAGAGATGTTTGGAATGACTTCTGACTTAAGGTCTGCTACTTGTGGCAGAGGAAATCATTTCCTTGTTGATCAAAGCTTTGAAAAACTGCCTAATGAACTGCAGGAAAAGATAATAAAACAGATAAGACAAAGGAAAGGCCTTAAAATAGAGGAATAGACTTTATTATAGAAACCTTTATATATTAATTAAAAACACCTTTTAAAGCATATTTTCAAAATAAATGGAGGGATTATTATGGCTAAAGAAAAAGAACATATGAATCTTGTCTTTGTAGGACATGTAGATCACGGAAAATCAACAACAGTTGGAAGGTTATTGTTTGACGCAGGCTCAGTTAGTGAGCAGGAGCTAAGAAAACTAAAGGAAAAGGCAAAAGAACTGGGTAAAGCAGGCTTTGAATTTGCCTTTGTAATGGACAACTTAAAGGAAGAAAGAGAAAGAGGATTAACAATTGACTTAGCTCATAAAAGATTTAACACTGACAAATATTATTTTACAATAATTGATGCACCTGGCCATAAAGACTTTATTAAGAATATGATTACAGGAGCAAGCCAAGCAGATTCAGCTGTTCTTGTTGTTGCTGCTAATGATGGTGTTATGGCACAGACAAAAGAGCATGTCTTCTTATGCAGGACTCTTGGAGTCCAGCAACTGATTGTTGCTATAAATAAAATGGACATGAAGGATTATAGTGAAGATGTTTTTAAAAAGGTTAAAACAGAGGTTGAAACATTATTGAAGACAGTCGGATATGATCCAAGCAAGGTTCAGTTTTTACCAATTGCTTCTCTTCCAGGAGACAATGTAGTCAAGAAGACAGACAAGATGTCATGGTACAAGGGACCAACATTATTAGCTGCATTGGATTTGTTTAATATACCTGAAAAACCAACAAATCTTCCATTAAGGCTTCCAATACAGGATGTTTATAACATAACTGGAATAGGGGTTGTTCCAGTTGGAAAGGTAGAGACTGGAATTATGAAAGTTGGTGACAAAGTTATATTTGTTCCAGCAAGAGAAGGAAAAGGTGTCAGTGGTGAGGTTAAATCAATAGAGATGCATCATGAGCAGCTTAAACAAGCAGGTCCAGGAGATAATGTTGGGTTTAATGTCAGAGGCATAGAAAAAAAAGATATTGCCAGAGGAGATGTTCTGGGGCATACTGATAATGTACCAACAGTTGCAAGTGAATTCACAGCACAGATTGTTGTGTTGAATCATCCAAGTGTTATGACTGTAGGATACACACCAGTATTCCACATACATACATCACAGGTTGCTTGCCAGATAATGGCTATTGTGAAAAAGTTAAATGCAGCAACAGGAGAAACAATTGCAGAGAATCCAGACTTTATAAAGAATGGAGATGCTGCAATAATAAAGGTTAAGCCAGTTCAGCCAATAGTGATTGAAAAACAAAAAGATATTCCGCACATGTCAAGGTTTGCTATCAGGGATAGCGGAGTGACAGTTGCAGCAGGAATGTGCATTGATTTAGTTAAGAAGGAGTTAAACAAGAAATAAACTCTTTTTTATTTTTTTGTTTTTATATCATGGTGAACTGGGTTTTATCATGAAGTAAACAAGCCGAAGAGAAGATTAAAATGCAGAAAGCAAGAATAAAGTTAGCAAGTATTGACATTAACAAGATTAATGATGTATGCAAATACATAAAAAATATTGCTGAAAAAACAGGAGTTGAAATGAGAGGTCCAATACCTCTTCCAACAAAGAAGCTTAAGGTAACCACAAGGAAAAGCCCAGATGGCGAAGGAAAAGCTAGCTGGGAAAGATATGAGATGAGGATACACAAAAGACTGATTGATCTTGCTGTTGATGAGCGTGCTTTAAGGCTTGTTATGAGAGTTCCTATCCCAGAAGGTCTGAATATTGAGATAGAAATGATGGATTCCTAATTCTTTTTTTCAAAACTTATATAAATGAACATAATTTTCTTTTTAATGCTGCCAGGGTGGCGCAATTCGGTACCGCGCGAGACTGGAAATCTCGTCCCTTTTGGGAGTCTGGGTTCAAAACAGCTTTTTGCTAAGCTGGCACGCAAGGCGGGCATTGAATTAAAAGTTCAATCCCACCGCGCTCGCTTCGCTCGCAACAGTTGTTGGAAGTCCCAGCCCTGGCGTATGCCCGGTTGGTGTAGTCCGGCCAATCATCCGGCCCTCTCGAGGCCGGGACCCGGGTTCGAACCAGCTTCTTGCTAAGCTGGCACGCAGGAGCGACATTCAATTGCAAAGCAATTGAAGTCCCTCACGCTCGCTAACGCTCGCAAAAATGCGAGGGTTAGATTAAAGCCAAAATTGCAAAAGCTGTCGAAAGTCCCGGACCGGGCATTTTATTTCCAGAATTTATTACTTTTTTAGTTTGTCTGCATATTGTTTAAGAATATCATCTAATTTAAGATAGTTAGGGGCTGTCAGGGCTTTTCTTACCACCATAATACTAAATCTTTCTTTTTCTTTTGAATATCTTGATTCCCATCTGTCCTTTGAAATAACAAAATATACTGCCTTAGGTCCTTTTATATAGTTATCTGATTTTTCCAGTTTATCCAGCTTATTCCTGACAAAATTGAAGAATTGGGTATACATTTTTTCAGGAGAAAGGGTTGGATGGCGCAAGTTTAAATAACCATCTTGCTGTATAATTTTAGTGTATGCCATTTTATTCCAAACCCTTAATGTAATATATTAAATAAGTTATGTTTTATTTAAATTTTACTATTTCCTCTTTGTTGTTTGTTATATTCCTTGATAGAACTCATTATAAATATCCGCATTTTTTTTATTAAATGATTTGTAATACCCATTTAATTTTTTAAATTCTGATTCACCAACCCCTAAAGGTATATAATTTAATAGTGTATCTAATAAATGTTCTATTCTTTTTACGGTTCTGTCCTTTTTTATAATAATAGTATCGATTTCAGAATTAATCAATGGAAGATTTGATTCCATTTTTTTCTTAATTATACCAGTCTTTCTTACGATATTATCAATATTCAAGGACATATTATAAATCAAAATATTAAATTACTTAAAAAATTTGCCTTTTCTACTTCTTCGTCGCTAACGCTCCTCAACCACTCTGTACTCTCGTTTCACTCTCTAAAATGAACAGTCCTCTTTCTGATAAATAATAAAAGAATTTAAATATAGTTAAGATTAACTAATACCAAAATGAACAAAAGCATTTTAACAATAGGAATATTCCTGATTTTATGCTCGGGCCTGTTAGGAATTACAAGAATAGTTATTCTGTCTCAATTAGGGATTAATTCATCATCAGATATCACTGGAATGGTAGTGTCTGAAATGCCTGCTGATGAGAATTTAAGAGAAAAATCTTATGAAATGGCAGGTACAGTCAGTGTTATAGAAAAACTTCCGATTTATATGTTAGCTATAGGAACAATAATCACAGCAATAGGAATTTTAGCCCCAGATTTCAGATAAAAGTTTTGTGCCGGGTTGGCGGAATCTGGTTTAACGCGCCCGCCTCGAAAGCGGTTGTCCGCAAGGACATCCAGGTTCAAATCCTGGGCCCGGCGCTTATGGTTTTACATTATAATTAAATATTTTCCTTTTATTTCTCTTATTTGGTCAGGTTCAGGCGCGAAGTAATTACCATCAATGTTTAATTCAAAAACTTCTTTTTGTGGATCATAATAAAGGTTTATATCATTATAAGTTCCTATTAATTTTCTGCTATCATTCTCTTTAATTTTTGTTACGAATTCGTATCTTTCCATAATTTTTTCTATCTTTTCCTTTATTCCCATTTTTAATTGCCTCTTTTTCTTACTTTGTATTACTTTATCATACTTTGTATGATACTTATATATAAATTTTTCTATGTTATAAAATATAAATTTTTATTAAAGTCCCAAACTAACTTTTGGTAATTAAGAAAAATGTGCCGCTGGCGGGATTTGAGCCCGTGACCTCTACGTACCTCAGTTAGATGAGTTAATCATCGAGCAAAGCTCTCATCGCTCAATACATATGAGCGTAGCGCTCTAACCAGGCTGAGCTACAGCGGCATAGTAATTGGAATTTGTTATTCCTTTTTAAGTATTTCCATTTATAAGGCAAAAAAATAACACTATATAAATATGGCACAAAATTACATATAGGATATTGGGAGGTGTCATATTTTTAATGGATAACAAATTAATTGAAATTTTAATTATATTAATTTTATTGGTTTTGATATTTATTCCACTAATAAAAGATTTAATATAATTTTAAAAAAAAGTAAACATTAAATATTTTTATTTTTTATTTATTTTATTGTTTTTTCTTCTTCTTTTTGCATCCCATGTTTTTACCTCTTTAATTTGATGATTCTAAGCAGTTTGTGATCTTATCTTTAATTTTATCTGCCTCTCCTTCTTTATACCTTCCCTGGGGCCAAAGCCTTAATCCATCATCCTTAAACCTTGGTATTAAATGGAAATGGGCATGCATAACAACCTGTCCTGCTGCTGATTCATTGCTCATATTAATGCTTATCCCCTCTGCATTAACTCCTTTCTTAACTGCATTTGAAACCTTTTGAATAGTTTCCATATATCCTTTTAGCTCTTCTTCTGGCATATCAAGCAGATTTTTATAATGCTTTTTTGGTATTACTAATGTATGGCCTTTATTTACAGGTCCAATATCCAGAAAAGCAAAAAAATTCTTATTTTCATAAACCTTGTTTGAAGGTATTTCACCTTTAATTATCTTGCAAAATATGCATTCATCCATTTTTACCTCCTACAATTCTATTAGATTATATTTGCTTTGGCCCATTCCAAATTTTTCTGCTGCCTTAACCTGTTCTGTCCCTGATTTTTTGTTGAACTTCAAAAAAACATCTTGCCCCTCATTTTTTAATATAATATCATAGGCAGCCATGTCAATTGCAACTCCATTATGGCTTGCCAAAAAGCCACAGTCATTTGCAATAATCTTTCCTGAGTCTGACTCACAGTCACATAGTTGAGTGATGTTTTTTAAGAATGAAATATAATAAACTTTTTTAAATTTTGACTGGGCAATAAAAGCCCCCTCTGCTAACAATATATCAAAATAATTTACTTTTGTTTTAATTGCCAAATTTGGGCATGCATAAACACAGTCAGAGCACCCATAACATGTTCCAAATATGGGTTTATCCTTTACTTTCAGGGTTTCCAAAGGACATGCTCTTTCACAAGCTTTGCATTGTGTGCATTTGCCAACAAATACTGGCTCTCCGCCATAGTGTATATCACTTTTTGTTTTTTTTGTCAAAGCACCCATTCCCAAATTTTTAATAGCTCCACCAAAACCAGTGCAAACATGGCCCTTAACATGGCTTACAACCAGGACAGCGTCTGCATCAACAAGCTCCTTGCAAACTTCATAAGTTAAATTTTCTCCTTTTACACTAATATGCTCATCATTTATTCTAATCTCTCCAAGCTTGTCCCATCCTTTTTTAATGACAAAATTTTTGTAAGAATCAGAATTATTCCTTGGTCCGCTGTATGTTACTAATGAATCAAACAAGAAGAAATTTATATCAAGTTCATTTAAAATGTCTGTTATTGGCTTAATATCCTCTGGCTTAAACGCTGTTTTATTTCCTGGCTCACCAAAATGCAGCTTTATTGCAATTTTATCGCAGTCTTTAAACCTTTCCCTTAGTTCTTGCTTTAACTTTAACAAAAATTTATTTTCATCATTTGAATGATAAACATTAGTCATATTTTTACCTCATTTTTTATATGGACAGACCGGGATTTGAACCCGGGGCCTCGCCCTAGCCAAGGGCGCATTCTACCGGACTGAACTACCTGCCCGTAAGCTAAGAGAAATGCAGTTAGTATAAAAAGATTTCCTTGTATTATTTTGTTTTCCTTCCCTGCTTTGCCAAAGGTTTTTCTTTTTTTGCCAGTAAGGGTTCCACAGCATCATAACAATTCCTTCCATCAAGAATCCTGTTAACAACAAACAAAAGCGTTTCATTTACAGACCATAAAATGTTAGCTTTATCAATCTCTTTTTCTTTTCTCTCATTAATAAAATTTTCTTTTGTTTTAGATATGGATTTGTTGTAATCATTGATTATTTTTTCATCATAAAAGAGTTTTGATATATTTGATTTAATTTTTTTGATTTCTGAACGAAGTGAATTACTGTTTATACAACTATCACGTCCAAAAAGTTTCCCATAATCTGAGAGAATCTCACTTGAATTATGGTTTTCTTTTCCAATAAGTTCAGAAAATGCTTTAAAGCAGTTAAACTTCCAGATAGGATAATGGTAAACAAACGGGACTTTTAGCTTTGATTGTGATTTCTGTATCATCTGGCTTAAAGAGTGGTCCCCTGTCACAAGTGAAAGTTTGTCTGTAAGGGCCACAAGCTGCATGAAATCAAAATCCGGGATAGCTCCCAATTCAATAACTGAAATATTCTCATCTTTTAATCTGCGTTCTCTCTCAGTGAGATTATAATAAGTAATGTTTCTTTTAAGGCATGGATATTTTAGGTTTTTGTTTGCGTTGCCAATACTAAAAATATAAAGCGGTTTATCTAAATTTTCTCTTGCAAATGATGCTATATCTAGAAAATGATATGCTTCCATATCGCTTGGGTAAAAGAGCGACCACCCCCCTTTGACTACTTTTTCAATTTCATGTGAACAAAAATAATCAATAAATCTTGATTTTGGATATTTTCTTATCATTGATGTTAATGCTTTCTTTCTCAGTTCTTCTATGCTTCCTTTATGACCTATGCTTTTATCAACTTTGGTCAGGATTGATTCAAGTGTTTTCCTTGTATAGATTCCTGCCTGCGGACCGAATGAATCATGGTCAAAAGAAAATCCTGTTTTTATTGTTATATGATTTTTAGAATAATCAGTCCAACAAATTTTATCATGGTCATACTCACTCAGCTGAATATCAACATAGGTTTTGTCTATTTGTTCTTCTGTTCTTCTATCCCTCACTGGAGAGATAGTTATAATATTTGGGCTGCCTTTATAATGTTTCAGCAATTTAAATTTTTCATCATTAATAAGAAGTCTCAGTTTATTTTCAGAATCAGCACAATCAAAAGAGACTTGATAAGGTAAGTCAACTGAAGTAAAATATTCCATAATGCTAAGGCTGGAAACAACATCGCCAAAACCTCCAAGTTCACATACTGATACAACTACATTAAAATTATTTTTATTTTTTATTATCATAAATGAACAGTCAAAATTAGGTATATTTAAAACTTTTGATTTTTTAATTATTTAAAAGTAGTTACAAGGTTCTTTAAAATATTAAGAAAAAATAAATTACTTAACAGCCAGTTTTATATCCCCTTCATGAATTGTTTTCCTGCCTGAATGCTGTGCAATCTTTGCTGCTTTTGTTGAAATCTCCTCTGCAATGTCTGTTATAACATCAGTAAATGCGTCAATTGCTTCTGCAGAAACCCTTTTTGCGCCTGAATCAAGCAATATTCTTGCAAATGGAGCCTTTGGTATTATGCTTATATTTCTTGCCATTATAATTACCTCATTGATTTAATGGAAAGCGTAAAACTTATCTTGTTTAAATAGGTTTCGTTTTAAACAATATTGATTGATTTAAAAGTTGAATAGTTGATATAAAGACTATAAGTGATTAAAAAATACCTCAAAATAGAATATACTAAGAATAAGGCCTTTTTTAATTATTTTAAGACTTCTCCTGTTTTCATATACCACATGTAAAGATCAAGCTCTGCACAAGACATTTTTAATATCTCTGCTATTTTTTTAAAGATTTCCTCAATCTCAAAATAATTCTTCTTGTTTAGGGTTTTTGGTTTTTCTTTTATAAAACCACTCTCTTCCATCAAGCTTAATATATGCCTGTCAAGGATTGCAAGGCTTTTATAGCCAACATTCCTTAAAAAGTGGCTTGCTTCCTTGTAGCCGAGACCTTTCACATTTTTAACAAGCCATTCCCTTGCCTCATGTTCGCCTTTTTGCTTTGTTATTTTTTTTATTTTGTCTTTTATGTTGATATGCACTCTTGCAGAAACAATATAGTTTGCCTTGTTGTTGTGAAACCGGTGCTTGTTTTTTCTTATTGTTTCTCTTATTAAATCATGAGAATATTCGCAAAACCCTTTTGCTTTTAATTCATCCTGTATTTTAAGTCCTGTAACTGCTTTTGAATTTGCAGTTAGAATGCAAAAACAAAGCTCTGAAAACCATTCTTTAGTATTTTTATTTTTAAAGCTTTCAAATTCCTTTAGTCTTTTGTCTATTGTCTTGCTCAGTTCAGAATTTCTTAATTTTCCTATATCGTTAATTAAGTCCATATTAAAAAAAATAAAATCAGTTTACCCAAAGTCCATGAACATTACAGAGTATTCTTGCCTTTAATCCTTCTGCATTAGCAAGGCAGAATTCTGCTTCTGGCTTGTCTCCTGGCCCAAGCCTTTTTCCAATAACAGCATTTCCATCCTTAATTAACTGTATTAATTCAATGTAATGGCCTTTTTCCATTGGATGAGGCACTGAGCCCACTTTTACTTTCACTCCGCCATCAGTTGTTTCAATCACTGGAACATGCTTTTCCTTTCCTTCATGCTTTTTAGTCTGTTCTTTAAGAAGTTTCATTGGCTGTCCGCAGCATACCAACTCGCCTTGGCCAGATTCAACAACTGAGACAAGGTTTCCGCATATTTCACATTTATACATTTCGCCTAGTTTTGTCATTTTTCACCCCTTATTTTATTTTTGAAAGGTAATCAAAAGCTGAAAGAGTTGCAATGCTCCCCTGCCCGGCTGCAATTATTATCTGCTTGTAGGGAACATCTGTTACATCTCCTGCAGCAAACAATCCGGGAATATTTGTTTTGCAGTATTGGTCAACAATTATTTCATTTCCTTTATTCAGCTTCAAATTCCCATCTTGTGTTTTTACATCTATTATTGTGGGTACTGAACCTATTTCTATGAAAACTCCCTGAACATCAAGAATCTTTTCTTTTCCTTCTTTTAATACCTTCATTTGACTTACAAATTTGTCCCCTATTATCTCTTTTGTTTCTGTGTTTTCAAGTATCTCAACCTTTTCAGAATTCCTTGCTTTGTCCAACCTAACTTCCTCACAAATAAATTTATCTGTTAAATTTATAAGGTAAATCTTTTTTGCTATTTTCATTAGTTGTATTACTGCATCAAGTGCAGAATTGCCGCCGCCAATAACTGCAACATCCTTTCCTGCAAACAAAGGAGCATCGCAGGTTGCGCAATATGTTATGCCTTTGTTTTTAAATTCTTTTTCTCCCGGAATGTTTAATTCTCTTGGTATTCTTCCGTTAGCTATTATTACTGTTTTTGATTCATACTCTTCTTTTTTTGTCTTAACTTTGAAGATATTATTAATTTTTTCAATAGAAATTGCTTCTTCTCGCTCTCTTAAATCAAGCTCAAAACTTTTTAAATGCTCTTCAAATTTTTTTGCAAGTTCAGGCCCTGTAATGAACTGGTAGCTTGGGTAGTTCCCAACCTCACTAGAGGTTGCTGCCCACCCCCCAATGTTGTTTGTTATAACCAATGTATTCAGCTTTTTTCTTGCAGCATAAACTGCTGCGGTTATTCCTGCTGGACCTGCTCCTATAATTGTTAAATCATACATTCTCAAGCTCTTTTTCTATTGCTTCCTTATCAAACCCAACAATCATCTTGCCATTAATCTCTATCTGCGGAACTCCCATTTGCCCTGATTTTTCTATCATCTCTGTTGCTTTTTCATGGTCTTTTGATACATCAATATCCTCAAACTCAATATTCTTTTCTTTTAAAAAATCCTTTAAAGTATGGCACCAAGGACAGTTTGGCGCTGAATAGACTATTATTTTTGACATTTTGTTTTACCTCCTTTAACTACAGCAGTCATAATTCTATTCAAAAGACATACATTCCGGCTCATAATATTCCCTTGGATGCTTGCATGAGGGGCATTTCTCCGGAGGTTCTGTTCCAACATGGATGTAACCGCACTTGGAGCATTTCCATCTTATTGGCTTATCTCTTTTGTAGACTGTTCCTTTTTCAACCATTTCTAAGAGTTTTTTATATCTTTTCTCATGATTTTCCTCTACTTCTGCAATTTCTGTGAATAGTTCTGCAGCTTCTTTGTTTCCCTCTTCTTCTGCATCTTTTTTCATTTTTGGATACATTTTAGTGTGCTCATAATTTTCTCCCTCAATTGCTGCCTTAAGATTTGCCTTTGTGTCACCTATTCCCTTTAAAAGCTTAAACTCATCTTTTGCATGCTGCACCTCATTCAAGGCTGTTTCCTCAAATATTTTTGCAATGTAATGATATCCCTGATTTCTTGCAACCTTGGCAAAATAATCATACTTATTTCTTGCCTGGCTCTCACCAGAAAAAGCTGTTTTTAAATTTTCTTCTGTTTTACTCATTTTATCAACCCCCATTTTTAGTATACTATTATAAATGAATTGTTATATTTAAAGGTTTTTAAAAAATACAAATTTTTAAAGAATTATTCTGTCCGCATATTCGGGGTGATATAAATCAAAAACAAGGACAGTTAATTTACTTCCGGCATTATGATTTCCAGAAGTTAAGCATAAGGTCTTTCCAATATTATCCTTAAAATTTCCTGATACATCAACAGTTTCGTGAATATGTCCGTGAAGGGTTAAATATGGCTGGCAATTTTCAATAAATAGTCTTACAGCAATGCTTCCAACATGATTTTTAGTTAAAACCTGATCTAAATTTGTTTGATTTGGAGGGGTATGAATAACATAAACTGTTTTATTTGGCTTCTCTTGAAACAGCTTGTCTGATAAGTCTTTTTGGATTGAATCCTGCTTTTCCATATCTGGGCTGAATTGAAATTCCTTCCATCCAGAGCTTGTGCTTTTAACCCCATTTAGTCTGTAATCTGTTCTTTTCATATTTTCATATTTTTCTATAAGATTTGAAGGAACATTGCTTAAATCAAACTTCTCCCAGTCCTTTATTCCAAAAGGAGTTATTGGAACATAAGAATAACCAATGATATCAACCTCTTTTGTAAGACTTATTCTTTTTCCATGAGTTAGGTTATACAAACAAGGATCTTGCTTTTCTAACGCATCTAAATTTATCATACAATCATCATTGCCCATTATTAAAAATAGCTTAGAGTCAGGCAATTTTTCTTTTAGTGGATACAATAATTTAGGTAGCCTATGCTCAAAAAAATGCCGTTGAAATTCTATATAATTTTCTGCTAATCTTCTTTTTGGGGCTATGTCTCCTCCAATAATTATTGTATCAGCAGCTATTTTTATAGCATAATTTACAAGTTTTTCATATTGAGTTTCATTTCCGTGTATGTCAGAAGTGTATAATACTTTGTGTTGCATGATTGTTTAAAAAAGATTGTTGTTTATAAATATTAGGTTAATCAGTTCAAAAAATACACAAAAACTTACCTTAAAGGATATATTCTAATGTTTTGTTAGTTACCAGTATTTTATCCTGATGAGAATCAATTCTACAGATGTTATGCTCTAAAGAAACTGCATCAATGGCTATTCTGAAATTATTTAAATACTGCTCAAATTCTGGAGTGATACCTAAAATCCGTTTCTTGATTAATTTCATGTCAGCAAAATAGATTATATGAAAATTTTCTATAGGGGTGTAATGGATATCTTGGCAGAATGTATCAACAACGTTTTTGGATTCCTCAAACGTTCTAGTTTTTATAAGACGAGCAATTGCTGACGACTTTGTTGTAATATATCCCCTATCCAAAAGGATAATATCATTCTCCATCTTTTGACATAAATCATTCCTTTTTTTTGCACCAACAAGATTAATCTTGGCAATCTCTCTTGGGTCATTTGAAACATACCATTTCTTTCTTTCTTCAAGAGCCTGTGGATAATTTGAATTAAAATATACTGCAGAATCAGGGATAAAAACTTCTAATCCTTTTTTTGAGAAATAATCATATAGGAATTTCACCTGTGTGCTTTTCCCAACACCGTCTATGCCTCCAATTTCAATTATTGTTCTTTTCATTTTAAAAACTCTGCATTTATTTTCTTGAACAGTTCTTTTAAAGTCTTGAATGGAAGGAGCTTTAATGCAGTTTCATAGTCATAAAATCCAAACTCAGAATGCTCAGGCCCTATGATAATCTCACCTTTAGATAGCTTAACATAAAACACTACAAGTTTATGCCTAACAATCTCATCATTTTTCTTTGATTCAAAAGAATAGGTATACTTTGATTTTATAGCTGAAGTTATTGATAATGATGCCTCTTCCTTGACTTCTCGGAATAAAGCTTGTTCATCAGTCTCATTGGCTTCTTTACCCCCTTTCAGAAACTCATATCCAATCCAGCCTTCTTTTCTTTTGAACAAGGCATATAATACTTTCTTGTTTTCTTCTTTATATAATATTGCTAAAATTCCTTTTTTTATTTTAACCATTTTTTATTCATTAACCACCTTAATTATTGAAGATATAGTATTTTTGATATTTTTATTCTCAATTATAGGAAAATTATATTTTTTTGCACAATCCACTAAAAAATTGTTGATTCCCCTAATTGCTTTAAAATTATCAAAGTAAAATCTTGGCTGCTGATGAGAATTTTTAAGCCTGTTGATAATATTCCTTTTATGTTCTTTACTATTTACAGATAAACAAATCATTTGCAACTTATTTATTTTTATTAATTTTTCTATTAATTTTGGATGTAGATGCACTCCTTCTATAATCATACTTCTTCCCAAAGAATCATTAATGTTTATTACACCAAAAATTTCTTTCTCAATCTGTTCTGAATATTTCTCATATCCTAAAAGAATATTTTTTTTGTTCTGTTTTTTTCCAAATAATTCCCAGGACTTAAAAGAATATGTATTAATATACTTATTCATGGGTTCTTGGACTACTTTTATTCCTCTTATTATATCTGTGTCTATTATCTGATTAATTCCAAGTTCAATGGATAATCCATAAGATATTGTAGATTTACCTGAGACTGGTGCACCAATAATTAAAATTGTTTTATTTCTTGGCTTTTGGTATTGGCTTAAGTTCATTTTGATTTACCTTAACTAGCTCTCTTGAATAATCTTTACAAAAATGACAAAAATCCATTATAAACTGCAAATCAGCTGATTTTTCTTCTTTGGAAATTTGTAATTCTTTCTTTGATTTGCTGAAGATGGTAAGTAACCTATGTCCAAATTGTGCATCTATGTTCTTTGAAAAGGAATTTATAATATCCTCTTTTTGTGAGGAGTATATACCTTTTAGTAAAAGGGTTGTTTTTGCGATAATAAAAGATATGTTTATACATTTATGGTATGAAGACAATGAGTTGTAGAGATTTGTAATCAATTCAGACATGTTGGAATAAAGTTCAAAGGGGTGGTATTGAACAATATATCCTTCCAAGTCTGCTTTTAAATCTTTTCCATAAACTCTTTGAGAATTAAGAATATCATAAAGAAATGATGTTCTTTTCTTCCCATGTGCATGTGCCTTAAATCTTTCAACATCTTTCTTGAGATCATTTATCTCAGAATAACATGTTGAAATTTTTACTCCCCTCTTTTTACTGATTAGCTTTATATCCTCTTCTAATGTATGTATATCTTCAAAAGAGGGTTTCTCAACAATCAAGGATAAATCTATATCACTATGCCCGAAATTAAAGTTTTTTGTATAATAACTGCCCTCAATATATACTGAATAAAGCGAAGGGCAGTTGGTAAACACTTTTATCAGTTCAGATTCTTCATCTGGTTCCCTTAAAGTTTGTTCTCTTGACATTTTTGAATACACTTTAAATTGTTGTTATATTAGCTTATAAATAACTTTCGAACAATATTCGGAAGATTTTCGAAATAAAAATTAACTGATTTATTGTCAAAAGATTTGTATACAAAGGCAGAGTTAACAGAACACTAAATCCTACTACCTCTAGAGC
Organism: Candidatus Woesearchaeota archaeon CG10_big_fil_rev_8_21_14_0_10_33_12; assembly: GCA_002762865.1. Taxonomy (GTDB): domain Archaea; phylum Nanobdellota; class Nanobdellia; order Woesearchaeales; family CG1-02-33-12; genus CG1-02-33-12. Next base: position 20,662 of record PCYE01000051.1, on the reverse strand, counting down.
CTTCTGAATTAGGGAAGGGTCAATTGTTATAATAAACCAGAGTTTAACCCAAGTATATTCTCTCCATCACAAAATTTAGCACTGTTTTTCAACATAAAAGCAAGTTTTATATAGTTCTTTTAAATTATCAGAAAGTATGGAACTAAAGGAAATTATATTAAAATATGCACTTCAGAATGCTGTAAAGTTCAATGGAAAGGCCAATCCTGGAGCTATTATAGGCAAGCTTCTAAAAGATAATGATGACTTAAAAACCAGGATAAAAGAGCTTAGCAAGGAAATCCAGAAGACTGTGAAGGATGTTAATAAGCTTTCAGTTGATGAGCAGAAAGAAAAGCTAAAAGAGATTGCTCCTGAGATGCTTGAGAAAAAGAAAATAGAGAAAAAAGAGCTTCCTGAGCTGAAAAATGCTGTTATGGGAAAGGTTGTAACAAGAATACCCCCTGAGCCTTCTAAGTATAATCATATTGGCCATGCATTAAGCTTTCTGTTAAATTATCTTTATGCTAAAAAATACAAGGGAAAGAGTGTTTTAAGGTTTGAGGACACTAATCCAACAGCATCAAAGCAGGAATATGTTGATGCAATGAAAAAAGATGTTCTTGAATATTTAAATATAAATCCAGACAAGACTGTTTTTGTTTCAGATGACATGCCAAAATTCTACAAGCTTGCAGAGGATTTAATTAAAAGAAGTGAGGCTTATGTTTGCTTCTGCGACAGGGAAAAAATGCAGGATCTGAGGCATAAGGGCTTGCCCTGTGAGTGCAGGAATAATTCTGCTGAAAAAAACCTTGAGGAATGGAAAAAGATGTTAAGCAGGAAGTACAATGAAGGCAAGTGTGTCTTAAGATTAAAGATTGACCTGGAATCAGATAATCATGTGATGAGGGATCCTGTAATATTCAGGATAATCTATGCAGAGCATTACAGGCAGAAAGAAAAGTATTGTGTCTGGCCAATGTATGATTTTGAGAATGCTGTTGAAGAGGAATTTTGCGGAATAACCCATATTTTGAGAAGCTCTGAGTTCGGCAATATGAGAATTGAGCTACAGGATTATATCAAGGGCTTGTTTGGATTCAAAAAACAGGAAGTAATACAATATGGCCGCTTTAATGTTGTTGGTGCAATAACCCAAGGCAGAGAGATAAGACAATTAATTGAAGACAAAAAAGTAATTGGATGGGATGACCCAAGATTAGTTACACTAAGAGCATTAAAAAGAAGAGGGATAGTTCCTGAGATGTTTTACGACCTTGTATTAAAAGTCGGGCTTTCAAAAACACCAACAAATATTGACTGGACTGTTATCTCCTCAATAAATAGGAAGATTCTTGACCAAAATTCAGACAGGTATTTCTTTATTCATGATCCCAAGGAAATTACAATAAAAAATGCTCCAAATCTTGATATAGAAATAAAGCTTCATCCAGAGCATGAGGAAAGAGGCACAAGGAACCTGAAAACAAATGAAAATTTTTACATTTCAGAAAAAGATTTTAAGGAATTAAAAGAAGGGGAGCTCTACAGGCTTATGCATGCATTTAATTTCAAAAAACAAAAAAATCAGTTTGTTTTTGATTCAAAAGAGCTTGAGAAATACAAGCAAAATGGAAAGAAGATAATGCACTGGCTTCCAAAGGATGAAAAGCTTGTTCGTGTTGAAGTGCTTATGCCAAATGCAAAAATTGTGAAAGGAATTGCAGAGCCATCTGTTAAGAACATCAAAATAAATGATGTTGTTCAGTTTGAGCGCTTTGGCTTCTGTAAGCTTGACAGCATTGAAAAGGATAAATTAGTTTTCTGGTTCACGCATGAGTAAATTTCAGCGAAAGCTTTATATAATTCAAAGAATCTGATAAAGGTGATAAAAAATGACAGATATGGTTGTTATTAAGGCAAAGATAAAAGAGTTTGCAAAATACAATGATAAAAAACTGAATGTTTCTGGCGAGTTTGCTGATACACTTAATGAGAAAGTAAAAAAACTTATTGAAGAGGCATGCAGAAGGGCAAAAGAAAACAACAGAAACACTGTAATGAAAAAAGATTTATAAAGAACTAAAATTCTATTTTTCTCATTTTATTTTTTATTACATCAAATTTCTGTTTTAGTAATTCTAATTGGGTATCACCTTTACCCCATTTCTTTAATAAGTCATATCTTAACTCAAGCATCTTGATTTTTTGTTTTATCCTGATTATGGTCTTTATGTTTAATATTTCTTTATTTTTTCCTTCTTTAATTTCGCTACTTGCTCTACATAAAAGCCTGGTTACTTTATTTAATACTGGTAAATTAATATCAATTGGCTGAATTACCATTCTTAATATCAGTTAAAATCTTTCCTTAGTTTTGTGAAAAGTCTTCTTCTCCGTTTCTTGGTGGATTTGATGCTGAGAAGTCACTTGTTGTTCCAGTTGATGATTGCATTGGATTATAAGGATTTAGCTTAGTACTTTTTTTTATTCTTAGTATTTTGTATTTTGGGCTTTCTTTGGCAATATGCACTAACTTTGGAAGGTACTCTTTCAGAATCTGTGTAATAGCAAGTATTCCTGCTGCTATTGCCTTGTTCTGCTCAAGTTTTGTTTCATTTTGTTTAGGCTCCTCAAGATTACCTTCTTGACCTATCTCCTTAGCAACAGTAAAGAGGTTAACAAGTTCGTTTATTGCTTCAGAAAGATTGTCCATTGATTCCTTGAGGCCTTTACTGGAAATTGGTTCCCTTATTTTAACTTGCCTTTGCATTGATGCTTTCTTCAAATCCTTAACCTCTTTTTTCAGATTGGTTATCTCTTTTTTAGGCACTAATTTGTATTCATCCTTCATCATGATAATATCACCATCTTTATGTAAGGGTGTTAATAATCTCTTAATTAATATTCTTTATAAATATTTCGCTTTCAAGAGGATTTTTAGAAAAAATTAATTAAAAAAATAAAAAATTAATAATCTGACATGCTGCCAGGCATCTGAGGCATTCCGCCAGGAGGCATTCCGCCTCCCCTGCCAGAGCTTGCAATAACATCATCTATTCTTAAGATCATTACTGCAGACTCGCTTGCTGACTTGACTGCCTGCGTCTTTATCTTCAGCGGCTCAATTACACCGGCTTTCCATGCATCAATTGCCTTGCCTGAGAAAACATCAATTCCTGCCCATTTCTTGCCCTTGTCGTGCATTGCCCTTAATTCTGTCAAGATGTTTATTGAGTCAAGCCCTGCATTCTCTGCCAGTGTTTTTGGGATGATTTCTATAGAATCTGCAAATGCCTGTACAGCAAGCTGCTCTCTTCCGCTTAATGAATTTGCAAAATGCCTAAGGTTTCTTGAAAGCTCAACTTCTGTTGATCCTGCCCCGCCAACAATCTTGCCTGTGGTTAGTGCTGCAGAAAGGTCTCCTATTGCATCATCAAGTGCTCTTTTTACTTCATCCACAACATGCTCTGTTCCTCCCCTTACAAGCATTGTTACTGATTTTGGGTTTTTGCATTCCTCAACATAAGTCATCTGCTCATCCCCTACTTTCTTTTCATGAACAATTCCTGCCTTGCCTAAATCAGAGGATGTTATGTCATCAAGGTTTGTGATTAGGGTTGCTCCTGTTGCCCTTGCAAGCTTTTCCATATCGCTTTTTTTAATTCTTCTTGCTGCATATATCCCTTTTTTAGATAAGAAATGCTGTGCAATATCATCTATTCCTTTTTGGCAGAAAAGCACATTGGCTCCTGATTTTGCTATTTTCTCAACCATGTTTCTTAATATTTTTTCTTCCTGGTCAATAAATGCCTGCATCTGGCTTGGATCTGTTATCTGTATCTTTGCTTCTGTCTCCGTGCCTTTTACTTCTACTGCTGAGTCAACCAAAAGTATTTTTGCATTTCTCACTGATTGAGGCATTCCTGAGTGAACCCTTTCCTTGTCCAATACAATTCCCTGAATAAGCTCTGTGTCTTCTATCCCAGCCCCAACTTTTTTTTCAAGTTTTATGTTTTCAGTATCAATAATTATTTTGTCATCTTCTTTATCCATCACCTGTTTTATTGCTTTTACGCAAAGCTCTCCAAGCTTTTCCTTGGCTGTTTCAGCGCCCTTGCCAGTCATTGCTGTTATTGCTATATTTTTTAATAAGACTGTATCTTTCTCACATATATCCTCTGCAATATTATTTAAAATGTTTTGGGCTTTTTCTGCTGCTATCCTGAATCCCTTTGCAATAACAGTTGGATGAATATTTTCATCAAGAAGTTTTTCAGCGTTTTTCAATAGTTCCCCAACTAAAACAACTGCTGTTGTTGTCCCGTCTCCTACCTCATCTTCCTGTGTTTTTGCAACTTCAACAATCATCTTTGCTGATGGATGCTCTATGCTCATCTCCTCTAAGATTGTTACTCCATCATTTGTTATAATAACATCCCCCAAAGAATCAACCAGCATCTTGTCCATTCCCTTTGGGCCAAGAGTTGTTCTAACAGTTTCTGCTACGAGTTTTGCGGCCATAATGTTTGTTCTTTGCGCATTCTTGCCAGTTGTCCTTTGAGAACCCTCTGGAAGAATGAATATTGGCTGTATTTGTTGGTTTGTCATATTTATTACCCCCTATTTTATACCTTTTACTTTAATTAGATATTTGATTAGATACCGGAATTGATTAGATACCGGAATTGATTAGATATCAAATATCAAAAACCCGTAAAAAAGTAAGTAACCAGTTCTATATAAAGTTAACTGTTTTTTGTTTTTTGGGCTTTGAACATAAAAAAGAAATAAGCTGTTAATCTCTTTATTTTTTTTAGTTAGAACAAGATTCTAACAACCATCCCAACTCCTTGTTAAGCCACCCTAATGTAGGCTTCTCTGTTAATTGATGGTAAGGATGATCAAACTCATACACATAACAGTTTTCGAAAGTTTTCTTTATTATTGACTTTGTTTTTTTGAAATTAAGCAAGGGGTCTTTTGTAGACATTGCAAGATGGCAGTTTTTTTTAAATGGAGCATTACGCTTAATCTTAAAATTCAAAACCTCATTTACTTGGTAAACAAGAATATCTAAGGTGCGCTTTGGCATTTTTTTTAAATGCTCTTCTATTGGTATGTTTATTTTTCCAAATTTTCTTAAATATGATAAAAGAGGGGTTCCAAATCTTTTGCTGCTAATAAGTTTTCTAATTAAATTATTTTTTAAGCAATATGCAAGGCCTCTTGCGATAAATAATCTTGTTTTTGAAAAATTCATGGCTTCCTTTGAAACACAAGGGGATAAAAGTATAACTTTATCTATTTTATCCTCCAGATAATCAACTGCTTTTAAGGTAAGTATGCCTCCAAAAGAAAAACCCATTATTGAGAAATTATCAATCTTTAGTTTATCGGCGAATGACTCTATTGTTTTTGTAACCAGTTTGCTTGAGAATTTCTCTTTGTAAGGTGTTGAGCCTCCATATCCAGGAAGCTCAAAAAAGTAGGTTGTGAATTTTTGACCCATAAATTGAATTAAAGTAATCCAGTCTTTTATATAAGACATGGTTGCTGGAACCATAATTAACGGCGGACCACTCCCACATTTGGTATAATGAAGCCTTGTTAAAGGAAGGTCTATGTATCTACTTCCCTCATAGTTTAATACCCCCTCAAGATTTTTTGTTGACATATTCTTTTACAATTCCCATGACCTTTATAAATCTTATTAAGTATCTTATACAATTTAAGTATATTATATAATTTCAACAAAATAGCTTTTAGTACAAATATTTAAAAATTTCGCAGAAGTGCCTTATTTTAAGCCACAAGGCTTAACAGCTTACTATTTTTCAGAATTAATTTATTCCCTCAATGATTGTTGGTTACAAGTTCAATTAAAAATCTCCATAGGGTTATAGATTTTGTGATATTCTTTTTTGTTTTTTCTGTCATGTATTTTGTTATTGTCCTATTTCTTACCACGTTGATGTATTCTGCTGTGTAGTTGCAGACCTTATGTATTGGCGGCTCGACGTCAGCATAAGCCCAGTAGCTTGAGCTTGAATGTTTTTTTTCAGTGTAAGATGTAAAAATTTCTTCCTGACCAGGATTAAGCCGTTTTTTCATTGGATAGCTGTGCATTGATGCGGCTTCCCAGGGAAGCTTATATTCAACTGTCTCATAGGGTTTTTCATAGAAATCCTCATAAGGATAAAGGGAATTATCAAAAAAAGCAAACTCAACAGTAAATTCTCCGCTTTCGTTCTCAAGGTTTATAAGCTTGAAATTAGGGGATGCATAACCTTCTTGATCATAATTCCATTCTGTCCATTCATAATCCCAGTGAAACTTCCTATCAAAACATAATTCTGTTATCTCTGGCTCTTTTGTTGTGTACTCCTCAACTTCCTGGTAAGGGATGCTCTCATCGACTAATTCCTCTCTTGTTAAACTAACCCTTATTATGTTCAAAAGAATGTGTATGAAAATAATGATGATAACAGCAGAGATTATCTTTCTCCGCCTTGATTTCATCTCTTCTTTTTTCAGTTCCTTTTCAGAAAGGTTCATCTATAACCTAAATAATTGTTAATATATTTAAAATTTTAGGAAATATTAATTATCTGCCTACATTTGCAAAATATTTAGTTATATTCTTTTCCCGATTGGAGGGGTTAAGTAATATTTCTAAACTTTCTCTTACTCTTTCCTTATATTTATTTATTGGTACCCGATGAAAACCAACTTTAATATCTATAGGATTTGAAGAATTCAATAACTCATAAGGGATTTCACAATTGCTGTATAAGCTATTTCTTTTTGTAGGATTATTTTTGAACTCTTCTAATAGTTGACTTACAAATATAAAAATTTGTTCTGTCATGCAGGTTCCTTTTTGCTTTTTTCCAAAATGCCTCATTGAACTGTGAATAATCCCTTCTATATTAGATGAGATAATGCAACAATCCTCCATTAAAGAAGAACTTATCAATTTATACTCTTTTAAATCATCCCTTATGTTATTAAGCTTTCTATATTTGCCGCTTTTGCATTTATTTTTAAACAAATAATTAAAGTGTTGTGCTATTGTTGAATCCTGGCCATTGTTGAATACTGGACTGGAAATCTTTTCGTGTGTATCCACCCTGTCACCAACTTCTGCACCAAAAATTTTTGAGAAAACAGTGTATTTGCTTGGAATATAATCATTTGTCCTGAATGTATCAGAAAGAAAACCAGCATTAGTTACTGCAATATCATCTGAAATCCCTTTTCCTTTTTTTTCACGGATGTATACATTTTCCCATTCTCCACGTATATCAAAACCATATGTTTCTTTTATTAAATCCCATGTAACCTTTCCTCCTTGTTTCTGTTCCAGCTTATCAAAATCAGGTTCATCTATGTCAGCAATAATTCCTAAGTGTTTAAATACTTCTATCATTTTTTTGTGGTCAAGAAGATTGAAAAATTTAGAATGTTTATACTCTTTTTCAGACAGTTCTTCTAATGAGCAAAAATATTTTTTGGCTTCGGAAATGTTTACAGCAAAAGTATCACCATATCCCATCATCCATCCATATTTTGATGCAGCTTTTTCTCTTAAGGAGCCAACATCCATCCATCCAGAAAAATTATAAGTTCTCGCAAGCTCAAGCATATCTACTATACAATCCGAGTTAAATACAAATCCTCCAAAGTTAGTTCCTTTTTTAATTGTGTAAAACTTTTGTTCAGGGGGGCCATTAAAATGATTCTCAATAATTCTTACAAAAGGGTCTATGCAATGCGATTGAACCTCTTTTCTTATAATTTCAGGATGAAAATAATCTTTGTTTGGTATTAATCCGTTATCAACAAATTTTGAAAGGTCTGGATGTTTTGCCAAAGCCTTAAGGATATCACTGACTGTTGTATTAGGAAAATTTAATTTCCTTCCTGAACGATTAAAAGCACCGTGTCCGCTTGCAGCATGCCCTGTAATTGCCAATACCCATGCATAAACCTTTGATTTATCAGATACATACATTATATTCTCGTCAATCATGCCTGAAAAGTCCTTTTGAATTAAGTAATCTGGGGCTATATCATCATTCCAAAGACGGTTAAAAAGTTCAGCTCTTCCTTTTTCAAGAGAATTCCCTAATTTTATAGCATCAGCGATGTCATTTGACCTTAAATTATTGAGTTCAGTTACATTTCTTATTTTTTTCTTTTTATGTCTTTTATTTTTTTTAAAAGAATTAAAATTGACTGCTTCCTCTATGAAATTAAGAGCATAATACTCATAATCAGCAATATTTTTAGTGTTATTATGCTCTCTAAGTTCCTTTAAGGCTGAATCAACCCTGTTTAGTAAGTCACTATGCATCAATTACAACCATAAAGCAAGTTGTTTATATACCTTTGTTTGATTAATAATAGTTTTTGAAATAGTTATTTTGTTGATTAGAAATCTTTAAATATAAAGGCCTCTCAGAAATACTCTACGCAATAATTCTTGAAGCAATTATCAACAATTATTAATTAAATGCCCCAACCGGGGATCGAACCCGGGCCTTGACCTTTCAGCATTGAAAAACACCGCAGGGTCAAATCCTATCCACTAGACCATTGGGGCCTATTGTTTTAGATTTACTTTCAGTTTATTAAAACTTTCCATTATTATAAAAAATAAAACAAAAAACTTAAATAGTTAAAATCCTATAAATGAAAATAAGATGGCTCCTGCTGAGAATAAAAATAAAAAGCATATAAATGATATTGTTACTGGGGCTTATAATAGTGCCCGTAATTTCTGTATAGATAACAAAGGAATTCTCATAAATTGTGGTTTGGGAATAGCCCAAATTGCTGCTGGAGCTAAGGGAATTAAATATGCAAGAGAATTAAACCAACCACTTTTTTCTTTAGGATGTTATGTTTTATTTTTCAGAGGTTATTTGGATGTAGTAGCAGGAATATTCAGAATAGATGATAACATGAAGATAAATGATGATGTTAACAAAAAAATAAAAGAAGGGTCTATACTTCTAACAAAAAAAGAAGAAGAGATAGAAAGTAGGAAAATGTACAGAAATAATGAGATTTTAGTCCCAGAAGAATACTTTTTAAGATAATCAGAAAATTTTATTTATATGTTGCTATTAGATTTTCTAATAATCCTTCAAACTGATCTGACCTTTCCTTTTATTTTCCTTTACCTTAATATTCTTGAAACTCTGGCCGACCTGTTCCTTGACGTCCAGGGCAATATTTCTTCCCAGTATCTGTATTAAGGTTCCAAGCTCTGCTTTCTTTACATCGCCGATTGTTTTTATTTTGTTGAAAAAGAGCTTTCTTGCCCTTACACGGCCAATATTTTTCAGTTTCAGCAAGGTTAAAAGCTCTTCTTTAACTCCATACTTTATCCTTAACCTCAACTTTGTAATCTCTTTAATGATTCTCTGCATCTTTAAAATCCTGCTTAGTTCTTCTGCAGCATAAAGCAGCCAGTCAGCATTGCCAAGCTTTACCCTTGTTTCACCAGGCCTTACATTATACTGCTCCAAAAGAAATTCCTCATCCTTTTCTTCAATCCAGTCATTAAAAAACAATGCTGTTTTTATTGAGTTTATGAAATCATCATAATCAGCATCAAACATTGCCGGCTCTTTCTCAAGCAGGCTGTCATTATATTCAGCAAGCTTTTCCTCTATTTCCTCTATCTCCTTTACCCTTGCCCTTAATAACGGCCTCATCTCAATTGTGTGGGAAATCATTTGAAGAAATGCAAAATCATCTGTATTTCTGTTGACTTTGCTCAGGCATTCTATAATAAAATTGGCTGTCAATGGATCAATATAAAGCTCTGCAACACGCTTTCCCAGAATTGTTGCGCTTACATCATCATTCAATATTTTGTCTCCTGAAACAAAATCATCCCTATCGCCTGTTTCTATAAATTTCCAATGCTCAAGAAGCCCAAGCATTCTTGTTATTGTGCCCTCAAGATGCCTCATGTCCTCATACTGGTGGGCCCAGAATGTCTTTTCAAAAAAGCTTATTATCTCTTTTTTGTTTTTCACAAACTCTGTTGCAATAAGGGACAGTAAGTAAGTCCTTAAAACAGGCTCTACAGCAAGCTTTGAATATATTTCCTCGGGTTCTCCCAAGATATAGTTTTCATATATTGCATCTTTTTCCTTTTCTGTTGATGCAATTGCAATTGATTCGCCGTATGTGTCAAATTTTGGGCGCCCTGCACGCCCGGACTGCTGCAGGTATTCCAGAACAGGAATCCAAGCCATTCCATAAGGCCCGCCATATCTTTTCAAATCCTTTATAATAACCCTGAATGCTGGAAGGTCAACACCTAAAGCCAGAGTAGGAGTTGAGCAGATTATTTTTATTATTCCATGCCTAAATGAGTCTTCTATAATTTCCCGCTGTTTTGCAACAAGCCCTGCATGGTGAAATGCAATTCCTTTTTTTACGCATCTTGAAAGACGTTCGCATTGCTTTGTAGGCCTTGAAAGCGCTTTCAATACCTGTTCAGAAAGCTCATCAAGCTCTTTGTCCTGTTTTTTTATCTGCTTTGAAATATCTTCAGCTGTTTTCTCAGCAGAGCTTTTTGTATTCACAAAAACAATGGCCTGCTTATCTCTTTTTATAGTATCAATTGCAAGATTAATTGCATGGCTGTCAGTAAGCCTTGATATTTCAATTGTT
>PCYE01000051.1:0-9917 GCA_002762865.1 Candidatus Woesearchaeota archaeon CG10_big_fil_rev_8_21_14_0_10_33_12 | reverse complement strand
TTCAATGGCCAGGATTTTCCTGAGACCAATGTATCAGTCGAGCACTCCACCAGACTAAGCTACGGGCCCAAAAAAGCGCCTCTGACCAGACTCGAACTGGTGACCTTGCGGTTAACAGCCGCACGCTCTACCTGCTAAGCTACAGAGGCATAGATCCATGGGTTCTAGCCTTATTTATATAGTTTTCGCTGAAATTAAAAGTATATTCTCAAATAAAGAAAAATATATAAACATTAATCAGAAATAATTGGGTTATGGCATCAGACAACCTAACCAAAGTAATAAAAGCAGAAGAAAATGAAATTATTTATGAGATTAAAGGAAAAGATGCTATTGAAATTCTGAAAGATTTAATGAGAAAAGGTAAGGAATATGTGAATATAAACTTTGTTTTGAATCCTGATTTAAAATATCCTGAATGGAGAAAATATTTTAAAAATTCAATAGAAAATTCGATTGTAACAATTGGTGTACATTTTATTGACACGCCAGGGGAATATAAAATAAATCTGTTTGAAGAGAATAAAAGAAGTTTTGAAATAAATTTAAAAAGTTTTTTATACAGAGAAAGAATGAAAATAGTTTATGAGTTATAGGTTATTATTTCTTAAGATGCTTAACACAGTTCATTAAATGCACAATATGTTTCTTATCTTCTTTTATTTCAAATATGCTTATTGATGTGTTATGCTGACTCTCAATTTTATCCATATCTTTAGAAGGCTTATTAAGGATTACACTAATCACTGCTTTGTTGATTCCATTATGCCCTACAAAAAGCACTGTTTTATCCGGATATTTATTATACGCTTCGTCTAATATTTTTTTAGCCCTTTTCTGCATGCTGGCTGCACCCTCAACATCATCTGGACGGTAATCAAAATCAATATCTTTGCTACATTTCCCAGTAAAACTCCCAAGATCAGTCTCTCTTAAATCTTGAACAAAATTAATTTGTATGTTCTTATGGTATCTTGCAATCTCTTTTGCTGTATCTACTGCCCTTTTTAGATCGCTTGAGTATATTGCTTTAATTTTCTCATCTTTTAGTCTTAAGGCAAGCTTCCTTGCCTGCTCAATTCCCTGCTTAGACAAATTCCCGGGCAGATGGCCCTGCATGATTCCTTTCTGGTTTTCAACTGTTTCCCCGTGCCTTGTTAAGATTAGTTTCATATTCTTAAGAATAAATCAAATATTAATAAAACTATCTAAGTTATAACTCAAAATATTTAAATATCTGGGCAAACTGTTTTATAATAAGATGGATAAAACAAAAAAAGTGCTTGCTTTTGGAACATTTGATATATTCCACAAAGGCCATGAATTCTACTTAAAAAATGCAAGAAAGCATGGAGATATACTTAATGTGGTTGTTGCAAGGGACTCAACAGTAAAACAGATTAAGGGAAAATATCCTTTGAACAATGAACTGAAACGGCTTGCTGTTATACAAAATCTAAATTATGTTGATAAGGCTTTTTTAGGTTATGAAGAAGATAAATATAAAATTATAGAAGAAATAAGACCTGATATTATTTGCTTAGGGTATGACCAAAAATCTTTTAACAATGACTTAAAAAATAAATTAAAAAAAAGAGGATTAAATCCAAAAATCATAAAATTTGAAAAAGGCTTTAAACCAGAAGTGTATAAAACATCTAAATTATAATCTTGTTTAAATAATCAGCCCTTTTATTCCTCTACTAATTCTATATTTAATGACTTTAGAATGTCTATTATTTTTTTATCAACATCATCTGTTGTAATCTTGCTTATTTCATGCTCAGTATTTAGTATTTCCCTGCTTATATTGGAAAGGTGCTGCTGCTTTTTTTCTATTTCTTTATTTAACTCCTCAATCTTTGACCACAATGTATTTTTTCCAATTTCTATTGAAAGATTTTTAATATTCTCCATCTGTATTTTAATTTTTGTTTGCATATCCCTTAAAAAGCCAGGATTAAGCTCATTCAGTATTAATAAATTCTTTTTTTGAACATTATCCTTAAGGCCAATCTTTCTCTCTTTAATATTTTTAGTAAGCCTTAAGAAAATCTCATTTAATTTTGCAGTCTCAATCTCAGCCATTGCTTTAAATGGGTCAAAAATAATTATCTCTACGCTTTTCTCATCAAAAGATATTTTAGCATATTTCCTGAGTGCCCTTGACAATGGGGCAAGTTTGTAATAAATTTCATCAGAAAGCCTATTCTGCTCATCTTTTTCTATTTTTAATTTATCATTAAGCTTTGCCAGCTCATTAAACTCTGATGACTCTTTTATTTTTTTTATTTCATGTTTCAAGATTAAAATATTCTTTTCCTCTTCATTAAGATTTTTCTCAAGCTCTTTTTTCTGGTTCTCAAGCTCTTTTCTCCTTTGTTCTCTGTTCCTTATCTTGTTAAGCAAACTAAGAATTTCCTGAAATTTATGTGCATCTGATTGTTTTAAGTTTTCCCTGAATTGCTGTATTAAATCGCTTATTTCCTTTATGCCTAAGGCTACTTTATGCGACTCATTTGCAAAAAATTCCTGCAGAATGTAATAAGGCTTTTGAGTTGTCTTGTTGTATTCATCGAGCATTTCACTTATTTTTGAAATATTATCAATTATAATATCAGAATCAGCTAATGTTTGGATTTCACTTAAAATTTCCCTTATTTTTCCTGTGAAATGCATTGTTTTGTGTATGTAAGCATTTCTGTTTCCCTCCATTATTGTTATTGCCCGCGGAGGGATGTTTTTATTCTGCAGCTCGGCTTTCTCAAGCTCATCGCATCTTTCCTTTATAGTCTCTGAAATCTCATCAATCCTTCCTGAGAATTCTTTTAAAAGAGAATTTATATTATTATTATCAAGCTGTTTTTTGATGTAGCTCTCCAGCTCGCTTTTCTTCAGCTGTTTTAATTCTTCTTTTGCACCAAATAACCGAGCAAGAAATTTTATCATATTTCTTAAAGAGAAGTTGTTTTATTTATGCTTTTCTATAAAATTAAGAAAAAGAAATAGTGTACGAGCTTAGAATTGAATTTTTCCGAAGATCCGTTCATTCAATAATATTGCTATTACTTATTCTAAGTTGCTCCACCAAATTAATGTATGGTAAAGTAACTACTTAAGCCTTTCGCAAGGCTTTAAATATCTTAAATCTCTTTTATTCCTTCTTTTACAAGGGCAACAAGCCTTACTCCAAGGCCTAATTTCAAAACAGCAGAAAGTATTGCCATATGCTCCTTGCCTGTTCCAGAGACAAGATTTAATGCAGCCTCTGTTCCTGATATTTTGTCTTTCAGCTGTTTTTTAATATCTTCAACAAGTTCTAATAATGGCTTATTTGAATCAACAACAATAAATTCAACTTTTTTTTCTGAACTAAACTTTTCTTTGCCAAATTCATTTGTGATAAGAAATATGTTATCCCACTCGCAGCCAGAGATAATTCCCTTAACATGAATCCACGTTCCCTTTCCAGTGCTCAGACATGCTATTAAATCTGTCATAAATCAAAAGAAAACATAATTCTTTAAATATTTTTGCACAACTTTTTTAAATAAGCTGGTTTTAGCTTATTTTATGTTAATAAGCCCGGGAGAAATAATTGATTTAATTGTAATGACCCTTGCAATTGGATTTATATTCAAGGATATCATAAGGATGCCAAGGTATGTACAGGATCCCATAACTTCGGGTTTTGATATTGAAAACTTTAAGTTTACATGCCTTGTTATTGCTCCAGCAATAGTTTTGCATGAGATGGCCCACAAGTTTGTTGCACTTGGTTTTGGAATAAACGCAACATTCCATGCATCTTACCCAGGCCTATTACTGGGAGTGGTTTTAAGGCTCATCCACTCGCCATTCATAGCTTTTATACCAGGATTTGTTTCTACAATAGGTGGAACACCATTGCAGAATTCAATAATAGCTGTTGCAGGCCCATTGATGAATCTTGCACTATGGCTTGGCTCTTCATTAATACTAAAAAGGGCTGCATCATTAACAAGCAAGCAGAGACTTGCATTAATTATCACAAAACAGATTAATATGTTTTTGTTCATATTCAATATGATTCCTATTCCTCCATTTGATGGGGGCCATTTCATATCTGGCTTAATACAAACATTTTTTTAAAATGGAAAAAGGCTTTGACACAGAAAAATACCTGAAAGAGCAGACAAAAGCTATCCTTGATAGGGTAAGCAAGTTTGACAAGAAACTCTATCTTGAGTTTGGCGGAAAGCTCTGCTATGACGGGCATGCATCAAGAGTCCTTCCTGGCTATGACAAGGAAACAAAGGTTAGGCTTTTGAAAAATCTGAAAGACATAGAAATTGTTTATTGCATAAGCGCAAAAGATATCCAGAACGGAAGAATCAGGAATGATTTTGGCCTTAGATATGATGACCAGGCTGTTAAGGATATTGAGGATTTAAGAGAGCATGGGCTTAATGTCTCTGCTGTTGTAATAAATCTATTTGAAGATGAGCCTGCTGCAATAAAATTCAAGAAAAGGCTTGAAAACATGGGAACAAGTGTTTACATACATTACATGATAAAGGGCTACACAAACAACTTCAAGCTTGTTGTAAGTGATGAAGGATATGGAAAGCAGGAATATGTAAAAACAGAAAAGCCTATTATTATCATAACAGGTACCGGAGGCGGAAGCGGAAAAATGAGTTTCTGCCTTTCACAGATATACCATGAGCAGAAAAAAAGGGTAAATTCGGGCTTTGCCAAATTCGAGACATTCCCTATTTGGGACTTGCCGCTAGATCACCCTGTTAACGTTGCATACGAGGCAGCAACAGCTGACCAGGGTGACATAAACATGATTGACCCATTTTACCTGAAAAAATACAACAAGATAGCAGTAAACTATAACAGGGATATAGAGAATTTCAGCATAATGCAGAGGATAATAAACAGCTTCCCTATGAAAGACAGCTTCATAAGCACATATAATTCTCCAACAGAGATGGGTGTTAACAGGATATCAAGCGGAATAACAAATGATGTTGTTGTTAGGGAAGCCTCAAAGCAAGAAGTAATAAGAAGGTATTTCTGGTACAGACAGCAAAGAATTTACGGCATAGTTGACCAAAACACAACAGACAGGGTAAAAGTGCTGATGAGAAAGCTCGATGTGGCTATAAATGACAGAAAAGTAGTAGAGTCAGCAAGAAAGGCTGCATTTGATGCTGCAAAAGAGAAAAAAGGAAACAAGAACATTTACTGCGGGGCTGCAATACAGCTTGATGACAAAAGGATTATTACTGGAAAAAATTCTCCATTGATGCACGCTGAGTCTGCAGCTATATTAAACGCAATAAAGGAACTTGCAAATGTTCCGGATAATATTGACTTATTATCAAAAGAGGTAATAAACCACATAAGGTTCCTGAAAAAGGATATACTCAATAGAGTTTCAGAAAACCTTAATGTTGAAGAAACAATGATAGCTCTTGCAATAAGCTCTGCAACAAATCCAATGGCAGCTCATGCAGTTAAAATGCTTAAAAAGTTAAATGGCTGTGAGATGCATACTACCCATATCTTAAGGAATGGTGATGAGGGCGGCCTCATAAGGCTTGGCATGAATGTAACTACAGACTCAAATTTTATAATAGCATATAATTACTAATTTCTATAAATAAAAATCTGTGTCTGAAATAATCCTTTTTTTAAAACTAATATCAAAAATAGAACAAAGCGCTTGTAGAATGTATTCAATATTTGATTTTGGAATTTTTTGTTTGGATATGTTTATAGGCTCTTCTGATTTAGTCAGCAATTTATAAAGATTAAATTCCAGCGAACTTGTGTATTTACCAGTAAAAATATACATAAAATTAGAAGCTGTTATCCTATCTTCAGGACAAGCTGCAACAATAACATAATTCTCTATCAGGTCTTCAATGTTTTTGCATTCTAAAAAATTTCCGCTGTAACATGCATCTATAAAAATTGCTTTTTTGCCTTTTATTTTACCTAATTTTTCAAAAAGATTATAAGGGTAAATTGCATAATAATCTGTATTTGAATTAGAGTCCTTTACTGTAAGGATTGAAACTTTTTCATTAGGTCCCTTATATCCTTCACTTGAAATATAAAAGACTGTTTTTGTTTCTTCATTACTATTTACTGCAATTTCATCTATTGATTCAAAAATCTTTGTATTAGTTGCGCTGAAAGTATCAATAACTTTACAATCATAACCCCTCCTACTTAATTCGTGGTTTATTAGTTCTATGTTACTGTAATTATTACTCTTAACAAGGATTGCTTTTTTATTTGGTTCAATATTATAATTCCAGTTCTGCCTATTAAATTTAATGGCTTCAATTGTTGGTTGAATTAGTATCGAGTTTATTATAATAGAAGAAAACAGCACAACTAATGTTTTCTTTATATCAATTTCACTAAAGAGTCCCTTAAAAGAGTTGTAAGCTCTCTTTATTTTATTTTCTTTTCTGTAACATGGATTAAGTTCAGTTAAATTGTTTAAGTATCTTATATTTTTTCTGTGTTTTATCATGTTTATATAATCATAAGATAAGGTTTATAAATTTTTCCATTTTGTTACTACTTTTTTATTACTAATTTTATTAATATCCTTGGTTTTAGTTTTTTCCAAAACATTTATTAATAAAGGTTTTTTCCACTGATTTATGTTAGAAGAGAATAGTAATAATGGGGGAAGATTTGCTAAAAATAAGCAGGTTTCCAAGCTATTGGAATGGTATGACAAGAATTACAAGAAGCTATTGATTATCCCTATTGTTATGCTTATGCTTTCTATTGGAGTTATATATTATAAGTACTCAACAACAGGTGACTTTATAGATAAGGATATCTCGCTAAAAGGAGGAATTACAATAACTATACCTTCTGAAGATGTTGATGCTGACAGCCTGAAAACATATTTATTATCTGAATTTCCAGGGTCAGATATTTCTGCAAGGACATTAATGAGGTTAGGTAAAAAAACAGGGGTTACAATAAGCACTTCAGACATAGATTCCAAACAGTTATTAAACAGCCTAAAAACAAAATATGGTGATATTGACTATAATGTTGAGGAAATGGGCTCATCTCTTGGAGAGAGCTTTTTTAAAGAAACCTTTACTGCAATATTATTTGCATTTTTGTTTATAGCAATTGTTGTTTTTTTCTATTTCAGGCAGCCAATACCCTCGCTTGCAATCGTGCTTTCTGCATTCTCAAATATGGTTGTTACCCTTGCGGTAATCAACCTTTTAGGAGTTAAGTTATCAACAGCAGGAGTTGCTGCTTTTTTAATGCTAATTGGATATAGTGTTGATACAAACATATTGCTGTCAACAAAAGTCTTAAAGAGAAAAGGAGGAGAGGTAATAGACAGAATAATTAATGGAATGAAAACAGGGCTTACAATGACCCTTACAACAGTTACAGCAATAGTTGTTGCATATCTATTCTCACAGTCAGCTGCCCTGAGCCAGATTATGTTAATCCTTATAATTGGCCTTTTAACAGATGTCCTAAATACATGGGTACAGAATGCAGGCATATTAAGATTATACCTGGAAAGGAGAACTAAAAATGGGTAATCTAAAAAAGATATTCACAAACCTTAGGGTAATAATCCTTCTGGCTGTCATTCTACTTGCTGTTATATCAATAAACCCTCACCCATTCAACAAAGGGATTGCTATCAGGAATGTTATAATGAATTCCTCTGCAAACCTGGCTGGAATAGAAAGCCCAAAGCCTACATCAACCCCAATGAGTAAGGAAAGGATAATCTCAATAAACAATAAGCCAGTCAATAATATAGATGATTATTATTCATTTGAAGCAGAGTTAAAGCTAAACAGGACAGTAAGTGTAAAAACAAATAAAGGCACTTACAGGTTAATAACAAAATATGAAACAGAAACAATTGTTCTTAATGAAACAATAAATAAAACAATTACCCAGGAGGTTAATGTAACAGAAATTATTAATGGAACAAATGTTAATAAAACAATAAACAAGACAGAGGTTATAACTGTTCCAAAGACAATAACTAATGTTTACAATGATTCAATAGACCTTGGAATAAGGGTTTATAATGCGCCAACAACAAATATAAGAAAAGGCCTTGACCTTCAGGGCGGAACCAGAGTTCTTCTTGAGCCAGAGGAAAAAATATCAACAGATGATATGGAAATAGTTCTTTCTAATATCAAGCAAAGGCTTAATATTTATGGACTTAGTGACATTGTTGTAAGAACAATTTCTGACCTTTCAGGCAATCAATATATACTGATTGAGATAGCTGGCGCTAATGAGGAAGAGGTTAAAGAATTAGTTGCAAAACAGGGAAAGTTTGAGGCAAAAATAAAAAATGATGTTGTTTTTAAAGGAGGAAATGATATAACCTACATTTGCAGAAGTTCTGACTGTTCAGGAATTGATCCCAACTCATATGGCCAAAGCAATGGCCAATGGTTCTGCAGGTTCAGGTTTTCTATTTCATTAAGCCCTGAAGCAGCCCAGAGGCAGGCAGATCTTACAGAAAATCTGGATATTATAACAGATGGTGGGGATGATTACCTTAATGAAACACTTGATCTTTATCTGGATAATCAGAATGTTGATTCTTTGAATATTGGCTCTGAGCTAAAAGGACGTGCTATAACAGACATCCAGATATCAGGTTCAGGCTCTGGAGCAACAGAGCAGGAGGCATTATCTGAATCATTAAAGAATATGAAAAGGCTGCAGACAATACTTATTACCGGCTCTTTGCCTGTTAAGCTTAATGTTGTTGAGACAGACACTATCTCACCATCACTTGGAGAAGAATTTGTTAAAAATGCATTTTTCATTGGATTTCTTGCGGTACTAAGTGTATCCTTAATTGTGTTTTTAAGATATAGGAGACTTGAAATAACATTGCCAATTATAATAACAGTTATGTCAGAGGTAATAATTATTCTGGGTGTTGCTGCATTAATTGGCTGGAATATTGATATTGCTGCTATTGCTGGAATAATTATTGCTATAGGCTCAGGTGTTGATGACCAGATTGTTATATCTGATGAATTATTAAAAAAAGAAAAAGAGGTATTCATTAACTGGAAACAAAGAATTGGAAATGCATTTTTTATTATAATGGCATCTTACCTCACAACATTTGTTGCCATGCTTCCTTTAATGAGGGCAGGGGCAGGTTTATTAAAAGGATTTGCAATAACAACTATCATAGGCATTTCAGTCGGTGTCTTTATTACAAGGCCTGCATTCGCAGCTATTGTTGAAATGCTGTTAAAAGACAAGCTTTAAGATGATAATTACAATATCCGGCACAGTTGGATCTGGAAAAAGCACTGTTGGAATTCTTGTTGCAAAAAAACTTGGGTTTAAATGTTACTGCATCGGTGATTTGAGAAGGGAAATGGCCAAAAAAAGAGGCATCAGCTTAGCAGAATTAAATAAATTAGGGGAAAAAGACTCATACACAGATTTAGAGCCTGACAAATTTGCTGAGGAAAAGGGAAAAACAGAGGATAATTTTGTCATGGTCGGAAGGACATCATTTCATTTTATACCTCACTCAGTAAAAATTTTCCTTGACGTTGAGCCAAAAACTGGGGCTGAGAGAGTCCTTAATCACAGCAGAAATGACGAGAAATACAAGAATTTGAATGAAGCAATTGAGAAAATAAGAATAAGGCTTGAATCTGATAAGCTAAGATACAAAAAGTATTATAACCTGGATATTTTTAACAAAAAAAGCTATGATTATGTTATTGATACAACAAACCTTACAATAAAAGAGGTTGTTGACAAAATTATTAAAAAAATTCGATAAATTTATAAATATAATAAATACTCTCAGAGTGTTTATTCTGTTAATGAGGGATTAAATTGATGAAAAAAGGAGATTT
>PCYE01000026.1:33334-56403 GCA_002762865.1 Candidatus Woesearchaeota archaeon CG10_big_fil_rev_8_21_14_0_10_33_12 | reverse complement strand
TCCTCTGTTTCATTAAACTCTCCAACAGCAAGCCCTGTTATTCCGCTAATTCCCTCTTTCTCAAGAGCAGTTGAATCAAAAACAAGATAGCTTTCATTATCTGTTTCAAGGTAAACTTTTGCTGTTCCATTACTAATGATTGAGCCACTTAACTTAAATGATTTTAGCTCTCCTTTATGCTCCAACTCTAATAAATAATCACTGCTCTCAACAAAAACAGCATCAATATCCTGTGTGTAAGAGCTAACATTTTCAAATGCAAAATAACCAATAAAAGCAGGCTTTAACAAAACAAACATAGCCATAATAATAATTAATAAAGCTGCTGGAACTATAAGCCTTAACTGATAAGAATTATTTTTAGATTTTCTTTTAATCTTTTTATTTAACTTAATTACCTTCTCTTTCCTTTTCTTTTTTATTATTTTCATTTTAGCTTGGACATTATGATAATACCTGTTAAATTATTTTCATTAAAACCAAAAGATTTAAATATATCCACTGATTTACTTATATACACTGAATTTATTGGAGGCACTAAAATGGCAACCATAACCCTATCATTACCAAAGGAATTTGAACTAGTTAAGAAAAGATTTCCTGAAGTTAATTGGAATGAAATATTAAAGCAAGGCATACTCAGAAGACTTGCAGAATTAAAGAAATTTGAGGAATTAAGGAAAAGAGGTGAATTATAAATGCCATCTATAACATTAACAATACCAAATAAAGTCAAAGTAGAACTAAAAGAATTTGCCTGGGTAAACTGGTCAGAATTTGCAAGACAAGAAATATTTAAGCATGAATTATTTACTAGATTAAATTCTCCCAAAGAAAGAGAGTTAATTAAATGGTCTGTTGAATTAGGTAGAAAGGTAAAGAAAGGCAGGTTAAAAAGATTACTTGCTGAACTTTCTCCAAAAGAAAGGGAAGAATTGCTTAAATAAGGAACAAGAATGAAACTTATATTAGATAACAATATATTGTTCTCACTTATGAAACCAGATTCTGTTAATTCATATTTATTTTCTATACTTAAAGTTGAATTCTGTGCCCCTGAATATATAAAATCAGAATTTGAAAAATATAAATCAGATTGCTTGTTTAAATCACAACTCTCAGAACATGAATTTAAGATTAGGCAGAAAGAAGTTGAAGATAAAACCAAATTCTTCAGGCTTTCAGAATATAAAAGCTTTCTTAAAAAGGCAATAGATTCCTTATCTGATCCAGATGACTCGCCATACATTGCATTAGCATTATTCATTAATTCTGTGATTTGGTCTAATGACACGCATCTCAAACAACAGTCATTGATTAAAGTATTTACAACAGCAGAATTAGTTGAAAAATTATTAAAAAATGAAATTTGAGTATCAATTTCTTTTTTCTCTTCAGCAATCTCAATATGTTCTGTAATCCCAATAAAGCTTGTGTATTCCATTTCAGAAGAAGTATTCTTGGCAATAAAACCAAAAATAAGATATTTCCTAAAGGCATGAAGAAATTGCGAGTAAGAACAGACAATGTCTGCCGGATTAATTCTGCTTTTGGTTAAGTAATGAGCATTATTTTTATGCTTAGCCTTTTTATTTAGCTTGGCTATTTTCCCAGTCCTTTTCTTTTTTGTTCTATGCATTCTTTTTCTTTGCCCTCTGATAAACAGTCCAAACTGTTCTTTGGTCACGGTTGAGAAGTTTTGTGATTTCAGAAAACCTTAACTCATATTTTTCCTTAAAATAAACAACTATGGCTTCAAGAACTGAATACCTCTTGTTCTGCACTATTGCCACAGGGAAATCATATGGTGAAGCCTTAATATAAAATCTTTCAGGACGCTTTTTTTTGGCATTCTTATACGTGTTCCAGACAGATTGCTGGCTTCTCATTACAAGCCTTGCAATCCTGCTGTTTGTCAGCTTAATGTCCTCTTTAAGAAATTTTACAATCAACTCAAAAGAACTTAACTCTTTAGTTTTGAATATAGAAACAGGAATTTTGATTTCTTCAAGTTCAATCTTTTTCTTTGTTAAATACTCTATAAAGAACTCTATTATCTCATCCTTGTTTAACTTCCTCAAAAAATTTTTAACTAATTCAACATTGGAACTATCCTTCAATAGCTCTTTTATGAGGTATGCCTCAACAGAATTTTTTGAGCTCAATTTATTCACATATGTTCTAATATACTTATGTCAGTATAACTTATATATAAATATTACCTTTTTATATTTATATAAGTAAATTAATACATTTATATAAACATTTTATACATTTAATATACTTATATGAGAAAATTAATATACTTATGTAAGTTTTTTATACAAAAAAGTAAGTAATATAAAATAAAAAATATCTAATTTTGATAATTTAAGGTTTTTTCATGCTTATTTGTTGATAATCAACATTAAAAACAAATTATAAGAATTTCATTCAGCACTAATCATTCCTTAATCTAGATTTTATTTCCTGCTCACTTGGAAGCTTTGTTTTGTACTCTGCTACAAATATCTCTTTTTTCAGATTACCTAAAGCATAGTGTACTGTTTCCTCTTCCTTTGTTTTGCAGATTATAAGCCCAATCGGCTTATTCTGTTTTAAACTATATTTATTTTCCTTATACTAATTCAAGTAAGAATACATCTGGCTGACATGAGAATGCTTAAACTTCTCTGTTTTTATCTCCACTAAAATATAACATAACAATCCGGAATGAAACAATTCAAGGTCAACCCTGTCATAATTGCCACCAATTAACACAGGCACTTCCCTCCTGCCGATAAAAAAATCTGAGCCAAGCTCATGTAAAAACTTTTCTAATTTATTTATTAATTCCTTTTTTAAGTGTTCTTCCTTGTAATTTGGTTTTAGATCTAAGAATTTGAAATTGTAAGTGTCTTTAAATACTTCTTCAGGTTTAATTATTAATGCCAATGGTTTTATTATTGTTAATTTGCCTTTTTTCTTAACATTATTGTACAACTTATTATTAATTTCATCTCTAAGTTTCCTTACACTCCAACTGTTGATTATTGATTGATTCTCATAAAAGTTTCTTTCCCGTTTATTGCTTAAATATATTAATTCAATATAATGGGACCAGCTTAATTGTTCAGACACTGTCTGAATAATTGGATATGTTTTGTAAAACCTCACCATGTAGTGTAGGTTAACCTTTCCAAATCCCAAATCATTTGCTAAACTTTTAATTAATTCTTCACCATAATCTGCTCTTTCCTTGTGCTGTAGTTCTTCTCTTACGATTCTTTCGCCAATCTGCCAGTATGTCTGCACTCTTATATTGTCCACGGCTTTGTAAGCCTGCGCCTTTGCCTTATCCAGCAAAAACCTTATGTCATTAAGTACTTGGCTATACCCTTTAGATTTTGTTGCAATTTGTTTTTTCATAGTCATACTTCTTCATAACTGAATTATAAAATCTTGTTAATCTTTTTCGGAAGATTTTTGTCTTCTAGGAATGTCTTTTAAGTTTATTGAAAGATGTTCTTGATAACCAAAATCTTAATAAAGCTATATTGCTTTTTTATTTTCATGACTCCATGGACAAAGAAATACCAGCCAAAAAATACAAGTGAACTTAAAGGTCATGACAAAGCACTCTTAGAACTAAAAAACTTTATTCTTAATTTCAAAAATCAGAAAAAAAAAGCAGCAATTATATATGGCCAGTCAGGGATTGGGAAGACATGCTCTGCTTATGCTATTGCAAATGATTTGAATTATGAGGTTTTTGAGCTTAATGCATCTGACTTCAGGAACAAGAACAGCATAGAATTAACACTTGGACCTGCAATAATGCAGAGAAGCCTTTTTTCAAACAATAAAATAATCCTTGTTGATGAGATTGACGGGCTTTCAGGAAAAAATGATAGGGGAGGAATATCTGCACTTGCAAAACTAATTGATAAAAGCATCTTTCCTGTTATTATGACTGCAACTAATCCTTATGAGCAGAAACTTAATGCATTAAGAAAAAAATCAGAGCTTATTCAATTCCATACACTTAACTACATGTCTGTTTTTTCTGTTTTAAAAAGCATATGCGCAGAAGAAAAAATAAAATTTGATGAAGATGCATTGAAGTCATTGGCAAGGCATGCTGCAGGAGACTTAAGGTCAGCAATAAATGATTTGCAGACATTAACTCATGAAAAAAAAGAGCTTAAAAATGAGGATTTAAATGAGCTCTCTGACAGGAACAGGACAGAAAACATGCTTAGTGCATTAATGAAAGTTTTCAAGACAACAGACATAAACATTGCGATAAGGGCATTTGAGAATGTTGAAGAGGATATTAGCAAGCAGTTTTTATGGATAGATCAGAACCTGCCAGACGAATATCAAAAGCCGGAAGACCTGGCAAGGGCTTATGAGTATTTGTCAAAAGCAGATGTCTTCAAAGGCAGAATAAGAAGATGGCAGCACTGGAGGTTTCTCATTTATGTAAATGCCCTGATTTCAGCAGGAGTTGCTGTTGCAAAAGATGAAAAATATAAGGGATTTACTTCTTACAAGCCAACAACAAGAATCCTTAAGCTGTGGAAAGCAAAAATGAAGTACCAGAAAAGAAAAAGCATTGCATCAAAGATTGCAGAGAAAACACATACCTCTTCAAGAAGGGCATTGCAGGATACATTGCCTTACCTTTCTGTAATTTTCAAGAAGAACAAAAAAATAGCTGACCAGATTGCACAAGAATTTAATCTGGATAATGAGGAAGTTGATTGGCTTAGAAAAGATTAATTCATACTTTTCTCTTAATTGATTATTGTTTTTTCTTGCGCATCGGAAGCTTAAACATAAAAGGAGAACTTTTGATATTTCCATTGTTATTGTTTCTCCTAAAATTCATTATGTTTGAGACGAGGCCGCTTGAAGGTCTTGTTGTGAGCGCTTTCATGAGCAGCTTGCGGCTTGATATTTCCTCAACAATCCTCACTTCCCTGAGTTTTGGCAGGAATATAACTGAGGCAGCATACCTCATCACAGTGCTTATTATAAAAACAATGAAATATTTTGACCAGAAAAATGAATTGTATTTTACAATTAATCCACCAAGTATTGCTCCAACAAATATTGCAAGTCCAGTGAGCACATTGTAGTAAGCAACACAAGTTGCTCTTTTTTCCCGTTTTGTAGTGTCAAAAATAAAATTAAATGAGGCTAGGTCAAATCCTGCCCATGAAAATCCGGCAAAAACCTGTGCAAACATAAGATAGTAGATATTTGTTGAAAAAATCCAAAAAATAGGTGTGGCGGGCATTAGAAACCCTGCGAGTACAAGAACTTTTTTTGTTCCGTATTTGTCAGATAATTTTCCCCATACAGGCATCATCACAAATTTTGTAATCAGTGCGACTGCAGTTATTATTGTGAATATACCATAACTCATTTTAAGGTCATAAAGCATGTAAGGGGTGAAAAAAGGTGCTGATATGTAAACCCCCAAATTCATCAGGCTAAGATAAAAAACAAAAAGCCCGTAATTTCTGAACCTTGCTTCCTTAACAAATTGCATAAAGCTGAAATTTGCCTTTGGCGCAAATTCATATTCTGGCTCATACTGCCTTGTCAGATAAAAAAATGAGATTAGCCTTGAAACTAATGCAAGTGAGAATATTATGCAGAAACCTGTATATTGCATAAAAGTTCCTGTTGAAAACTTTTGGAGTATATAACCTGCTATAAGAAGTGACACAAATAATGTAAAGTTTCCGATTTTGTTTCTGTTCCCAAAATAATCCCCTCTTTTATGCTCACTAACAAGATCACCCATCCAGCTGCTCCATGCAGGATTTCCTATGACTCCAAAAATCCAGTAAAGGCTGACAAAAATTATCAAAATAAGTATGCTAAACTTACCAAAGAAAAAAACAAGCGCAATTGGTATATACGTAAGTCCCTGAAGTAATGAGCTTATGCAGACAATCCTTTTCCTTGTTTTGAAAATTCTGATAAGCCAGTTTGAGAAAAGCTGTGACAATGAGCTGAATGCCTTTGGCAGGGAACTCAGCAATCCAAGCTGGATATTTGTTGCCTTGAGGAAAACAGCAAATGCTGCAATGAATGACTCGCCAAAGCCAACCATCATCCAGTAGAATGCTCCGTCGAATATTGAGAATTTCAGGCTCTTTTTTATCTTCTTTTCTTTGTTTTCCATCTGTCGCGAGGTGCATAAGTTACTTTTAAATCTTTGTTTTACAAACAATTAATTTCTTGGCTGATCTTTAATAAAATTTAACTCTTTTAGATACTTTTACTATTCTCAAGTTAAAACTATCACAAATTTTAAATATAACCTCTGTTTTAATACAACCCATGAAACCAGATGGAATAAAAAAAGTTGAAGAAATAGTTAAAGAAAATTTTTCACGTATTATTAAGATTCATTACAAAGTTAATACCAAATATTATACTTCGCCAGGATATATAATTCCTTGTCCTGTTAATCAATCAAAAAAAATGGTTAGTCCTGACAAATGTTATATCAAAATTTGTAATATGTTAAATAACAAAAGGAACCTTATTAAGGGAACAGTTCCATCCAAAATTAATATAAAAAATATTTATTGGGTTGAGGTTCTTGATTACTTTGCTTTTCATGAATACGATGATCTTCCACTATCTGATATAGTTGAAATTTGCCTTGAACACACATTGAATGAACCTGATATCACAGGGTTGTTTACTTTGGATGATAAAGAAAATACTGAAAAATCACTTAAAAAAATAGAAAAAATGACCAATAGCAAATATCCTTCTTTTGAGTTTGCTTATAAAAATGATTTAATAGTATTGAAAAGATTTGATTAGTTACTTGGGAATTTTGTTTAAATAGCTTAAAAAATAATATTTAATCTTTTTTTATCTTAACTTCCTTCTTTTTCTTCCTTAGCGTGATAATGTTATAGACGAGACCACGGGTTGGCATTGCAGTAAATGCCTTCAGAAGAAGCTTCTCATTGGATATTTCTTCAACAACCCTTACTTCCCTAATCTTTGGTATAAATATCAATGATGCAATATACCTCAGTATAAAACTTATTATAAACACCAGAAAATATTTTGACCAGAATAGATTGTTATATCTTACTATAAATCCCCCAATAATAGCACCTAAAAGTATGGCTATTCCGTTAAGGACATTATAATATGCAACACAAGTTGTTCTTTTTTTTGAGCTGGTTGAGTCAAATATGAAATTAAAGGAAGCCATATCAAAACCAGCCCATATAAAGCCGCTGTATAGCTGAATCAATATCAAATACCAAATATTTGCAGAGAAAATCCAAAGAACAGGGACAACAGGCATAAGAAATCCTGTCAAAGTAAGCAATTTTTTTGTTCCATACTTGTCTGAGAGGTTCCCCCAGATAGGCATCATAATAAACTTTGTTATCATTGCTGCAGCAGTTATTATTGTGAATATGCCATAACTGAGTTTCAGGTCATAAAGCATGTAAGGGGTGAAGAATGCTGCAGAAACATAAACACTAAAATTAATGAAACAAAGATAAATTACAAACAACCCATAATTTCTGAATCTTGCCTGCTTAACGAAATCAATAAAGCTAAAAGGGGATTCAGAAGCTATTGTGTATTCAGGCTCATAAGCTTTCATAAGATAAATAAATGAAAATAATCTTGAGAGCATTGCAAGCGAAAATATTAAAGCAAAACCAAGATATTCCATTGATATGCTTGATGAGAATCTCTGAAGAATATATCCTGCAGCAAGAAGCGAAGCAAATGATAAAAACCCTGTAACCCTATTTCTCCTGCCAAAATAACTGCCCCTCTCTTTTTCATTTACAAGATCACCAATCCAGCTGTTCCACGCAGGGTTTGCTATTGTTCCAAAAATCCAATAAAAACATAAAAAGATTATAAGATGCATAACTCTGAATGTTCCAAAAAAGAATACAAGCGCAACAGGTATATACATCAATGTCTGAAACAAGGCACCTATACAAACAAGCTTCTTTCTTGACTTAAACAGCTTTATCAGCCTGTTTGTGAACATCTGGAACAGCGAGCCAAGGGTTTGTGGAAGTGAGCCAAGTAAGCTCAGTTGTAGGTTAGTTGCTTTTAGAAAGACTGCAAAAGCTGAGAAAAATGATTCTCCGAACCCAATCATCATTGAGCAGAATGCCCCGTCAAAGATTGAATACTTAAGGCTCTTTTTTATTTTCTGTTCTTTATTTTCCATCCCGGCCGTTTATTAGGAGCTGCTTTTAAATGTTTGTTTTTTGCTGTAGCTTACTAATTTCCTTAGAATAAAGTAACTTGTCACAGAGAAAAACACTGCTATAATAAAATTTCCTACTAAAAACCTTAAAGTTGTATACCTAAACTGCCCAATCGCCTGTAGAGGATATACTTCAGGAAAACCCGATAGAATGAAATCACCAAACCTATAACTCAGTGTATATAGTGGAAACAGCACAAAAGGATTCCAAAGCAGCAAAGCGCCAAAAAGAGCAAGCTTGCTTTCTTTTGCATAGACCAGCATTACAATAGTGGCAATAAGATATGTAAAACCAAAAGTGGGAATTATTGCTATGAATGTGCCTATTGCAAATCCTAATGCAATCGAGTGGGGAAAAGTCTTTATTCCCAGCACTTCCTTAAAATGCTCCTTTAGCTTTTTTATTATCCTTTTTGTCATCTTTAATTATAATATTTTATTCTATAAATATTCTTTTATTTAAGTAATATTAAAAATTCTTATAAATTTTGGATTACCAATACATTTATTAAGGAATTGCTTCTTAATATTCTTATGAAAAAATGGAAATGCAAAAAGTCTGAAGTAATAATTGATACTAAATTCTTTAAGGCCAGAAAAGACATAGTTGAACTGCCCACAAAAGAACTGCAGGAATGGACTTATTGTTTTACTAATGACATTGTGGTGATTCTTGCAATAACCAAAGAAAGAAAAATTATTATGGTTAGGCAATACAGGTATTTTGCTGAAGATGAGGCAATTGAGTTCCCTTCTGGATTGGTTAATGATAATGAAACAATTGAAGATGGAGCCAAGAGAGAATTTGAAGAGGAAACAGGCTTTAAGTGCAATTCGCTTGTCAAGCTTGGCTCATTTTATGAGGCCTTTGGGCAGATGAAAAGAAAAACTCACATATTTTTTGCCAGGGATTTAATTAAATCTAAGCAGAATCTTGACTCTGGAGAAGACAGCTTTGAGGATATAGAAGTTGAGCTTGTTGATTTCAATGAGGCAGTTAACTTAGCTTTACAAAACAAAATCATTGTAACTGACTCAGCACTGGCCATCCTTCTCCTAAAGGAAAAGATTGACAAAAAAGAAATAATTATTGACTAAACAGTTTATTCTTTACTTATTACCATCCCTGCTCCTTTGCCCATCTATTATATTTTTTGTTAATTTTCAGAATATCCTCTAATTTTTTTATCTGCTCTTCATCAAACAAGATTACTTTTTCTTTTTGGATTTCTCTATACCATCCATCCAGGTTCTTTACTTCAACTTCTATTATACCTTTTTTTCTGAACAAGCTATCCTTCATTCTTTCCCTAATGAAAATTTCCAGTCTTTTTTTACTGTATATATACCCTTTTTTCTTATTAAATGGCTTCATTTTTGATGGGTTAATGTAAAACCCATTAATTATTTCTATATTATGGCATGGGTCATAGATTACCTCTAAGCTGTCTATAAGTAAAGTTTTATTAGGTATATATTTTATTATACTCTTTGATGGATGATATCTTACATGTATGCCAATTGCCTCAATCTTGTTCTTTATCTCATCACTTACTCCTTCTTTTTTAATCAAGTCATTATAAGGTATTTTTTCCCTATTTTCTGCAAGGTCCCTTACATAGCTGGCAAGCATTGTAGCATACTCTACTCCAGGATTAACTTTTATTGAGAATATTGTTCCGTACATATCCACCATTTATTCCACCCTATTATTTTATAATTAACCTTTTAGTTTATAAATCTTTCGGTTATTTGTTACTTTTAAGTAAAAAATAAATTTAGGTGAGATTTATTAAGAATTAGAGCTTTTTATTTTAAATCTTTTTATTAAGTTTCAAAAAGAATTCTTACCTAAGGGATTTTTTATCTGCTGGAGCGTGATTTTTTCAGGCGTTACACTCACAACATTAAACTCAACATTCTTTATTTTTATTTTGCTCATGCTTTTTGGATAAAACAAATTTAGAGCATATCCTTGGTAACCAGTAGTTTCCATATAACTCAAAGAAAAAGTATTCTCATTTGGCATTCCGCAGTACACAAGGCCTATCCACTTCATCAAACTTGGCCTTAAGGTCTTTTTCTCACCAACTGAAATTGTGATTGTATCTTCCATAACATTACATAAGCAAGGATTATATTTATTTGTTTCTAATAACAAGGTAATTACCTCTATATTCATCGTTTCCGCCAGAAATTATACTCGGAACCGTTTTTGTTAAGTCAATGTTTTGGTAAACTTTAAAACCCCGCGCTAATGCATAATGAAGCCCAACAAGGCAATCAACAGCTGACCCGTTCTCTTCAAAATACCCATCGACAATTCCTAATAGAAAAAGAGCGGTTGATCCTGCGTCATCGGTAATTTCTTTTTTATTTCGAAAAACATAACCTTTTTTTAATAATTTTGCAGACTGCCCAGAAATACAATCTATAGGATTATAAAATGAGTAAACAACTGTCTTTGGTAAAACTGTATTATGTATTATTTCTGGTTTATTACCAAAAAATTGATATCTGTCATAAACAATTTTCACCCCCCATTTAACCTCAGGAAAATAACAAAAAGTATAAATTGGCCTTTTTTTATTATGAATAGTAATAATTATAGAATACATTTTTTTACCACTGATGTATAAGTTTGTACCATCAATTGGGTCAATGGTAATTACATAATCAGAAGATTTTGCGAACAAGTTTTTACCAGGGGTATCTTCTTCTGCAACAATTTCATAGTGTTTTAGCTCAGACTTTACTAATTTTTGCAGAACAAATTCTTGAACAGCCAAATCTGAACTCGTTACAATATCAATGTCCTTTATTCCAGTATTATGTTTTTGCTTAACAACAGCGTCATTTCTTAGCTTTACTGCTAGTTTTCCAGCTTCAATAAAAACATCTTCAAATTGTTGGATAATTTTTATTTCTTTCATTATTAACAAAAAATTATACTACCACCAATGCCCTGAATACTCAACCTGCTCTTCTTCCATAAAACCTCAACCACCTTAGACATATTTATTTGTTTCTATATCTTACTAACCAGATAGAAACAATTTTATATTAGAGGTTTTTAATTATACTCAATATGGCAGATAATAAGCTATCAATTGAGGATATGGCCATCTTCTGCAAGAAGAAGGGCCTTGTATTTCCTTCTGGAGAGATTTACGGGGGCCTGACCGGATTCTTTGACTTTGGGCCGAATTGCGTTGAAATAAATAATAATATCAAAATGGAATGGTGGAAATTCCATGTGCAGGAGAGAGAGGATATAGTAGGCATTGACGGAAGCATTATAACAAACCCTTTGGTTTGGAAGGCTTCCGGCCATGTCGAAAATTTCAATGATGTTCATGTAAAATGCAAAAAATGCAAAAAGCCAAACAAGGTAGACAAAAGTGAAATAGGAAAAGTAAAATGTGAATGCGGCGGAGAATATGAGATAATAGGAGACCTTAACCTTATGTTCAAGACTAATGTTGGGCCGGTAGAGGGCAGCACAGCTTATTTGAGGCCAGAGACAGCACAGCTAATCTTTGCAAATTTCAAGCTTGTCGCAGAAAGCTCAAGATTAAAACTGCCTTTTGGGATTGCACAGATCGGCAAGGCATTCAGGAATGAAATTTCTCCTAGAGATTTTCTTTTCAGATGCCGGGAGTTTGAGCAGATGGAAATAGAATATTTTGTCCATCCTGATAATGCAAAAAAATGCCCTTTCATAAAAGAGGTTCTAAAGCACGAGATAAATGTTCTTTCAGAGGAAACACAGAAGAAAAATCAAAATCCTAAAAAGATGACAATAGAACAGGCATTAAAAAACAGGGTAATAAACACAGAATGGCTTGCATACTGGCTTGCAACAGAGCACAAATGGTTTATCAGCCTCGGTGCAAATCCAGACAATTTTAGGATAAGGCAGCATATTAAAGAGGAGCTCGCACATTACTCATCTGACTGCTGGGACCTTGAATACAATTTTCCATTTGGATGGAAAGAGCTTGAGGGAATAGCAGACAGAAGTGATTTTGACCTGCAGCAGCACATAAAGCACTCAAAGAAAGATTTGAGCATATTTGACCAGGACACAAACAAGAAAATTGTTCCGCATGTTTCTGCAGAGCCAAGCCTTGGTGTTGGGCGTGCATTCCTTGTATTCATGTTCGATGCCTATAACGATGATAAACAAAGAGGAAATATTGTTTTAAAGCTTGACCCTAAACTATCTCCAGTAAAAGCAGGAATTTTTCCTTTAATGGGCAAGCCAGAGCTTGAGAATTTGGCAAAGGAAATTCATGAAAGTATAAAAAAATATTTCAATATTAGCTATGACCGCTCAGGCTCAATTGGAAGAAGATATGCACGGGCTGATGAGATAGGAACCCCTTTTTGCATTACAGTTGACTTTGACTCATTAAAAGACAAAACAGTTACAATAAGAGATAGGAATACAACAAAACAAACCCGGGTAAAAATAGCTGAGCTAAAAGATATCCTAAGAAAACTTATAGATAAAGAGATTGAATTTAAGGATTTAAAATAAGATATTAACATCAGAATTCTTGTTATATCTTTTGTAGGAAGTTAAGTTTTTCAAAGCAAATAAGAGTTGATATTTTCAATTTTTCCATCTAAAATTATTGGTGCAAACCCTAACATCTCATATTTGTGGTTATTTTGAGTTTCATCATATGGAAAGAGGAAAAAAATTTTCTTTTTCAGCCACCAAGCTATACAGATATCACGATAGGCTCCAGAACCAATATAACCTTTAATGCTATTTTTTTCGTAATTTAAAACTAAGAAAGCGTCGCTTTTTGCTACTAATTCTGCATCACCTCTACCAACTCCTAATTTTTTCATGAATTTAATATCACATTTTTTTTCGGGTTCTTTAATTACATGATAAGTATCAAGAGGAACATTTACATCAAAACCAAATTTTTCCAGGACTTTTTTAGCTTCTTTCATTTTAGAGGCAAAAGTCATACTACCACCAATCATAATTGAAATTTTTTCGTTCATAATTGATTAAAAAGATTGAAATAATATAAATCTTTTGAAAAACTCAATTGGATACAGTATAGAATATTTCAGCTTTTAAACCAACAATGTTATACCTAACAATTTACAAAAAATACTAAAACATGTTATACTTAAAAGATTACAAATAAAAAGCTTTTTAAATCATCTGCTTTTTCTTTAAATAAAACATAGAAGGTGTTAATAATGGCAATAAAAGATTTAGAAATAAAACAAGGAAATGTTGATCTCACAGCAGAGGTCGTTGAAGTAGGAGAAGTAAGGGAGTTTAACAAGTTTGGAAAGACTGGAAGGGTTGCAACTGCAAAACTTAAGGATGAGACCGGAGAAATAAATTTGAGTTTGTGGAATGATGATATTGATAAGGTCAAGGTCGGAGATACAATCCAGATTAAGAATGGTTTTGTCAATGAATGGCAGGGCACCCCTCAGCTGACAACAGGAAGGCAGGGTACTTTGGAAGTTGTTGGCAAAGCAGATGAAAGCTTAGAGGAAGAGCCAGAATCAGAAGAAACTTCTGAAGAAGACGTCGAATAAAAGTTAATTGAATTTTATTCTTATTATGGGGCGGTAGCTCAGCCTGGGAGAGCACATGACTGAAGATCATGGTGTCCGGGATTCAAATTCCCGTCGCCCCATCATTCTAAATAGAAAACTTAATTAATAAACACATTTTAATTAATTCTATGGAAAAAAAAGAATCCATCTTTGTTATATGCGCTCACTCTGATGACCAGATACTCGGGCCAGGAGGAACACTGGCTAAATATGCAAAAGAAGGAAAAGAAATTTTTACAATCATTTTCTCATATGGTGAAACATCCCATCTTTGGCTTAAAAAAAGGGTTAGTGTTAAAATAAGAGTTAAGGAAGCACAGTCAGCTGACGAAGTAATTGGTGGCTCAGGGGTTGTTTTCTTTGGCATTAAAGAAGGAAAATTTTTTGAAGAGGTTGAGAACAAAGACCTTAAAGACAGGATAAAAAAACTATTAGATGAAAAAAAGCCTTCAAGAATATTTACCCATGTGCCTGATGATGTGCATGAAGATCACAGGGCAGTTTATAAGATTGTAAATGAAATTCTTGACGAAGTCAGCTATAAAGGAGACCTTCTTGGATTTGATGTATGGAATGCAGTTGACCTCAAAAAAAGGCATCTTCCCAAGGTTTACATTGACATAAGTGATACATTTAAGATAAAACTCAAAGCGCTTCACTGCTTTAAGAGCCAGATTATTGCAATGCTGCCTCCTTATCTGGGAGTTTATATAACAGCGTTTATGAATGGGCTAAAAAATGACTGCAAGTATGCAGAGAAGTTTTATAAGATAAAATGAAAAAAAAACTTTTGATAGCAACAGACTCTTTTCTTCCAAGATGGGATGGTATTGCAAGGTTTCTCAATGAAATCCTGCCTAAGCTTTCAGCTGATTATGATATCACTGTTATTGCACCAAGGTTCAATGGCCAACTGGCAGAGTTCAAAGATATCAGCATTATCAGGATACCGCTTTCAAGAATCCGTGTTGGGGATTATACCCCTGCTAAATTTTGCATTAGAAGAGTTATAAAAGCTGTTAAGCAGGCAGATATAGTTTGGACCCAGACAATAGGCCCAATAGGTGCTCCTGCGATACTAGCTGCAAGATTTTTTAGAAAACCCCTTGCTGCATACATACATTCTATTGAATGGGAGCTATTCTCAAAGAGCATCTCGCGAAAAAATCCATTTAGGAATTTAATAAGCTTCCTTACAAAGGCAGCTGCAAGATGCCTGTATAACAAATGCAGCCTGCTGATGGTTCCTTCATTGGAGGTTGCAGAGATACTGAACTGGCATAATATAAGAACAAAGAAAAATGTTATTCATCTGGGAGCAGACACATCTAAATTTAGTCCGGCAGGTAATAAAAAGGATGCAAAGAAAAAAATAGGAATTAATCCAGAGCATGTAGTCATTGGATTCAGCGGCAGAATTGGACGCGAGAAAGATCTTGTAACACTCTACAGGGCTTTTCTTAGGTTGAGAAAATCATATGACAAACTTGTTTTGTTAATCATAGGAAAAGGAGTTAAGGAACTGAGAATAATGCTTGAGTCAAAAAAGGATATTATTGTTATTGAATCTGTTGATAACATTGTTCCATATTTGCAGGCAATGGATATCTATGTGATGCCATCATTAACAGAGACATCCTCTCTATCAACAATGGAGGCAATGTCATGTAGTATTGCAGTTGTTTCAACACCTGTCGGCTATATTAAGGATTATATAAAAAACAGCTATAATGGCCTTTTCTTTAATAAGCAAAACTCTTATGAACTATCCAAAAACCTAGCTGTTCTGCTGGATGACG
The DNA here is from genome assembly GCA_002762865.1 of Candidatus Woesearchaeota archaeon CG10_big_fil_rev_8_21_14_0_10_33_12. Taxonomy (GTDB): domain Archaea; phylum Nanobdellota; class Nanobdellia; order Woesearchaeales; family CG1-02-33-12; genus CG1-02-33-12. Next base: position 40,734 of record PCYE01000026.1, on the reverse strand, counting down.
AGAAACTTAGGGCAAAAATAGGGGAAAACGCAAGAAAAACAATCATAGAATTCTACAACTGGGATAAAACAATCAAAGGAATAGAGGAATCATTAAAAGAAATTATATTTTCAGACTGATAACATTGCTGACTCCGTTAATACCCATGGAAACACCATAAAGCGTGTCTGCCTCTGTTATTGTGCTGTCATTGTGTGATATTACAATATACTGCGCTTTTTCAGAATACTTTCTGATAAGTTTTGAAAGTTTTTCTGAATTATGCTTGTCAAGTGCAGCATCAACCTCATCAAGCACATAAAATAATGCTGGCTTATAATCCTGGATTGAAAATATGAATGCCAGTGCTGTCAGGCTTTTCTCTCCGCCTGATAATGAGTGTATATCCATGAATTTTTTGCCAGTTATTTTGACCTTAATTCTTAGACCCCCTTCAAATGGCTCTTTCTCATTTTCCAATACAACAGATGCAATTCCCTTTGATGTAAGCTTGGAAAAGATATTTTTGAAGTTTTCATTAATTGCATTAAAGGTTACCATAAAAAGCTCTTTTTTCTTGCCTTCAATTTCATCTATCATTGTAATAACATCTTTTTTCTCTGATGCAAGCCTTTCTTTTTTCTCAAGCAGTTTCTTATATTCTTTTTCTATATTATCATAAACTTCCAAAGCCCTCATGTTTACAGCACCAAACTCTCCGATAAGTGCCTCAAACCTGTTTATTTCACTCTTAAGTGATTCCTCGCTTTTTTCTTTTAATAATTCAACATCCTCATATTGCTCAAATTCTTTTTTCAGGCCAGCAAGCTCTGCCTTGACCTCAACATTTTTCATTGAGAGGTTATTCATCCTTGTTTCTGTCCCGCGGTTTTGGTCTTCATTGTTCATTATTTCACTTTCAGTCTTGAGTATTTCATTATTTATGTCATCCCTTTTCTTGAAAAGTTCCTTAAATTTTGTCCTGAATTCTTGTTGAGTTTTTTCTTTTTTAATCAGCTCTTCTTTCTGTTTTTTTATCCTTTCTTTTATCTGCTCAAGTTCTGTTGAGAAATCTTTCTTTTCTTTTTCCTGCTCTTTGAGTATTCTTCCTATATTTTCTTCGTCTCTTTTCAATATGTCATTTATCTGTGTATTAATGCTGCTTATCTTTGAGTTAATCTCAAGAATCTCATTCTTTATCTCCTGTTTTTTATCCTCAAATGTGTTAAGTTCAGCAAGTAGTGTTGGGTTTCTCAATCCGCTGATTTTTATTCTCAGCTCCTGTTTTTTTGTTTTTATTGATGCCAGTTTTTTGTTGCTTTCCTCTATGTGCTTTTCTGTGCCAGCTATCTGCTTATCAACTTCTTTCAGGTTCTCTTTTAAATTGTCCTTTTGTTTTTTTGAGGCTTCTGTGTCTCCTGTTTCAAGATGAAGTATTTTTTCTAATTTTATTATCTCTCCTTCAAGAGATGATTTTTCATTTCTTAATTTGATGATATTTTCTTCGACTTCTGACCTGCGGCGCTGAAGGATGTCAAAAATCTCCTGAAGCTCATTCTCTTTTTTCTCGCACTCTTGGAGATCTTTTGTAAAATCTTCCTGCTGGAAGCTTACTCTTGATTTTTTCCTATAACCGCCACGCATTGAGCCGCTTGTTTCAATCAGATCCCCTTCAAGGGTAACCATCCTGTAGCTTCCTATGCCCACTCGCCTGGCAACATTGATGTTGTCAACAACAATTGTTTTTCCAAAGACATAAGAGAATGCTTTTTTGAATTTGCTGTCAAACGAAACAAGCTCAATTGCCAAATTGTGGACTCCATTTGCGGACAATACTTTTTTCACTTCATTATCAGGTGTTGCCCCTTTTATCTTGTTCAATGGCAGGAAATTTGCAACTCCTAGCTTATTATTTTTAAGGTATTTTATGCAGGTTTCAGCAACCTTGTCATCCTCAACTATTATGCTTTGTATTCTTGAGCCAGCTGCAACCTCTAAAGCCAGTGAGTATTTTGCAGACACATGACCTAATCCAGCAACAGTACCATAAATCCCTTTGATGTTTTGTTTCTGGTCAAGAATGCTTTTAACAGCAATGTTTGCTGATGCTTTTTCTGTTATTCCAATATTTTTTACTTTTAATTTTTCAAGCTCCCCTTTTGCTGATAGGAGATTATCCTTTGATTTAGCCAGTTGGGCTGCAAGTGATGAATCCTCATTTAAGAGCTTATTAAGCTCAAGTGTTTTTTTCTTGAAGTCATTTTTCTTTTCATTTAGGTTTTCTATATCTTCTCTGCTTTCTTTCTCAACCTCAAGGACCTTTTGCATTGCAGCTTCAATATTTTGGATTTGATATTCAACCCTATCCTTTTCCCTTAGAAGTTCCTGCTGTTTCTCCCTAAGAATTTGTATTTCTCTTTGCCCTTCTTCCTCCTGTTTTTCAACTTCCTCGATCTCTTTTTCAATTTCATCCAGGTTATTTACTTTGTGTTTTTTCTTGAAATTCTTGATAGAATCCTCAAGCTTTAAAATATCATTATTTTTGCCTTTTTTTATTTTTTCCAGCTTTGATACTTCTGATATCAGGCTATCAATCTTTTCATGAATTTCTGTAAGGTCTTTTTGCAGCTGGTCTTTCCTTGAGTCAATCTTTACAAGCTCATTCTCGCATGTGGCTAGTCTTGCTTTGTTTGTTTCAATATTAACCCTTAACTGCTCAACCTTTTTCTGCATATCAAGCTGCTCTTTCTCCCCCTTTTCTTCGATTTCTTTTGTTATCTTGTTTATTTCACTCTTTTTTTCAGCAACTGTTTTCTTTAAGTTGCTTATTTTATCCTGAACATCTTTTATTTTATCATTGCATGATTTAATCTCTGATTCAAACTTTTTTTGCCCATCCTCTTTTTTTGTTATCTGGATATTAAGGTATGTTGCCTTATTCTGCTTTATGTTGTCATTCATCTTTTTGTACTTTAAAGCTTGGTCACGTTCTGACTTTAATTCCTTTAAGTATGTCTCCCTTTCTGCAAGTATTATGTCAGCTTCATTCAGCTTATCCTCAACCTTATCAAGCTCGTTAAGCGCCTTCTTTTTCTTGTCCTCATATATTGAAATTCCTGCTATTTCCTCAACTATTAACCTGCGCTGCTCAGGAGACATCTCAACAAACTTGTTTATATCCCCCTGCAGCATTATATTATATCCGCTTGGGTCAATTGCTGCAACAGACATCATGTCAATTACCTGCTGCCTTGTTCTTCTCTTGTCATTTATCCTGTATATGCTGGCTCCAGTTTGCTTTACAATTCTTGTAATTTTTATTTCAGAATCATCAGATGGAAATATTTTTCTGGAATTATCAAAATAAATGCTTACCTCTCCGCTTTTTGCAGGAACCCCCTTTTTACCGCCATTGTAAATAAGGTTTGCAGATTTCTCAGCCCTGAGGCTTTTTGAGCTGGTTCTTCCGAGTACAAAACACAAGGCATCCATAATATTTGACTTTCCAGAGCCATTTGGTCCGAGAATGCAGTTAAAATTATTGCTAAACAACAGCTCTGTTCTTTTTGCAAATGATTTAAACCCTTTTATTACAATCTTATTAATCCTTGTCATTAACTCACTCTTTTTTATAATTTTATAAAAATCTTAACTAAAAGTTTGAAATATTGTTTATTTAAATAGCTTTTGGTTAGTCGATACTGCGGAGTGTTGGTAAATTTTAAATAGATAATTTTATATATTTACCTTATTAGATATATATAAAATGCAATTAAAAGAGGTTTTAGTATTCTTTTCAATAGTTATCTTATTGATTCCTTTTGTTTCTGCAATCTCAGATGTCCATCACTCTGTTGATGGAAACAATGTGACCATTACCTATGAGGGGACTGCCCCTTTCTGGATTAATATAAGGAAAGATGAGGATATTGGTCAGGATGAAGGCTATGTATGGGCCAAAACCAACTCAAAAGCATTTACAATAGACTTGGGTTTTGCCATTAATCCTTCTAAAACGTTTTATTATGCAGTAAAAGACACTGAATGGAGTAAAGTTCAGAGTTTTGTTCTGGGTGATGAAACTGATAAATGCTCAGATGGCACATTATTTGGAAAGTGCTCTTCAACCAAGCCTTATTATTGTGATAATAGTGACCTAACCTATGGTGGTAATGGCATATTAATCAAGAATTGTCAAAAGTGCGGATGCCCTGAACAAGAAGAATGCCAGGATGATGGCTCATGCAAGGAAGAAATTGCAACAGAAAATAAAAAAGATTTGTCATTATATTCTAACAAGGAAGCTTTCTTAATCTCAGACAAGAACTGGAAAGATGTTCTGCCTTTAGTCCCTGTAACAACCTGGACAGGAAGTGAAGAACAATGCCAAAGAGGAACAGGAACACCAGACAATGTCTGTGTTTATCCTACATTAATCTACCATGAAGAGGAAAACAACAATCTTTATGTTGATTTAACCAGTCCATGGGAAGAATATAGTATTGAAGTATGGTGTACAAAAGAGAGGGAAGCTGGCGGAGGTTATGGTGAAAAAGAGGTTAGTAAATCAACAAATTTGGAGCCAGGGGAAATAATAATTTTCAAATACAAAATTTATTCTGAAAATATAAACCCATATAATCCTTTCAAAAGAGTAGAAATAGTACAACTCCCTGATTTTTTAGAATTTGTCGAGCCTGCTGATGGAATAATAGAAGTTGTTGATCCAAACCAAGGTATCTTTGAGTTTACTCTTAAAGTAAAAGATGACGCTGTTGTAGAATGGAATACTGGCTTTGATGCAGATTCACTAATTTATTTCATGCAGCAGTATTCTCCTGATGAACTGACTGCTGTTGGCGAAACACCACAGGAACTGGCAAACCTTTTTGTTGCAGAGCCAGAGCTTGGAGCTGGTTTATTGCAAGAACAAATAAGCTCAATCACGCCAGAAGATTATCTATCTTATTGGGAATCATATAAGGATATTGTTTATGTTGAAGATGATTATGAATTAGCTTTACTTGCCTCAACATATGCTTCCTTAATTAATGCTCCTCTAATAATTAAAGGAACACAACTTGATTCAGAAAGCACTTTTTCAAACAAGAATATTATCTGCGTTGGAAGTGTGAATCCAATAGAAGCAGAATGTAACAAGCAATATAGTCTAGAACAACTGCAACAAAAATATGTTGACGAAACAAACACAGATAAAATTATTTTAGTTAATCCAAATGATTTAAATATAAAGGTTAGTGAACCATTCCAACCTGAAAAAACAGGAAACATTATTTTGGAACTTTATAGTAAAACCTCTCTAGCTTCTCCAATTTTAGCGAGTGCAAAGCATGAGGTTATTTTTACTGCAAATGGAAATTATGAAGAAATTGATTTAGCTTTAAAGCAAAACATAAAAAACTTTATGCCCTACATTATAAATAATGGTAAGGGGATAAAAAATAATAATTTTGAAAGTCCAATTAGGAGAATGTATAAAAGTAACATAAATGAAGATTATAAAGAAGAAATCTACCTTTTTAATAGTTATGATGATCAAATAGCGATTTCGGACAGTAAAATCATTTTCAAAGATGGATGGTTACATACTTACAATTTAAAGGATAAATCAACAAAAAAGCTGCCTATTGGAGAAGGAATAGATTTTTTTAGTATATCAGATGGTAAAATTGCTTATGAAAAATTTGAAATTGATCATAATTCAAATCCTAAATGTTATATAAATATTTATGATTTGGAATTAGGTTATACTACAGAGTTAGGGGAATATAATTATTTTTGTATTCCAGATGGAGTAGATATAAGTGGAGATAATGTTATATGGCTTGAGATGGAACCCGAAGGAATATGCCCTATTTCAGGAGAAATTTGTTCAAACTATGATGATTGCAAAGGAAGTTATTGTTCAAATGGTTACTTCTGTGAAAAAGATTCTGATTGCCAAGAAGGAAGTTGCCTTAGTTATTATTGTACTAAAAAAGAAGTTCTTTATGTTTATAATTTAATAAACAATAATAAGAAAATGATTACTCGAGAAGATTATATAAGTGATATAGGAATCTCACAAAATAAAGTTATCTGGCAAAATGGAAGTATCCTGTACATCTATGATACTTCCGAAGAAAATATAAACCTTGTTGGGCAGAATTTAAATTATCCACAAATAGAGGGGGGCAAAATTATTTGGACAAATTACTCTTCTGAAAGAGTTTACAACTTGTATTTGTATGATATTACCAGTAGTAAGGTGAGTTTAATAGCTAATAATGTAGAAATACATTATGAATTAAAACCAAGGATAAATAATAAAAAAATAATATGGTTTGATGCAAGTAGAGAAAAATATTGCAAAGATATTCCAGATAAATCTTGTAATAACCCTTCAGATTGTGGTTACTGCATTTCTACCCATGAAGAATGTCAAGAAGACTCGGAATGTAATGCTGAAGATCATTGTCAATTTAGTTCTTGTGGTAGTACTCTTCTTTACATGTATGATATTAACACAAACCAAAAAAAAGAGATAAGTGAAGGGAAAGTCATGGAAAATCCTATTTTAATTGATGAGGATTTCATATGGCAAAGTAAAGAATATAATGATTATTATATTTATGGCTTTTTAACAGTATTTAGTTCTCCATCTGCAATACCTATTAGAGATAATAATTTTACTGTATCTAATTCTAATTACAGATCTTTAGATAATTCGGAGTATGGGGATATTTACCTAAATGACAAACATCCAGATTTGTCTGTTGGAAGAATACAAGGAATTAGTGTATCAGATGTTTCAAGCTATTTATCAAGAGATTTATTTTTTGAAAAAATAGAAAAAACAAATAATATTGAGTTTTTATCTTGTTCTTTTAATTATGCTATAAAACTAGCAAATAATTGGACTATTTTCTTTAACAATGTAGGTTATAATGCACACTGCAGCATTGTGCCAACTTCTACCTCTGGAACTGATTTCATATGTGAAATAACTTATGATCCAATTAACTGGCCAGAATTATGGAAAAATAGAGGATTAATACATTATATGGATCATGGAAGTGGAACTTCAGCAGGAATATCCTCATTAGAAATTCCATACTTAAAAAATTCTCTTCTGTTTATGGATGCTTGTTTAACATGTGCTACAGAAGAAGGGGAATCTTTTTGTAATAGGGCTATAAGAAAAGGAGCAATTTCTTATATAGGCACAGTTTCAATTGCATTTAGCGGAGATAAAATTTACAAAAGAACAATTGATGGAATTTATTATCATAATTTAACGATAGGAGAATCTTTTGCAAAATCTTTCCGGTATACATACCAACTTTATATGGCTACTTTATTAGGAGATCCAACATTAAATATAAAACCCAGTTATAATTTTGAGGAAATACTTCCATGGA
>PCYE01000026.1:3644-33312 GCA_002762865.1 Candidatus Woesearchaeota archaeon CG10_big_fil_rev_8_21_14_0_10_33_12 | reverse complement strand
AAATATTAAAAAAAATAATTTTTAACATTTTATTCATTTTATTATTAAGTAATTTAGTTTATGCTATACCTTCTATAAAAATTGAAATAAACCCTCTTTTCTATGAAGGCAATGAAATAAATTTTGTGTATAGTATCCTAAGTTCTGAAGATGAGGATATAAAATATATTGAAGGAATTAGTTGTGTTGGTGATTTCCCTCAAGATTTATTAGAAGTAAAAGAAGTAAAACTGAAAAAAGGAAAGTCTTTTCAAGGAGAGTATACTTATGGGAAAGTAGATGAAAAATTTCTTTCAAGCAATTGTTTTGCATACCTATCAGTTATTGAACCTTATAAATTTGATATAAGAAAAGAATTTGAAGTAAAGATATCTCAGATTATTTATCTTCAACCAAAAATCTGCAAAGACTCTGAATGCTCTGAAATGACAAAAGTATTTGTAAAAGGAGATAATATATATATTGATTATTCAAGCAGTGTTGAGAATCCTTCTGTGACAGCAGTATTGACTTATCCGGACAAAACAACAAAACAACTAATTCTTCCAACTTTTGTTAAAGCAGAGCATATTGGAAACTATGAATTAGAGATTATGGCCTCAAAACAGGGCTATAAGACAATAACCAAGAAAGAACTGTTTGGTGTAATTAAAGAGGAAGCTGTTATTAAGCCAAAGGAATTTAAAGGGGACAAGTATGCATCATATTTGCTTTATGTCTTGATAATAGTTCTTCTTGTAGTATTAATTTACATTACGCGGAAGATGGGTGGAATTTCTGCCCTTGGAATAAGGACAAGCAAGAGTGATGTTATAAAAATAAATAACAAAATAAACAATGCAAAAAAACTGATAATACGGGGAAACATAAATGCTGCAACTTCTGAATACTTGGAAATAACTAAACTATATGAAAAACTTCCTCCAAACAAAAAGAAAATTGTTTACAGGAATTTACAAGATTTATATACAATGATAAAATAAATTAGGTTATTATTGTTAATAAGAATAAACTTTACTTAACAAAATCTTCTTATGGACATGAACTTAATACAACTTATTCTAAAAACATAAAACTTTTATACAGAATAGCTTTAAAATAAAGTATGGAGCTTTTAAAACAGGTTATTGATGAATTAAGGCCAAAAAAAGATGTAATGGATAAGTGTACTGTTGTTTTAGATAATATAAACTCTGAAATCAAAAAAAAGAAAATTAAGGCAATGGCTGTTCTTGGCGGCTCAATAGCAAAGGGAACTTTCCTGAAAGATGATTATGACTGCGATATCTTCGTTAGGTTTAATTTATCTTACAAAAAAAAGAATATTTCTGACTTGCTGGAGAAAATTATTAAGATTTTTCCAAGAGTTGAAAGAATCCATGGCTCAAGGGATTACTTCAACTTCAAATCAAATCAAATAAATTTTGAAATTGTTCCTGTTCTGAATATAAAAAAAGCGGAACAAGAAATCAATATAACAGACTGCTCACCTTTGCATGTCAAATGGGTTAAGGATAACCTAGATAAAAATCCAAAATTAGCAGATGAGATAAGGCTGGTAAAAGCATTTTGCAAAGCATGCAATGTTTACGGAGCAGAATCATACCTAAAGGGATTTTCCGGCCATGTGTTGGATATATTAACAATCTATTACGCTGGGTTTATGCCTTTACTGAAAAATGCCCTTAAATGGAAGGAGCAAGAGGTTATTGACTTTAATAATTATTACAAAGGTAATGCTTTGGAAAGATTAAATAAATCAAAACTTAGTTCATTGGTTGTGATTGATCCAATACAGCCAGAGAGAAATGCTGCTGCTGTTTTAAGTAAGGAAAATTTTTTTTTGTTTAAGAACTCTGCCAATAATTTCTTGAAAAAACCATCTAAGAAGTTTTTTGAGAAAAAAGAGATTACTGTTGAAGAGCTTAAAGATAAGTCAAAGCACAAAAAACTTGTTTTGCTTGATATAAAAACATTTGAGGGAAAAGAAGATATTGTTGGCTCTAAACTTTTGAAGGCATTTAATTATATTGGCAAAAATCTTGTTCTGAACGGATTTAGCATTTATGAAAAAGGGTGGAAATGGGACAAGAAAAAAAGTTCATTGTTCTGGTTTATCCTTAAAGATGAGATTCTTTCTGAATATTATAAAAGAATTGGTCCTCCAATCAAAAACAAGGAAAATGTTAAGGCATTCATGAAAAAGCACAGGAAAACATTTATTCAAAACAAAAGAATCTGCACAAATGTAAAAAGAGAATTTAGAAAGCCAGAAGACCTGATTAAAACTCTGAAAAAAACCAGATACCTTAAGGAAAAAACCAAAAAAATAGGAATGTTTATATACTAGTTTCTTAATAAATTATATACCAATATACAAAAATAGTATAAAATGAAGAAAGCACAGATTCAGGGCCAAGTATTTATCTATATTCTTACACTAATAATAACAGCAGGGATATTGCTTTACAGCTACAATGCAATAAAAGTCATTAATGAAAATGCAAATAAGGTTGAGCTTGTAAATTTTAAAGATTCCCTAAAACAGGATTTTGAAAAAATGAGTTCTGACTACGACTCTTCAGAAACAGAAACTTATACTGTTCCGTCAAAGATAAAGAAAATATGCTTTTATCAAAATATAGGAGAAGAACCTTTCTTTCCTCAAATGCCTAATGATTTAGACCCGTGGATTGTAGACTCTATAAAAGACACAGACAATAATGTTTTTCTTGTTGGGGATAGCCCAGATTCAATGAAACTCTCAAGAATTGAGATTAGTGAAGGCAAAATACTTTGCATTAACATCAGCAGCAATAGGCTTAAGTTAAGGTTAACGGGATTAGGAGATGGAGTTTCAGTCGAGCAGGCATAATCAAAAAACTATTTGATAATCATCTAATAATTAAATCAAAAAAACAAGAGGCGATGTAAGTGGAAAACAAAAAATTATTTTTGGCAGTTTTGGTCAGTCTTTTTATTATAACAAGTGTTATTGCGGTAAGAGCAGCTAGTTGCACAGAAACAGATGGGGGAAAAGATTATTACACAAAGGGAAAATGCGTGTCATCTACAGGAGCAGTAAGGACAGACTATTGTGTTGATTCAACAACTGTGAAGGAATTTTACTGTTGGTCTGACCAGCTTGTTTATAATGAGCAGAAATCAAAGTCAGGTTATGTTTGCAAGGATGGCGCTTTAGTAAAAGAAGAAACTCCTTCATTAGGTTCTACTAAACCAACTCCAACTACAGAACCAGTCAATTCTCCTGACTCAGAAAGACCAAGTTATTGCCCAGCAAGTACGTATCCTTTTGCCTGTGAAAAACCAAAATCTGTTGCACCAAGTGGTGCTTCTCGCTGCATGACAGGGGATGATAATATTGAATATTCTAATCAACCATGCGTAATAGGGTGCAACATTAAGTATTATACAGGAGACAAATACAATATTTTATCTTGTCTTGATTTAAAGGAAAGTGATTGCAATTGTCGAGATAAATTATCCGATTATGGCTGCGGTGTTGGTGGACGAACTTGCTATGGATGGAAGAAAGTGTGTGGAAATGATGATTCAATCACTCAAACAATAGGGGATAATACAGATGATACACTCGCTGATGAAGAAGACGAAACTAACGCAAATGCAGAAACTGAATCTACTGGAAAATGTTATTGTAGTAAAGCAAGAGATTGTGTTGAGGGTTATGGATGGACAACAACAGAATGTACAGGAAAAATTTTATTTTTTTGGTCTTTCAGTGGAAAAGAGTGTTGTGAAATAAAACCACCAGAGGATATAGAAGAACCAACATGCGGGAATGGTAAAATAGACCAATCTAATGAAGAATGTGATGGTAATGATATGGGTGAATGCACAAATGGTTGTGATACTACTAATTGCAAATGTAAAACAACAACATCTCTCCCTGCTGAACCAACTGGATGTCCTTCTAAATATCAGTATGGATGCTCAAGCACAGGGGTTTGTCCCCAAGGCCATCAGTGTATAAGTGGAGGAAAAACATATTGTGATATAGCATGTAAAAAAATCTGTAGTCTGACATATGCCCCTGAACTTGAAAACACATATAGAATAATCTGGTGCAGAACAGACACAGACTGTGAATGCCAGGAAAAAGTAGGTGAAGATTTTGGCTGTTTCCAGGCAGGACAATCCTGTTATGGAGCTAAAATAGGATGCACGCCTTCTGAACCACCTTCTCCTGAGTTAGAACCGCCTGAAAAAGAACCACTATGTATTAAAGAAGGAAAAATAGGCAATTCAGGAGATGTGTGCTGTGAAGGCTTTAAAAATGTAGGAAACTGGGCGCCTATGTCTAATGGAGAATGCACAATGTACAGAAATCCCTCTTTTAAATGCACTAACTGTGGAGATGGCAAGTGTGGTTTAGGAGAAGATTATTGCAACTGCCCTGAGGACTGTGGACAAGGAAAATGCAAAGAACTAAACGCAACATTCACAAATGCATACGGTTCTGAGTGCGGAGATGCTAACTACAACCATATTGCAGACTTCTGCGGTTATTTGGGAGACCCTTTGAAAGATGGAAAGGTCGACTTCGAGGATTTAATGGTTTATGCAACAAATTATGGAAATGAGTCATGGTGCGAACAGCAATTAGAAAAAACATTTGATCCTTGCAACCAAATAATATGCACAGACTCCGACGGCGGTAAAGATTATTATGTCAAGGGAACTACATATGGAACTACAAAATGTACGGATCAATCTGAATGTTCTCCATCTACAGTAAATGATGAATGTGGAGTGTGTGACCCAGTTTGCCATCAGAGTGAGACTATCTTACAAGAGTTTTATTGTGGCGAGGATGGATATCTTTACGTAGAATCTTATACTTGCCCAAACGGCTGTGAAGATGGAGCCTGCATTGAAGAAGATTTAGGAGAAACAAAAACAATCAAAATAGATGGCAAGTATACCTTTTTAGATGAGCTTTACCCTAATGATGTTTATTCATCACCTTTATTTTTCTATACAGGCAATTTGCCAACTGAAACAAAAGTAAGAACTCTGCTCGATTTTGATTTAAGCAACCTTAAGGGAAAAGAAATAAAAAAAGCAGAATTAGTAATAAAAAATATAGCAATGCTTTATGAGGAAGATTATGGAAAACAGGTAGTAACAGTGCACAAAATCACAGGGCCATGGGAAAGTGAAACAGCTTGCTGGAACAACCAGCCAAACTTTGATACAACAGTAATTAGTTCAAAAGAAATAACAGAAAATGGAAAGTATACTTTTAGTATAACACCAATAATAATGGATTATCTTATAGCACATGAAGCAGGCCTTTTGTTGAAAGCAGAAGACGAGAGTAAAACCAGCTTAAAGAAGTTTGATGAAGCATACCTAAACATCTGGTACATTACAGAGGAAGAAGAACAAAAAACTTGTGGAGAAATGGGCGGCAACTGCAGATTCCTCTTTGGATGCAGAAGCAGTGAAACAAAGGCAGATTATAAATGTTCTTTCTGGAGTAAATGCTGCATGCCCGACTAATTAAGAAAGAAGTATTGAAAACCTTTATATATCTCTTTTATTTTTTTTAAATTATGCTTAACCAAATACTATATTTAATATTTATAACATTCCTGCCTTTTCTTGAGCTTAGGGCCAGCATACCCTACGGAATAGATGTTTTAAAGCTTTCATGGCTGACTGTTTTCATAGTCTGCGTAATAGCAAACATTATTCTTGGAATTTTAATTTATTTCATGCTTGAAAAGTTTGTGAAGTTTTTCCTGCGATATAAAATATTTTCAAACCCATATAATAAGGTAGTCATAAAGACTCAGAAAAAGATACAAAAAGCTGTTGACAAATATGGTGAGTGGGGTGTTGCATTGTTCATAGGAGTTCCATTGCCTGGCTCAGGTGTTTACTCAGGAGCTTTAGGAGCTTATGTAATTGGTCTCGATTTCAAAAAATTCATAATAGCAGATATAATCGGTGTCTTAATAGCAGGCATAATTGTAACAATAATAAGCACAGGTGTTTTACAATTAATAGCATAAAAAAATATTGTTTAATAATAGCAGCATTTGTTCTATTATTAAGTTTTTTGGCTGATAATACAATCTTAAAAATAATGCCTTTAATTAAAAATCCTGTTTTTGATTATAGTTCATATTTACTTGCAAATTCCAGCTCTATGTTAATCATTATAATTATTTTAATTTCTTTTTTTCTGCTTAATAAAAAGAATAGAGAATGGGCATTGCCGTTAGGGTTAGGCATTATTTTTTCTTATGTAATAACTTATTTATTGAAGTTCATAATAGCAAGACCTAAACCATTAGAAATATCAATGAACTTTTTATTCAACCTTCTGGATTATTCATTTCCAAGCGCACATGCTGCTGTTGCATTTGCAGCACTTCCAGTGCTTAATAAAACATACCCAAAGCTAAAGCTGCTATGGGTTTTATCTGTATGCTTTGTTTCATTTAGCAGAATTTATATAGGGGTTCACTATCTAAGTGATGTTGTTGCAGGAGCTTTAATTGGTTACTTAACAAGCTTATTTATAATAAATCTCAAGGAAAGAAAATGGAAATTAACAGGTTTGAGGTAAGAAGGCAGGCATTCCACATATGCCTTGGACTGGCAATTATTATCCTGTTAATTAACAATATATTAAATTCATTAATCTTGTTTATTATACTTATTGCTGGAATTCTAATCTCTATTCTAAGCAGGAAATTTAAGATTCCAGTAATTTATTCCTTTTTAAAATTATTTGAAAGAAAAGATATATTAAAAACATTTCCAGGAAAGGGAACTATTTCTTTTTTAATGGGATGCTTGCTTGTTCTTCAGCTATTTGAAAAGAATATTGCGCTTGCATCAATAATAATACTCACTTTTGGAGACTCAGTTTCACATTTGTTTGGCTGGCATTTTGGAAGGAAAAAGCATCCACTTAACTGCCTTAAATCAATAGAAGGAAACATTGCAGGTGCTATCACCGGATTTCTCGGGGCAATGCTCTTTGTAAGTCCCCTGACTGCTTTACTGGCATCATTCGGCGCAATGACAGCAGAAGCTGTTGAATTAAGGATGAATAATAAGATAATTGATGACAATATAATCGTCCCGCTCATAGCAGGAACTATAATTCATTTAATGAGATTATACCTTTAAGCTAGTCAACAAGCCATACATTGCCTTCTAAAACAACAACTCTTACTTTTTGGTTAACTTTGAATTTATTGTTCCTGACATTTTCCGGCTTTACAGACTGGAATGTCTCTGGATCCAGTACCTCAACATGCGGAAAGACAAGTGAAACTATTGTTTCTTTAACCTCTTCAGCAGCCTTAACTTTGAGATGTTTTGGCATTATTGATGTTTTCTTTCCTGTTTTTATGTTGGCAACTGTAAGATGGCGGTCAATATTTTTTACCTTAAATAACTCATTGTCTATATTCAGAATATCGCCCTTCTTGAATTTTGACTGCCTGAAAAGAACATTTACCCTGTAAATGTCCCTGCTTCTCATCTTGTCCCTTGAGAACAATTTTTTACTGGCTTTTGTTTCACCGCCAAACTTATTCAGGAGTTCTCTGCCAAGTTCATGTATATAGCCCCTTTTTGTCAGGTAAATGTCAAATCCATTTCTGACTTTTAATTGTTTAGTTATGAAGATGCCCCTTTGATTTTGTTTTTTGGCTTCATTAACAGCATAATCTATTACTTCATCATCAACATCCCTTAATTGCAGTATGCCCTCAAAATAGCCGCTTTTGTGCCTGCTGCATTTCGGGCAAAGGATAAAAATTACTTTTACTGGAAGGACATATTCCTCTTTCACAACTGTTTTTTTGCCAGGATAAGTGCCAAAAACAATAATCTCTGTCTGGATGTCTACTTTTACATTTGGCCCATCCTTGTATTTTGGAATTATCGGCCTGAGCTTAAATGAGCTTATCTGGGCATCATCATTAAACACTAATCTTTTTTGTACAATATCTTTGACTAAATCTTCAAGCTTTCTAAATCCTGTCCATTTCCCATTAGAGAAATATTTGCGGCAAAAGAAGCATATAAGAATCTTCACAGGCTTAAAAGATACTAGCAATGGATTCTTTTTTAGATAGCATTTTTTACAAAGGCCATCCAGAAATATTTCTTTTTCCCCGCATTTAGTGCATGATTCCATAGTATAATAAAAATAGTAGTGGTATAAATAACTATTTGATTCATCAAAACCGATAGTTTTTTATTTAAATGCTTAAAAACTTCTTTACTATGGATAAAAAAAGTCTAAAACAAACATGGAAGAAATTATGGCATTTTATATGGGAGGACAATAGCATATGGAGCTGGATTGTTAATATTATACTTGCATTTGTTCTTATAAAATTCATAGTTTACCCAGGGATTGGCTTTGCTTTAGGAACTTCCTATCCAATAGTTGCAGTTGTCAGCAACAGCATGGAGCACAATAGCCTTAATTTTGATGATTGGTGGAATGTAAAGATTAGCCAATACAGCCAGTATAACATAACAAAGCAGGATTTTAATGATTTTGTACTTAAAAACGGATTCAACAAAGGGGATATAATAATACTAAAAGGAAGCAGCCCTGCTGACTTGGAAGTCGGAAACATTATTGTATTCAAGACCTATAGGCCAGACCCAATAATACATAGGATTGTCAAAAAGTGGAAAGAGAGCAATAATTATTATTTCCAGACAAAGGGAGACAATAATAATTTATCAATTAATTTCGAAGAAAGAATATCAGAAGAGAGTATAATAGGCAAATCATTGTTTAAGGTTCCTTATCTTGGCTACATCAAAATATGGTTTGTTGGTTTATTGAATTTTTTTATTAAATAGGAGGTAAAAATGTTTTGTCCAAAATGTGGGTCTTTATTATTGCCAAAGAAAATAGATGGGAAAAGAATGATGGCATGTTCTTCATGCAGTTTTGCAAGCAATGACCTCGAAAAAACCAAAATTGTTGAAAGGACTGTAAAAGAAAAAGAGATTGATGTTATAGAAGGTGATGATTCTAAAAGTCTTCCTATAATGGAAGCTGAATGCTCTGAGTGCGGAAATAAGAAAGCATACTATTGGCTTGTGCAGACAAGGGCAGGCGATGAGCCAGAGACAAAATTCCTCAAATGCACTAAATGCAATCATATCTGGCGGGATTACAGCTGATGAAAGGAATAAAACAAGGCATAATCAAGGTTATTTTGAAGCCCAATTCACCAAAGAGCAGGATTGTCAAGCTTGATTCTGAGAGAGAAGCATACCTTATTGATATAAAAGCCCCTGCTCAGGATAACAAGGCAAATATAGAGCTTGTTAAGTTCCTTTCAAGAGAATTAAAAAAAGATGTTAAGATAATTAAAGGATTTAAAAACAGGGAAAAACTTCTAAGGATTTCATTAAAAAAATAGGTTCACCTGCCCATATAAATATCAAGCATTGCCTTCAAGCCGGTTTCTATGCATCTATCAATTGTGTTATTATATTCTGATGTTGATAACATCTCTCCTGTATTTCTGTTTGCTACGATTGGGCAGATGGTTCCTGCCTTGTAGCCCATGATATTTGCCAGATGAAAAAGTGTGCTGGATTCCATCTCAAAATTAACTATTCTTTGACCATTTACAGAAATTTTTGCCAAATGCTTGTATAAGTTAGGTATCGTTGATTTAATCCCCTCTATTAACCTTCCTTGGGGTGCAAAGAATCCGGGAGCAGATGCAGTTATTCCAACTATACATTCATTAGTATCTCTTTTTAATGCATCCACAATCTCCGGAGAGGCCTTTGAAACATACGGATGAATTTTTCCTCTAAACCTCCTATTTTTAGGTGTTGCATCTTTAATAACTTCATAAGCTTTTTCTTCTATCTTATGGCTTAGATCATCATTTATCTTACTATCATAAAAAGTTCCAGTATTATCTAAGCCTAGTGCATAGGAAGAGATTGCAAGCATCCCTGGTTTGATATCCTCCTGTATTCCTCCTGAAGTTCCAAGACGAATTATTGTTAATGGTTTAGAACTATTTTTTCTTAACTTTTTCTCTAGGTAAAATTCATTAAGTATGTATAACTCTAATAGAGCTATCTCAATGTTATCAGTCCCTATTCCTGTTGAGATCACAGTTGCAGGCATTCTTTTGTATTTTCCGGTTATTGTCCTAAATTCCCTATTATTAACCCAGCAGTATGTCTCATCAAAATGTTTTGCCACCTTATCAACTCTTGCAGGATCACCAACCAAGAAAATATTTTTTGATATCTCCTGCGGTTTTAACCCTAAGTGGTACACATGTCCATTTACACTAACAAATTCAGAATGGGATTCACACATTTTTTCATTACTTAGGTTTTTTACTTATCTTTTCTTTCTGAGAGAAATATTATAATTGCCAGAATAATTAGCCCCAGCAAGATGTTGTATTTATAGGAAATTATGAACCCAATGAGCTTAGTCCAAAAATTTGAATAGTAAATAAGAAATATTATTAAAACACCAGCTAAAACAAACAAATACTTGATGAATTTATTTTTCTTATCGGTTTTTTTCAGGGCTTTTTTTGGCTTTTTTTCTTTTTTCTTTTGTTTTTCTCTTGTTTCAAACCATTCCTCCTTAGACTCCTCTTCTGTGAAAAAGTCAACAACTGCATTCCAGGTTCTTTTAAGAATTCCCTCTTTTTCTTTTTTGTTGAGTTTCTTCTTTTTCTCTAGTCCATTTTTCTTAATTTTTTCAGGTTTTTTCTCTTTAGGTTCTTCTACCTCTTCTGTGAAAAAATCAACTATCCCATTCCAGGCGCTTTTTAATGCGCTTTCTTCTTTTCCCTGAGATTTCTCTATTTCATCAATCTTTTTTTTGTCTTCTTTTTTTATTTCAGGATGTTTTTTCAAAAAGTCAATTATCCCTTTGAACCTTGAATCAAGCCTGTTTAGGTTTTTTTTAAAATAATTGTTTTCAACAGAATTTTTTCTTACCAGCTGAATTTCCTGCCTTAGGTCAGAAAGCTGTTTGTTGAAGTATGATTCATCAATGAATTTTTTTCCCAGTTCATCAAGCTCTTTTTTCATATTATTTATATCCTGCGCTCTTTTCTTGATTCTGGCGTCAAACTTGTTTGCCTGCATATTGAACTCTTCCCTATTAATAGCAGAACCCTTAAACTTTTCAAACTCCTTTTTAATACCATTAATTTTTTTAATATCCTCAGCAACAGAATTAACAGCCTCTCTTAGCTTTAATGCCTCTTTTAACTCTTTTTTTAGCTTTTCCCTTTTCTTTACTTCTCTTCTTAGACTATCATATTTTTTGCTGAAAGAATTTAATTCATTATTAAACTCCTGCTTTTCAACATATTCATCCCCAAAGTCAGTTAGTTTTGTATTTAGTTCATTAATATGTTCTTCATTTGTTTTGACTATCTTTTGTATGTCATTTTTTACCTTAGAAAAAGACCTTTTTAAGTTAAGGTTTAGATTAGAAAACCTTTTTTCTGCATCCCCCCCATTATCCTCAGAATCCATTTTTAATTTTAAAGTGATAACAAATATAAAAACCTTTCGGTGATTAACTATCTTCTTGAAGCAATAACTAAAAAAATTTATATACTAGCTAAAAAAACAAACAAATATGAAAACTTTAGTTGTATTTTACTCAATGACCGGAATGACAAAAGAGATTGCAGTCCACATTTCAGAGAAACTTGACTGCGACATTGAGGAAATCTTTGATGTAAAAACAAGAAAAGGCATTCTTGGCTTTATTAAATCCGGCTTTGAATCAGTTTTCAGGATAATGCCGAAGATAAAGGAGACAGGGTTAAACCCTGAAAACTACGGCCTTATCATAATAGGGACTCCAGTATGGGCAGGGAACATGGCAAGCCCTGTGAGAACATACCTTTTTCAGAATAATGAGAAGCTTGATAAGGTTGCGTTCTTCTGCACAATGCAGGGCAATGATAACAAAAAAATATTTCTTGAGATGGAGAGGGTTTCTGAATCTGAACCTTTGGCCTGCCTTGCCCTGACTGATAGTGAAATAAAACAAGAAAAGCACATAAAAAAAGTTAAGGAGTTCATCAAAAAAATAAAAGATTCAGGAAAGAGATAGAAGTTTCTTAATCTCAGATGCTGATAAACCATTATCATCATATACAGGCAATCCTAATTTTTCACGGTACTTGTACAGCTCCAGCAAATGCTTCCCATACCCCCTTAAAACTATCGCAAGGTCGGCATCCCTTTCATCAACTATCCTGTACCTGTCTGAAACTTTGTATAAAAAGCCCTCAAAGCAGGAAGAGAAAAATCCTTTCTTTAGCTCTTTGATTATATGCGCCATCTCATGCGCCAAGCCAGCTTCAATTGCCTGAAGAGGGGCATTTTTCATCAGCTCATTGATCTTTATGAAATACCTTTTCTTTCCAGGCCTTTCATATTCAAAAAGTGCATCCTTGAGGTTCTTTTTGTATGCTGTTGATATCTTTTCATTCTTCAGCTCGGGAAAAAATTCTTCAATTAATCTGTTTTTTATATCTGTAAGGTTATGCATGGCGAAGCAGGTGATAAGGGCTTATTTTTAAATCTTCCCATATTCAGCAGGAAAATCAGCTTGCACTTTCCTCAAGTGCATTTATTGCCGGCAATTTTTTTCCGCTCAGGAATTGTAAAAAAGCTCCCCCGCCTGTTGATATGTAGGTTATCTCACTTTCCAGGCCAAGCTGCTTTATTGCAACAGCAGAATCTCCCCCGCCAATAATGACTTTTGCTTTTAAGCCAGATAAAAACAATGCAATCTCATTTGTCCCTTCTGAGAACTTTTCAAACTCAAATGCGCCAATAGGTCCGCTCCATACAACTGTTTTTGCACCCATCAGTGTTTTTTTGTATAGTGCGATTGTGTCAGGGCCTATGTCCCCAATCATGCACTCATCTGTTATTTTATTTATTTTTACAACTCTTGAATTTTCTCCTTTTTCAATGGATTTAGCAACAAATAAATCAACAGGCAGGATTATTTTCCCGCCAGATTGTGATAAAAGTGATTTTGCATCATTCAATGATTCAGGATCAAACTTTGATTTTCCTATATTTGCACCCATTGCCTTAAGAAAAGTGTTTGCAAGAACTCCTCCTATTATTATTTTATCCGCGAACATCAAAAGGTTTCTTATTACCTCTATCTTGTCTGGCTTTGCACCGCCAATTATCGCAACAAATGGCTTTTCAGGATTTTTCATAACAGATGATAAAACCCTAATTTCCTTTTCAAGCAGCAGTCCGGCGTAGCTTGGCAGAAATTTTGTTATTCCGGTCATTGATGCATGGTTTCTGTGTGAGTTTGAAAATGCATCATTAACATAAACCTCTGCTAAGCTTGCAAGCTCTTTTGCAAATTTTTCATCATTATTCTCCTCTTCAGCATGAAACCTAAGGTTTTCCAATAAGATAATTTCCTTGGTTTTCATTTTATTTATTTTTTCTTTTACTTTTTGGCCAATGCAGTCATCCAGCTTTATTACCTCTTTATCCAGCAGTTCACCAAGCTTTTTAGCAATCTTGCCCATTCTCAGCTTTTCAACGACCTGGCCTTCCGGCCTTCCAAGATGGCTCATAAGTATAATCTTGGCATCCTTTTCCAGAAGGAAATTTATTGTTGGAATTACAGCTACTATCCTCTCATCTTCAGTTATGTCTCCATCATCATCCATAGGAACATTAAAATCAACCCTTACCAAAACCTTTTTGTTTTTTACATCAATGTTTTTTATTGTTTGAATCATTTTAACACCTTTTTAGCAAGGTTCTTAATGTTAATTATAAATCTTACGAATTTTGATGGGCCTACTTCTATTGCGCTTTCAGGGCACATCTCATGGCAGCAGTAGCACATTATACACTTGTTTTTATTGATTTCTATTTTTCCATTAACAAAACTTATTGCGTTTGCAGGGCATGATTTCATGCATGCAAGGCATTTTCTGCATTTCTTATGATTTATTCTTATCCTTGGATTGATAATAATATAAAATACCTTCATCAAAAACTCGAGCCTTCCCCTGAATGTTTTTATTGGCTTTTCATAGCTCACTCTTATATTTTTTTCTCCCCTGATTTCAATCTCAGGCTTAAGGTTTCTTCTTATTAAAGCAGTATTTGTCTGTATGTCATCTCCGCTAAACCCAATTATTTTTTCAGCAACAAAATCAAGTGCAATCCCGCTTCTGCTTGCAATTATAACTCCTGTTTTTTTTATTTTTCCTGCTGAAGGGCCGTTGCCCTCCATTCCAACAATGCCGTCCATTATGTTTAAATCTGGTTTTCTCGCAAGATAAATATCAATCAAAAGATCAGAGAATTTTTTTTGGTTTCCGCAGGTTTTGTGATAATAAGCTTTTTTGCCTCCTGCAATTATTCCAAACATGTTTTTAACAGCCCCTGTATAACCAACCAGTGTATGTGTCTTTAGCTTAGGAAGGTTTATTATGAACTCAGCATTCAGGACTGGATTTGGAACATAAATTTTTTTCAAAATCTTTCCATCTATTTTTTTAAGAACTATTTCTGACTTATCGAAATTTATAAGCTTGGCATTGTATTTCTCAGCAACCTTTTTGATGCCGCTTTTTTCCAGGGCATAATCTGTCCCGCCTGAAACCATAAAACCAGCAGATTCTCCTATTGAGATATTACATTTTTTTTCTTTTAGTATTCTGCACACTGCGCTTATTATGGCAGGATGTGTTGTTACAGCTTCTTCTGGAACTTTGCCCATAAGCGCATTCGGCTTTATAAGAACATTAGTGCCTTGTTTTACCTTAAAATCAATTAAGTCAAGGGCTTCCCTTACTTTTTGAAGAACCAGGCCCTCATCATAAGAATCACATTTAACAACTGAAACCTTTTCTGCCATAAAGTTTATTACTTTAACTTATTATAAAAAGTTTTCTTTTTAATTATAAAAAAGAACTAAACAATCATCTTAATAAAATCAACCATTCTGTTTGAGTATCCCCATTCATTGTCATACCATGCAACAACCTTTACAAGGTTTCCAGAGGTTTTTGTTAGCTCTGAGTCAAAAATCGCAGAATGTGGGTTTCCGACAATATCTATTGAAACAATTGGCTCTTCTGTGTATTGCAGAATTCCCTTTAAGCTCTTTTCTGAAGCAGACCTGAAAAGCTTGTTTATTTCCTCAGCAGTTGCCTCTTTTTTTAGGACAGCAACAAAGTCTGTTATTGAGCCGTCTGCAACAGGAACCCTCATTGCCATTCCATCTAGTTTTCCTTTCAGCTCTGGTATTGTAAGTGTTACTGCTTTTGCAGCTCCGGTTGTTGTTGGGATTATTGACATTGCAGCTGCCCTTGCCCTTCTTAAATCCTTATGAGGGAGGTCAAGAATCTTCTGGTCATTTGTATACGCATGTACAGTTGTCATAAAACCCTTTTCAATGCCAAAATTATCATTAAGGACTTTTACAACAGGCGCAAGGCAGTTTGTTGTGCATGAAGCAAGCGAGATAATATCATCTTTTTTCCTGTCATAATCTTTCTCATTCACCCCTATCACAATTGTTTTTATAGGATTATCCCCTTTTGCTGGAGCAGATATCAGGACTTTTTTTGCGCCTGCCTTCAGATGCTTTTCAGCGCCTTCCTTTGTTATGAAAATTCCGGTGCTTTCAACAACAACATCTATCTTAAGTTTTTTCCATGGCAGGTTTTCAGGTTCCTTCTCTGAAAAAATTTTGATTTCTTTTCCATTAACTACAATAGAATTGCCTTTTGCCTTAATGTCTGCATCAAGAATCCCATGCACAGAATCATACTTCAGCAGATAAGCAAGAGTCTTTGCATCTGTTAAGTCATTTATAGCAACAAACTCAATGCCTTTTCTTTTCATTCCGGCCCTGAACACAAGCCTTCCTATCCTTCCAAAACCGTTTATTGCAACTCTAATCATAAAATCACCTCATAAATAACATTTAATTATTTACTTCTTTTTATATCTTTTGACTTTTTAAATTAAAACATTTATCAAAAATTGTTAGAATATTATAAACTTCAGTTTTTTTATGACAATTTTCTCAAATACTGTGAACTTCAGTCCACAGTATTTATTCCACAAGCTTTTTATAAGACTTATTGATTACTTAGTTTTTATGGCATATGAATTAATAATAACTGAAAAGCCAAAGGCAGCAGAAAAGATAGCAAGCGCTCTCTCCCATGGAAAGATGATTAAGGAGTCATACAAGAAAGTTCCATACTATAAAATAACCCGCGGTAAGAAAGATATTGTTGTTTGCTGTGCAGTAGGGCATTTATTTGGATTAGCTGAAAAAGACAAGAAAGGGTGGGTTTATCCTGTTTTTGAGATTGAATGGGTTCCTGCATTTGAGCAGAACAATGGTTCAAAATTCACAAAGAACTATATTGATGCAATAAAAAAAGCAAGCAAAGATGCAAATTCTTTTACCATTGCATGTGATTATGATGTTGAGGGTGAGCTAATTGGGTTTAATGTTTTAAGGTTTATATGCAAGCAGAAAGATGCGCAAAGAATGAAATTCTCAACCCTGACAAAGCAGGATTTAATAACTGCTTATGAAAAAAAATCAAAAACAATTGACCACAGGCTTGCAAGCGCAGGAGAAACAAGGCACGAGCTTGACTGGTATTATGGCATTAACCTTTCAAGAGCGCTTACATCTGCAATAAAATCAGCAGGATTTTTTAAAGTCCTTAGTTCCGGCCGTGTCCAAGGCCCTGCATTGAAAATAATAGTTGATAGGGACAGGGAAATAAAGGCTTTCAAGCCAGTTCCATTCTGGCAGATAGAGCTAACAGGAAATGTAGAAAAAGGAAAAATCATAGCATTACATGAAAAAGACAAGTTTTGGGATAAAAAAGAAGCAGACAAGGTAATGAAAAATGTTAAGGGGCAAAAGCTTGCAAAAATAAAAGAAGTTAAAAAGATAAAATTCCAGCAGGCTCCTCCATTTCCATTTGATTTGACAACAATGCAGATGGAAGCTTACAGGGCATTGAGAATTTCCCCAAAAGACGCTCTTGCTATTGCCCAGGAGCTTTATACATCTGGTTTTATTTCATATCCAAGAACATCAAGCCAGAAGCTGCCAAAGGAGATTGGATACAAAAAAATTTTAGAACAGCTGTCAAAACAAAAAAATTATTTAGGATTATGCAAAGAATTATTGAAAAAAGTACTTGTGCCAAGTGAGGGAAAAAATACTGACCCTGCGCATCCTGCAATTTATCCGACAGGAATTCAACCAAAAGGGCTTGAAGACCATGAATCAAAGCTTTATGATTTAATTGTGAAAAGGTTCATGTCTGTTTTTGCAGGACCTGCAACAAAAGAGACAGTTACCATAAAAATTGACTGCAGCAAAGAAATATTTGTTGCAAAGGGAACAACAACTGTTGAAAAAGGGTGGCATATCTTTTATGAGCCATATGTTGCAGGAAAGGAAGAGGAGCTTCCGCTTGTCAGGGAAAATGAGAAAGTTGATGTAAAGGAAATAAATTTTTATGACAAAGAAACACAGCCTCCAAAGCATTATACCCCTGCCTCTATAATAAAAGAGATTACAAAAAGAAACCTTGGAACAAAAGCAACCAGGGCGCAGATAGTTGATACATTATTCCAGAGAGGGTATGTAACAGGAAAAGCAATAGAGGCAACTGACCTTGGTATAAGCACTGTAAAAACTCTTGAAAAATTCTGCCCAAAAATTTTGGATGAAGAGCTGACAAGGCACTTTGAAGTAGAAATGAATGAAATAGAAGAAGGAAAGAAAAAACCAAAAGAAATTCTTGACGAGGCAAAACAGGGATTAAAGGAGATTCTTTCTGATTTCAAGAAAAAAGAAAAAGACATTGGTGAAGGTTTAAAGGAAGCAACAATTGAAACAAAAAACAAAGAAAACCTTATAGGAGATTGTCCTGTATGCAAGAAGGGAAATTTAAGAGTGATATTCTCAAAGAAATCAAAAAAGCGGTTTATTGCGTGCGATGCATATCCAAAATGCAAGACAACATTCAGCCTGCCCCAGAAAGGGCTTGTAAAATCAGCTGATAAGATATGCCCAGAATGCGGCTATCCTGTTATTATGGTTATAACAAAGGGAAAAAGGCCATGGGTTTTCTGCATAAACCCCAACTGCAAGGGAAAGCAAACAGAGCAATCAAAAGATATTTAATAACAAATTATTTCTTAATTGTTATGAAACTGTTAAAATCAAAAGAGGTGTTTCTATTAACATTAATCTTCCTATTTATTACACCTGTTTGCTATGCCGGGGTTGGCCACATGCCTTTACTTGCTGTAAGCCAGACAAAAGATGGCTATGAAGGCTCTTCTGCTCATCTTTATCTTGAGATAACCCCTGGAACTGGCAGGGTCTTTATTGAAACATACCCCCTAACAAAATTAGATACGCAGATATCAACAAGGTTTGCAAGGGAAATAGCATGCAAATATGCTGATGTTAATTGTGATAATTATGATTTCTTTTATACAATAAGGGCAGATTCATCTATCATAGGCGGCCCAAGCGCTGGTGCTGCAATATCTGCACTGACAGTTGCAATGCTTGAAAACATAAACTTAGATGAAGACATAACAATAACAGGAACAATAAACTCCGGAGGGATTATCGGGCCAGTTGGAGGGCTTAAGGAAAAGATAAACGCTGCCTCAGAATTAAAAATCAAAAAAGTGCTAATACCTGCAGGCACGAGATTTTTAAAGGAAGAGGATAATAAGACAATTGATTTGGTTGAATATGGCAATGAAAAAAGTATAAGCGTTGTTGAGGTTTCTGATCTTGATGATGTTTTATATGAATTTACAGGCAAGAAAAAAGAAATAAAAAATGAGAGCCTTGAAATCAGCGATGAATATTCAGGCATTATGAAAATTCTTGCAGAAAGATTATGCAACAAAAGTTATGCATTAAAAGAGGAATTTGAAAAATTAAAAACAGGTGAGTTGGACGAAAACCTTATCCAAATAGAGGAAAATGCAAAAAACCTGACCGAAAAAGGAGAAGCTGCTTTTAATAAAAACACGCTCTATTCTGCTGCAAGCTTCTGCTTTGGCGCAAATACAAAATACAAACAGCTTATATTTTTAATGCAGGATATGAAGAAAAAAGATATAGCGGAAAAAATCAAATCAACACGCGATGAGATAAAAGATTTTGATTCAGGGCTGCCATTTAAGTATGAAACAATAACTGATTTGCAGACATATGCTGTGGTCAAGGAGAGGCTTATAGAATCAGAGGATTACATTGACTTAAGCGAGGAGCAGCTTGGCAAAGGCGAAATAAATGAAAGCATTGGCTCTTTAGCATATGCTATTGAAAGGTTTTACAGCGCAAAGGCATGGAGTGAATTCTTTAATAACAAAGGAGAAAAATTTGATTTTAATAAAGAGGTTTTAAAGAGCTCCTGCATAACAAAAATACTAGAGGCAGAGGAGCGCTACCAGTATGTAATGCTGTTTTTTCCAGATTTTCTTGCTGATACAAAAAAAGAGATAGACCTTGCTTATTCTGATATGGAAGATGAGAATTATGATCTTTGCCTGTTTAAGGCAAGCAAGGCAAAGGCAGAGTCAGATATTATACTTTCCACATTGGGAGTTGAGGAAGAGCATGTTGATGACCTACTGAACAAGAAGTTGGAGATTGTCGGAAGAAACATTGCTGAGACAAGCAAAAGAGGGCTCTTTCCAATAATCGGATATTCTTATTATGAATATGCAAAAAGCCTTAAGGATGATGATAAATACTCTGCTTTGCTGTATGCAGAATATGCCCTTGAGTTAAGCAATCTCGACATTTATTTTGATAATAGTAAAAAAACACCTATGATTTATATTGACAAAAGCTTTCTTTCAGTGCTTATACTAGGGATTTTAATTGGGCTTTTGTTAGGGCTTTTGCTGTTCAGAAGAAAAAAAGAGCAAGGATTGTTTATCAAGATTAACAGATAATTTCTTTTAAAGACTATAAAAATTTAATAAGATTTGTCATGATTCTTTACATAATGAACAGCTATCAAATCTTCCTTTACATCAAAGATAATAATGAATGGATCAAGATGTGCTCTTCTATTGCCCTTTAATACATTCCTTAAAGGTTTATAATGCTCTGGATTTTGTCTTATTTCTTTTAACTTCTTTGTTAACCTATCAAACAGGTTTTTGTCTTTTCTTTTTAGTTTCTTTAACTGCTTCTCAAAAAATGGAGTAAATCTTATTTTGTATTCCATTCTTATAAATCCTTAAAGCATTTATCCATCTCTTTATCAGATTTCAAAATCTTTCCCTTTCCAGCTATTGCTTCTTTCATACTTTGCTTTACCCCAGAAATTAATTTTTTATCACTATAAATAAATCTTTCATCGAAATCTTGAGTTAGTTGCCTTAATTCCTTAAGTTCTTCTCTGATTCCTGTTCTAATTAAGTCACTTAAATTAGAAAACAAACCGCCATTAACTAAATGCATACTTTCATTGTATAGGTTCTTTGGCAAGGATATTGTTATTTTTTTAAATTCCATTTATACCACCTTAATACCACTTAGAGAAGTATTAGTATATAAACTTTTGGATTTTTCAATCTATGGTATTTAGTAATCAACAAGTTATTTAGAATTAGTGATTATGAAACCCGGGAATGAAGCCGAAGCTTCAGTCCCAGGAAAAAGAGGTGATTATAAACCTGAGATAGGAGCCGAAGCCCCAATCCCAGGAAAAAGAGGTGATAGTTGAAAATAAATATATAGGCAAACACCCCCAAACCTGCTTCTAATTACTGTATAATGTAACTACTATATAAAGCTTTCGGTTTTTAAGGATTCTTGAGTAGTAACACAATTAAAAACCATGTTTATAGACGGGAAAAGCTGAAATCAATAACTTTTTAAATGCCTTAAACGCCTTAAAAACCATGTTATGCCAGAAATGCAAAAAGGCCAACGGGGAAATAAAACTTCCTTACCTTAGCTTAAAATTATGCAAAGCCTGTTTCTGCAAACTTATTGAAAAAAGAGTCAAAAAAGAGATAAGGTCAAAAAAGCTTATCAATGAGAAGGAAAAGATTCTTTTACTTGATAACAACAGCAAGGAGTCAAGAATCTCAGAGCATATAATAAGGGCTGCATACAATAACAGGATTGATTTGCTGAAAGTTAAGGTTAATGCACTTAAGATTGGTCCTTTAAGCGAGAAAACAAAAGAAATCATAAAAAAGAACAGGATAAAACAGGTTATAATTCCATGGAATTTGGATGATGAAATAATTTATTTCACTGAAAATCTGTTTAAAAGAGGAGACTTTAAGTTTTTGGGCCATTTCACCCAAGACGAGATCTTTTACATCAAGCTTTTGAGAAATGTCCTTGAGAGCGAATGCCTACTATTTGCAAAATGCAAGAAGTTTAAGTTCAAAAAGAGAATAAAGAAAGATAAACACAGAAGAGAAATCAAAAATATGTTAGACAAAATAAACAAAAAGCATTCTGAAACAAAGTTTTCACTGTTGAAAAGCATAGACAACTTAATTAAAATAATAAAAAAGAATACGAAATACTCCATACCATTTCAAGACAATATTCTTAGAATTGAGGCGCCAGCTCATAAGACAGAACGACATTTAAAATTTTGTATAGATTTTCTTTTGCCTAAAGGAACACCGATAGTAGCTGCTCGTTCAGGAACGGTAATTACTTGTCAAGATAGATATAAGCGATCATACAAATCTCCTAAATTTGCAGGAAGAAGAAACTTTGTAGTTATCCGCCACACCAATGGAGAAAGTAGTGTCTATGTTCATCTTAAACACCGTTCAATTAAGGTGAAAAATGGTCAAAAGGTAAGGCGGGGACAAGTTATAGCCTTAAGTGGCCAGGTTGGTTTTGCTACATATCCTCACCTCCACTTTGGCGTATATCGAGGAGTGTATTTAAAAGGAGGAGTTAGTGTTAAAATCACCTTTGATAAGAAGCTTGGCCCCGAAATACCTTTGTACGTCGCAGAAGCTTTAGGTAAATATTTATAAGAGAATTGGAATGTTAAAGGTAAATCGAAAAAGCCATCGCTGGGTAATTTTTATTTATCGCCAAGAAGTTTAAGTTCAAAAAGAGAATAAAGAAAGATAAAAACAGAAGAGAAATTAAAAACATCTTAGACAAAATAGATAAAAAGCATTCTGAAACAAAGTTTTCACTGTTGAAAAGCATAGACAGCTTAAATAAAATCATAAAAATAAATTAAATAAAGATTTTAGAATTTTACCTCAACATCTTTTGTGTCTTCCTCTGAAACCTTAAACATCTCTTCATCTGTATATTTCATCCTCCCTGCGATAATCATGTCAGGAAAAGAATGTATTCTTATGTTGTATGTATTTACACTGTCATTGTAGAATTCCCGCCTGTCTGCAAGCTCATTCTCAAGCCCGCTTATCCTGTTCTGAAGCTGCATAAAGTTCTCATTTGCTTTTAGGTTAGGATAATTCTCTGCAACTGCAAATATTGTTTTAAGTGTACTGCTTATTGCATTGTCAGCATCTGCCTTCTCTGACATTGTCTTTGCATTTAGCATAGATGTTCTTGCCTTTGTAAGCTCTACAAGAGTATCTTTCTCATGCGTCATATATCCTTTTACAGAGTTTATAAGCTTTGGAAGCTCGTCTGATCTCTGCTTCAAAAGCACATTGATGTTTGCCCATGACTTTTTGATATTGTTTTTGAGCCTTATAAGGCTGTTAAACATTCCTACTATGTAAGCTATTATTGCAAAAACTACAAAAGCAACTACCACAAAAATTATTATTATTGTTCCAAATCCCATTTTAATACCTCCCTTTATGTTTATAACAGATTAAACATGTATTTAAAACTTATGATTAAGCTTGCTATGCTTAAGCATGCCCCTCCAATCATATAACCCAACACTTTCCATTTTATTTCCTTTAACAATGTGTTCTCAGGCTTGTCTGATATATAATATATTTTTTCATTGTTGCCCTTCTGTATCATCACATCTTCTACATTATCCTTTGCTGTACCATCCTCAACAAAGGGGTTGTCTGCTGCAGTGCCCATTATGTAAAGCTTATCTTTTGGAGCAATAAAATATTCCTTATACCTCATAGTCTTATTTCCGAATCCAAAGAGTGTTTTGTGACTCATGCCGTTTGCATTAAGAAAGTTTATTATTGCATCAGGGGTTTTTTTGCCAAAACCAGGGTTAAACTCAAAATCTCTTGAAACATTTATATTTGCTCCCTTTGGATCAATAAGAACTCCGCCAGTATTATCTTTTAGGTAGAATGGCTGTTCTTTACGCCCTGCATCAACAGTAACCCAGCTGCTGCTCTTACCAGAGCTGCGGTATTCTTCTATTATATAGCTATAATAAACACAATCCTTGTTTGAGAAAGGGCTCTTCAGTAGCTCCTCATATGCAGGAACAACTTCTCCGTAAATCTCAACCAAACCCATTGCAAGAGACCTTATCTTGCTTGTAGGAATATTTTCTATCAGGCGCTTTTGCTTTAATAGTTTAATCCCCTCCCAGAATAAAAATACACCTGTTGCAAAAAAACCCAATGTCCAAACAGACATCCAAATTATATCTTTCATTATCATTATTAATAAAATTAATTGATTATTATTTAAACTTTTCCTGTTTTAGATTAAAAAGTTTCAAAAATAAAGAAGGTAATTTAATTTATTTTAGTTTGTGACTTAAAATTCTTAACCAAGGAATTCCTGTTAGCTGACCTGAGTTAAGCGTAGCGGAACGAGAGTGCAACATGGCATGGATTTATGAAGCAAATCCAGAGGGTTTTCTTACTGCTGAAAATCAGATGGGTGTCATAGTTTTTACTTACTTTAAAATAGTAAACTTTATAAATGAATTAAATTTATAATTAAATATGCAACTAACAACTGATGAATTTTTAGACTATTGTCCAAAAACTGAAGAAAGTTTTACATTTAAAGTTAATCCAGAATATGGTAATGTAGTAGAACCTTTTGAAAACGAACAGTTTTTAAGGTATTTGCGAGAAAAAATTGGTGTTACAGGTTCATTTCTGCCTCCTAATTCTGAATTAGAAATAAATCCTGTGGAAATTGAAAGAAAAGAAAAATTATCAGCAGCTTTTAAAAAGTTGAGAACAGAGAAATCATTTTCAGTTGGCGAATCACAAAGAAATCTTGAAGGCACAATATTTCTAGAAAAATTACCAAAAGCTGATTCAGATAATATAAAAATTATGAGGATAGGACAACCAGGAATAGTACAAGGGATTGTTTATAAAGTGGGTAAAAAACTAGGTAATTGGCCTGTAAGTCCAAAATCAACAATTGTTGATGTTTTAGAAAGTATGCATGCACTAACACTAATTGGAGTTAGTTATTCGCCAAAAATTATTAGAAAAAAAGCACAAGAACTTGCAGATACAGGTGAATATCGATTAGAAAATCCTTTTGATGTTCTAAAAAATGATGATAGTTTAGTTGTTATTGAATTAATTAAATCAGTAGGACTCTCATATTGTAAGAATCATCAAGGAAATCCAACTCAGGCAAGTATACACTTATATTTAAAACCTCAATATTCAGGAAGATATGGTTTACCTGATTTACAAGCATCAGTTAGTTTAGGATTTGATGAACAAATGCGTCATGGTTTTTATAGAGAGGCTATAAATGTATTGATACTTGCAGGCAAAGAAAACCAATGTGCATCATTTAACTTAGTAGATAAAATATTGCCCGCAGTTGCTGAAGATGAAAGAGTACAAAAACTTCTAGACACAAGATGTTTATGGTTACAGCAAAGGTTTGAAGTAGATAATCCAGCATTAGAAATAGCATATCAATATCAAACTCTTTTAAAAGAAATAGTAAAAGATGTTAAAGCTGAATTGCCTAAATATTCTATTAACTACTAACTTATTATTTAATCATATTTTTTTAGAAAACTTAGATTTAGAGTGGGTAAAAATTTGTGTGAAGTGAAACATAAACATTGAATCTTGATTTAATGAAGGCACCCATCTAAAGAATTGAGGTTTACCGAAGACGTGAGACAGTAAGAAAATTTTGTCTCAACCAAAATTAAGCGCCGAGCCTCTTCATAACCAGCCAGATAATTAATACAATTAAGATAACTAATATTACAAGTAATAGATAGTTTTGGCCTTTCTTGTTCATTTCAATATTATTATGTTTTAATCTTTATATAGATTTCTTTTTAGAAAACAAAAATCAACAGGTTACTTGCAAATTAAAGATAACTTCCGGAAACCTTTCACTTTTTCTTTGTTAGATTTTATAAAAAAGTGTTTATAGTCTTGTTTCATGGCCTTGCCTAAAAAACTAATCTGCTTACTTTTTATTATCTTACTAAGTGGCTGCTCTAAGCTTAACTTAAATAAAGAGGTTACAGAGCCAGAGCTTAAAGAATACAAGGATATTCCAAAAGTGTTTTTCTGCCCAGTAAATGACTGCGAGGGAGAGCTTTTCAAGGTTATCAATAGTGCAAAAGAATCTGTTCACTGCGCTTTTTATGACCTTGACTTGGAAAGGATTATTAATATTCTGGATAAGAAAAGCAAAAACATTGAAGTTAAGCTGGTGGTTGATGATGCTAATTTTGACAATGTAAAGCATCTTAAGTTTGCAATAAAAGATTCATCTTCTGGTTTGATGCACAATAAATTCTGCATAATTGATAATAAAATTATTTTAACAGGCTCTTTTAATCCGACTGAGAATGGCGCATATAAGAATGATAATAACCTGGTTATAATTGAATCATTTTATCTGTCAAAAAATTACGAGGACGAATTTAATGAATTATGGAATTCTGAGTTCAGAAAAGGTGATAATGTGATTTATCCTGAGTTTTACCTAAACAATAAAAAGATTGAAAACTATTTCTGCCCTGAAGATAACTGCGCTTATTATGTTGCAGAGGAAATAAAAAAAGCAAAGAATAATATTTACTTCATGACCTTTAGCTTTACAAACAACAGGATTGCAACTGCAATTATTTTAAAGCATTATCAAGGCCTTGATATAAAAGGGGTTTTTGAGGCAAGGCAAGTCTCAAAATATTCTAAGTTTAATTTGTTGGAATACCAGGGAATTGATGTAAAAAGAGACAACAACAAGGCCAATATGCACCACAAGGTTTTCATAATAGATAACAAAACAGTAATCACTGGATCATTCAACCCAACAGAAGGAGCTGACACAAGAAACGATGAGAACATTATTATAATGCATGATAAGACCATGGCAAATCTCTTTATGCAGGAGTTTGAAAGAGTTTACAACCAGGAGCTTTCTGTGGCAGAATAAGAGGTGAGAATAATGCAAATAGTTACATTTTTAAATAAATCGATAACACTAGCAAAACCTTAAAAGAGTTAACAAGAGAGTAAAGCAGAGACAGAAGAAATTTACAGAGTTGCACCAAACCGGTAT
Source organism: Candidatus Woesearchaeota archaeon CG10_big_fil_rev_8_21_14_0_10_33_12 (assembly GCA_002762865.1). Classification (GTDB taxonomy): domain Archaea; phylum Nanobdellota; class Nanobdellia; order Woesearchaeales; family CG1-02-33-12; genus CG1-02-33-12. The sequence goes on along the minus strand of PCYE01000026.1, from coordinate 6,722 downwards.
AACAGCTGCATATAAACTAAATGCTGACATTTCAAATGGCAAGGGAAAACAGAGATGAAGATGCAACAGTTGAGAGTGATTTAAAGTAAAGGCAAGGGAACTTAAAAAAGCAAAAAAGCTGCTTTAGCAGCAAAATTATAAAACATGTAAGGAGGCAAAAAAAATGAAAAAAAAGCAAAAAAAGGAAGAGATTGAAGAAGAAAAGGAAGAATATGAAGAAGCAGAAGATGAAGAGGAAAAAGAAGATTATTAGTGACAAAGAATAGGTCTTTTGGAGGTTAAAATGGCTAAAAAAGCAAAAGAAAAGAAAAAATAAACATTTAAACTGGCTTAGGGATATCTCTCTAAGCCACATAAATTTTTATATGAATTGATTATTCTCAATTTTGGTGGTAAAATATGACAAAAATGCATACAAGGATAAAAAGAAGAATGGGACTAAGTACGCACTTAAAGCATTACAAGAACTCTCATTCTGTAATAAAGAGCAGCAGACCAAAGACTTTCAAGACAGAAGAGGGTGCTCACACATGGGCTGCAAAACAAAACCTCAAACCTGAACAGTATTCTCTAAAACCAGCCAAGTATAATAAAAAGTTTATAGTAATGGTAAACAAAGGGAAGAATAAAAACTCTGCAGATGAAAAGAGTAACGAACAAGTTTATGGAGTTTCATAGAGATAAATTCACTGATAGCTTTGAAAAGAATACAGAAATACTTGATAAACTAATAATTGCAGAGTCAAAGAAACTAAAGAATATAATCGCTGGCTATATAACAAGGCTTAAGAAAAAATCCTCTGATAATCTGATTCTTTAATTGCAAATAAGGAAAACATTAAATATAATTGCTCTTTTCCTAATTCTTAATAATATTATATAAAAAAGGTGTTAAAATGCATGAGACTAATAATTATTGTGTTAAGGATATTAACCTAGCCAATCAGGGAGATATGAATATTGAGTATGCTGAAAAGCAAATGGAGGCCTTGTTAAAAATAAGGCAAAGGTTTGAAAAAGAAAAACCATTGAAAGGAATAAGAATAGGAATGGCCCTCCATCTGACAAAGGAAACAGCTGCTTTAGTCAAAACCCTTAAAGCAGGAGGTGCTGATGTTGCAATATGCTCATGCAATCCATTAAGCACCCAAGATGATGTTGCAGCTGCATTGGCAAAGCAGGGCTTTATGGTTTATGGCTATAAGGGCGAAACAACAGAGGATTATTACAAATTCATAAAAAAAGTAATTGAGTTCAAGCCAAACATAACAATAGATGATGGATGTGATTTGGTTAGCGAGATACATAAAAACCACAAAGAGCTGATTAAGGATATAATTGGCGGCTGCGAGGAAACAACCACGGGAGTTATAAGATTAAGGGCAATGGAAAAAGACAATGCCTTAAAATATCCAATAATTGCTGTTAATGACAACAAGACAAAGCATTTGGTTGATAATTATTATGGAACAGGTCAGAGCACAATGGATGGTATATTAAGGGCTTCAAACCTGCTGATAGCAGGAAGCACTGTTGTTGTAGCTGGTTATGGAGACTGCGGAAAAGGATTTGCTCTAAGGTCAAAAGGGCTTGGAGCAAAAGTAATTGTAACAGAGGTTAATCCCTTTGAAGCAATGAAAGCTGCATTTGATGGATTTGGTGTAATGCCTATGAAAGAAGCAGCTTTATTGGGCGATTTGTTTGTTACTTTAACCGGCGATATAAATGTCATAACACTAGAACATATGAAGCTTATGAAAGACGGCGCAATAGTTGCAAACTCAGGGCATTTTGATGTTGAGATTGACTTAAAATCATTAAAAAAAGCAGCAAAAAGCAGGAGGATAAGGCCATTCCTTGATGAATACATGCTTGATGGAAAAAGGATTTATGTTGCAGGAGAAGGCCGTTTAGTAAATCTTGCAGCTGCAGAAGGCCATCCATCCACAGTCATGAGCTTATCTTTCTGCGGCCAGTCATTGGCAGTTGAATACTTGATAAAAAATAAGAGAAAGCTTCCTATAAAAGTCATAACCTTACCAAAAGAAATTGATGAAAAAATATCATGGCTACAGCTTGAGGCCATGAACATAAAGATAGACAAACTCACTGAAGAGCAGAAGAAATATCTTGAGTCATGGGAAGAGGGGACTTAAATCCGAGTTTTTAAAATAATTTCCTTTATGTAAGTATGCTACTTTCCCTTGTTTTATAATATAACAATCACCATCAAATTTCATAAAAGAAACTTCTGGGTGGTATATAGAAAAATAAAGCATTGCTTTTGACTTGGTTCCAATCTCAGGCGGATTACCCGATGGATAACCTGTTTTTTCAATAAGTTTAATATCATCCTTAACACCAAACGCCGGATATAAATCATCAAAATCAACTGGAATAATGAGCCCATTATGGATTATACTATGCGATTTTCTGTCTAAAACAAAAATACCTTCGTGAGTTATTGCTTCATCAAGCGTATTTTTAACAATTTTAGGATTACCATAAATATTTGTAGGAGTACCTATCTTCCCATATATATCTACTCCAGGATTTCTTATACTGAGTTTATCTTTTTCTCCTTCCTTCTTTGAAGTGTAATCTTCAAATAATGCTCTTTCGACAAACAAAAAGACAAATGAGTGTGGATGTGGTATATTTTTTCCATCTTTTTTATAGTTTAATATTCCGCCTATTCTATTAAACGTCATAAACTCGTCAGGTTCTATTACACTTTTCACATAGGAATCTATTGTTTTTCCTGTTTCTATTCTATTTCCTGTTCCTGTTTTACTTAAAGTAAGAATTTCTGTCATATTTTTTAGTATACTAATTCCCATATTTAAAATGTATTTTAACAAGTTTTTTAAAAAGTTCCAAATAATAACCTTTATATACTACAATTTAAAATAGATGTTATATGATTAAAAAAATTGACAAAAGATTACTGTATTTTTATGGCGAGAACTGCAGGCTTTCGCTTTCAGAAATGGCAAAAAAGATTCACAAGAGCCCGCAGCTCGTTAAATACACAATAAGCAGGCTTGAAAAAAGCAAAATAATTCTTTTTTATTACAC
>PCYE01000026.1:515-3593 GCA_002762865.1 Candidatus Woesearchaeota archaeon CG10_big_fil_rev_8_21_14_0_10_33_12 | reverse complement strand
GAATTTATTGGTAAAGAAGCTAATGGAAAACCCTTATGTGACCTCAATCTATGAAATGGGTGGCCAGTATGATCTTCTTGTTGAATTCATGACCAAAAATCCCTCAAAATTTAATAAAGAGCTGAAGATGTTGATAAGAGAGCATGAGGAACTAAATAATTATGACATAATTATCAATATCGTTTCTCATATTTATCCTCGGGACTATCTTATGCCTAAGAATAAGAAGGCTAATGAGATTACCATTCCCTCAGAAATAATAGTTGGGGGGGACAGGGATAAAATTGTTTTAAATGATAAGGAAAAAAGAATACTACTGGCTTTTGTTGAAAATCCAAAAATAAGGCTAACTTCAATTGCCTCAAAACTAGATATTAATATAAAGACTGTTATATCAGTAATAAAATTACTGAAGAGCAAGAAAATAATAAGGGCGTACAAATCTGCATTAAATCTAGAAAAATGTAATCTAACCAATAATAAGATTACCCTAAATCTTCATAATATTGAACCGGAAAAAGAAAACAAGATGTTAGATTTCTGTTCAAACAACCCAAATATTGTAAAGCTTAGCAAGACAATCGGTGCATGGGATGTTGAAATAGATGTTGAAACAAGCTCATCAACAGACTTTAGGGAGATTTACCTGAAAATAAGGGAAGAATTTAAGGATATTATAAGGTCATTCAACAGCTATAGAATGTATAAAGTATTTAAGCATAATTACCTTGTAGATGATTCTTTATGAGAACCTAATCCTTTTTTATAATATGATACTTCTTGAGGATATCTGAATATATTTCAAAATCTTTTGAATTTCTGAACTGATACTTAACATTCTGGGGCAGTTTTTTGAACAATTCATTTACTATATTCAAAACCTTTACAACATCCTCATCCATTTCACTGCCGTAAGTTTTGATTTCCGGCTCTTTTTCAGGCTCTTCAGGCTTTTCTTTTTTTCTAAAGCAGAAGATTTTCTTAAAAAGTTTGCTGATAAAGCTCTCTTTCATCTCTTTTACAACCGGCTCCTCATATTCTGTCTCAGTTTTGGGCTCTTCTTCTGGCTCTTCAAAAACAATTTTTTCCTCTTCAAAAGTTTTTTTAGGTTTTGCTGAAAACAATTTCAAAAACTTACCAAAAAAACTATCCAAAAAGCCCTTTTTTTCTTCTATAACATCACTTTCCAGTCTTTCATCACTGATATCTATATATTCTTCTGTTGTGCCTTGATCTATCTGGATTTTTTTCTTGGGCTTTGACTTAAATAATCTCTTAATTTTCTCAGAAAAAAGCATTGAACTTTTTCTTCTTATGCCACCCATATACTCATCCAGCATTTTATTGAACTCCTCATTTGCCATTTTTTGCCCCCTATTTATAAAAAACCATTAATTTAAAAACAAAAATTCATAAAACTATATAAAATTATCTGTCTTTTTATATTCTTTTAAAATAAAAATGTAATTAACTGCTATTCATAACCTATTGTTGAATAGTTACATAAATTTAAATATGCGTATATAAACAATTGTTTCATGAGAAACAAAAATGCCCAGGTAAGTGTGGAGTATGTGATCATAGTTGGCTTTATTCTTTTTATCACAATCCCTTTAATATTAATTTTTTATGAACATACAAGCAGCACAAATGACCAGGTAATAACAAGCCAGGTAGACATGATTGCAAAGAAGGTGGTTGATAGTGCAGAATCAGTTTATTACCTTGGGGAGCCGTCAAAAACAAGGATAAAAGTCTATATGCCAACCAATATAGAGAATGTTACAATAGACAACTATGAAGTAGTTTTCAAGGTAAAGACAAAGAGCGGCGTTACAGACATAAGTCAGCCAAGTTCTGTTAACATAAGCGGCTTCATATCAGTAACCAAGGGAATCCATTACATAAGCATAGAATCAAAAGGGGATTATGTATGGGTAAGCACATAAAAGCACAAATAGCAATGGAATTTATACTTCTTGTAAGTGTTGCATTTATGATACTTATAATTTTTTTAACATCAGTAAGAAACCAGGCAATTGACTTAAATGAGAGAAAAGATTTTGTCCTTGTAAAGGATCTTGCCTACAAAGTGCAGTATGAAATCAATATAGCCACCCAGGTAAAGTCTGGCTATAACCGAACATTTTTCATACCAGAAAAACTTGATAATAAAGATTATGCAATCAAGATAGAGCAAAATGAACTTACCATCAAATTAGAAAACTTGGAGTTTGTTTTAAACATTCCAGAAATTAATGGTAGTATAAAGAAGGGAAATAATACAATAAAAAATTTAGGGGGTGTTATTTATCTTAACTAAGGCCCAGGTGTTCTGCTTTGATATGATAATAGCAGTTATTATCTTCAGTGCATCAATTTTAGTTTATTATAAAAATATAACTAACCTGTCTGACCAGGATGAGGAATTACTGGATGATATTCTTATTGATGTCAAATCAATTTCAAACTCATTAATGAGCCAGGGTTATCCTTATAACTGGATTGAAGATAATGTGGTGAGAATTGGCATAACCAGCGATAATAGAATTAATGAAACAAAGCTGGAGCAGTTTTCAAGGATTCCTTATAATGATAGCAGAAAGCTTTTTGGAACAGCATATGATTATTATGTTTATTTTAGAGATAGAAATAATGATATTATACCCTTCAATGAAACTCTTGAAGGAATAGGCAAGCCAGGTGTTAATTCCACAAACATACAAACTGTTGAGAACCCTAAAAAACTTGTTAAAGTAACAAGGCTAATCATTAGGGAATCTGATATTAAAAAAATGGTGATATATTTATGGTACTGAAAAAAGGATTCTTTTTCACAATTGATTCCCTTATTGGTGCAAGCATAATAATTACAGGGCTTTTATTAGTTAATTCATTTTATATAGTTGAGTCATCATACACTAGTCTTGATTATGCATCCCATGATTTGATTAATTCATTATCTACCTTGAGAGTTGGAGAGATTAACAATGCTTACATTGAGGAGCTTATATCAACTGGAGAAATAACAAATCCTGAAAATACTATTTTAGAGCAGATTGGGGAGTTTTGGGTTTT
>PCYE01000026.1:0-465 GCA_002762865.1 Candidatus Woesearchaeota archaeon CG10_big_fil_rev_8_21_14_0_10_33_12 | reverse complement strand
TACTTCCTTCAGGTATGGGATTTAGCATTGCCATTGGAGATGACGAAGTTTTCAGAAAAGAAGCCCCTGCAAACCAAAACTTGGTTTCAGCAAGAAAGATGATTTCAGGATATGAAAAAGGCAGGCCTGTAAAGGGCTCAACTGCAAGGGCATATCTGAAAAGCATAAGGGAGAAAAAAACAGCCTCATTTGCATATTTCGGCGGTTTTGTGGGTCAGGGAAATATCTCAAGAGAGCTTGAATATATCCCAAGTGATGCAACAATTGATAATGCCTTTATAGAGTTTGATGCAGGCACGGATTTTAATTTTTATATAAATGGCGTTTTATGCGGCTCATTCAGTCCTGTAAAAGTGGATATGAGTTCAACAAGGTGGAACATATCTTCCTGTAATTTTTTAACTGGAACAAAAAACAATCTGTCAATCATCTTTACAGGCTTGCTCAATGAATCCTTTATTGCAG
>PCYE01000010.1:7615-7978 GCA_002762865.1 Candidatus Woesearchaeota archaeon CG10_big_fil_rev_8_21_14_0_10_33_12 | reverse complement strand
CCCTTAATCTTAGGTCAATATGAGTTGTAGCAGACATAGGATCACCTACAACAAGAAAAGCAACATCTTTTTCAAGAGCATGCTTTAATATTGTTTCTTCTGCCTTTTTCTCGACTAATTCACGAGAAGCGAGAATTATTTTTTTTCCATAAAGCTTTTCAAGTTTCTTTACACTGCATGATAAAATGCTTGTATAATTTTCCAAATAAATAATATTACATTTTTTAATTGTTTCCAAAGCTCTTAAGGAAACATCTTTCTCGTCGTAAAGTCCAATCCCGATAAAGTATAGTAGCATAACAGAAAACAACCTTAATCAATATAAAAATCTTTTTAATTTTCCATGAGAAATAAAGCATAGCT
>PCYE01000010.1:0-7601 GCA_002762865.1 Candidatus Woesearchaeota archaeon CG10_big_fil_rev_8_21_14_0_10_33_12 | reverse complement strand
TTGGCGCAAGTTAATAACTAACTATTCTTTTAATCAAGTTTTACTGAGTTTTAAAACCTAAATTTTATTTAATCAGTTTTTGGCGCAACTAACTAAACTTTTTCTAAGAAAGTAAAAGCAGAACTATGATATAAATATTATTGTATTGAAATATTTATATTGCAGTATATGTTTTTAGAGGTATGTAAACAAAATGAAAAAGGGGGTTTTGGAAAAATGGACTTTATTGTAGAGAATGCATTAAAAAACAAAGCAAAAAACGAATTTCAGGGAATAGAAGTAAAACAGGCAAACATAAAAGTGTTTGGTGCTGGCGGAGCAGGAAATAATATGGTTTCATGGCTGTATAGGAAGGGCATCAAAGGGGCTGAGATAATAGCTGCTAACACAGACCAGCAACATCTTGATATTTCAGAAGCAGATAGAAAAATTTTGATTGGCAAGGATATTACAAAAGGACTTGGATGTGGCGGCTATCCTGAGAAAGGAGCAGAAGCAGCAAGAGAGTCCATTCAGGATATAAAAGACTCACTTAAAGGTGTTGATATGGCTTTTATATGTGCAGGAATGGGTGGAGGAACAGGAACAGGTTCTGCACCAGTAATTGCGAAGGTTGCTAAGGAATTAGGTTCAATTGTAATAGGCACAGTAACAATGCCATTTAAGATAGAAAGAGCAAGAGTTGATAAAGCAGAGTTTGGTTTGCAGCAATTAAGAGAGGTGTCTGATACTGTAATAGTTATTGATAACAACCGCTTAGTTGAAATTGCAGGGAACCTTCCAGTTAAGCAGGCCTTTGCAGTTGCAAATGAATTGATTTCAACAATGATAAAAGGGATTGTTGAGACAATAGCCCTTCCTTCACTGGTTAACCTTGACTATGCTGATGTAAAGGCAATCATGACAAATGGAGATGTTGCAGCAATAGGTGTTGGCTCTTCTGGCACAAACAACAGGGTTGAAGAAGCAGTGCATGGTGCATTAAATAATCCCTTATTAGACATAAGTTACAAGGGTGCTACAGGTGTATTAATCCACATATCAGGAGGCCCTGACATGACCCTTGATGAGGTTACAAGAGTAGGAGAGCTTGTAACAGAATCAATGGACCAGGATGCAAATGTCATCTGGGGAGCAAGAATAAGCGAGGAAATGAAAGGAAAACTCACTGTTATGACAATTATGACAGGCGTTAAATCCCCGTGGATACTTGGAAAAGCACGTGAAAGAGAAGAAACAACTGTTGAGATGAAAGAAATCAATGATGAGCTTGGCATTGAGATAGTGCAATAATGATCACCTTTTAGGTGTTGTTTTCTTTGCCTTCATTTTTAATCACCCCCAATCTTTAAGAATTGAAGGCAAAATTTTTTCTTCATTGCAGCAATGCAATGAAGTTTTTATTTTTTAAAATCAAGAAATAATTTCTTTCAGCTCTTTTTTGTAATCAAGCTTTACTCTATGTTTCATGAAGAATCTGCATATATTCTTTACATCCCTTTCAACCAGTTCAGATGCACCCGGGCTTTTAACAGGTATTGAATGCGACAGGTCAATTAAAACAGGATTGTCATTAAAGTTAAGGATATTAAACTCTGAAAGGTCGCCATGAACAAAACCAGCTTTGTAGAAATTTCTTATATACTTTTTAATCTTATTATAACATTTTTTTAGGTCAGCCGGAGCAGAATCTTTAAGCTTTGGAGCAGCTTCCTTATTTCCAATGAACTCCATAATAAGAATATTATTCAGAAAAGTTATAGGTTTTGGAACTTTTACATCGGCTTCTCTTGCCCTGAAAAGATTTCTGTATTCCCTCTGCGCCCATGCAAATATAATCTTTCTCCTTTGCTTTTTCAGGCCCAGAAACCGGGGATCATTCCTTATATACTTATACATTTGGTTAAAGTCACATGTTTCCAGCCTGTAAACTTTTAGTACAACCTTTCCATCTTTGCCTTTGGCAGAAAAAACATTAGATTCCTTGCCAATTGATATAGGACTTAGAGAACCCTCTTCAAAAAAACCATGCGAGGAAAGCTCAAAAAGATTGCGAACAGTGAAGTTGTCAAATACATTTCCAAAGGTCTTGAATTTTTCTCTTGTTGTTTTGGCCATCCAGGGTGTTTTGTAATATCTGTTTATATAACTTATGAATTTAATCAAACAATTAAATTTTTATAATAATTGGTTTTCTTGTTTTTTATGATAACCTGGCAGGATTTTGAGAAAGTTGACATGCGTGTTGGGACTATTGTTAAAATAGAGGATTTTCCTAAAGCCAGAAATCCGGCCTACAAGTTGACTATTGATTTTGGTGAGCTTGGAATAAAAAAATCAAGTGCCCAGATTACAAAGCTGTACAAAAAAGGGGATTTAATCAACAAACAAATAATTGCAGTTGTTAACTTTCCGCCGAAGCAGATAGCAGATTTTGTCTCTGAGGTTCTGGTATTGGGCGTTGTTTTAGACAACAAAGAAGAAGTAGTTTTAATAAAACCAGGCAATAAAGTTAAGAATGGCTTGAGAATAGCCTAAAACCATAAAAAACCAAAGCTTTTTATAGCCCAAATCTATATTATTTTTTGTGCAAATAAAGTCCTTTTACAAGCCATAACGCCTTGTTATGCGATGAATTTAAGGCACTCTTGCATAAAACAGCCCGTCACGAGAGTACTCAATGGAGCTAACGATAAATTCAAGCAATGAGCTTGGGAGTTAGTGTTGCGGGCAACAAAACATTTAATATTCATAAAAAACCGTATAGAGCAAGCTAAGAGCTTTATTCACTATTATCATTCATTTAAGGGGTTATTTTTTGAAAAAATAGGAAAAAGACATAGTTTAAGGTTAATTAAAAACTATTAAAGCTTGTTCTGTATTAAAGTAAAGAGGGAGTCATCATGTTCATAGATTTATTCACTTTAATAAATTATAGTATCAGTTAGTACTATGAATAATATTACTCCTTCTTGAACATCGAACAAAATACATAGTATACATTGGAGGAAATTAAAATGGCAAAGATAAGTCAGGTATCATCAAAATACATAGTTCATTCAATAATAGAAATTGAAGGAATTGTTGATAAACCAGATGTAATAGGAGCAATATTTGGTCAGACAGAAGGGCTTTTAGGAGCAGATTTAGAACTAAGAGAACTGCAGAGAAGCGGACGAATAGGAAGAATTGAGGTTAACTTAGAAACAAAATCAGGAAAAACAAATGGCTCAATACTTATCCCTTCATCCTTGGATAAGGCAGAGACATCAATAATAGCAGCTGCATTAGAGGTAATCCAGAAAATTGGTCCATGTACTGCAAAGATCAAAGTGCAAAACATAGAAGATGTAAGAGTTTCAAAAAGAAAATTTGTCATAGAAAGAGCAAAAACTCTCTTGAAAGCAATGATAGACAATGTCATCCCAGACAGCCAGGAGTTAGCAGATGAGGTAGCATACTCTGTAAGAGTAATGGAAATACAGGAATATGGAACAGACAGATTGCCAGCAGGACCATCAATAGACGAATCAGACGAAATAATTATTGTAGAAGGAAGAGCAGATGTCCTGAATATGCTGAAGCATGGCTTTAAGAATGTGATAGCAGTGAACGGAACATCTGTACCAAATTCAATAATTGATTTGTGCAAAAAGAAAACATCAACTCTTTTTGTAGATGGCGACCGCGGTGGCGATCTTATAATCAAGGAAATTACAAGTATGGCAGAAATAGACTATGTTACAAAAGCTCCAGATGGCAAGGAAGTGGAAGAAATTACAAAGAAAGAGATACATAAGGCATTGAGGGGAAGAATTGCAGTTGAGCAGGCAAAACTTGATATAAAAGAAAATAATGGCAATACAGAATCAGAAAAACCAAAAATGCAGTCAGAACAGAGGCCAAGATTTGCCCCAAAAAGGTTTGAGCAAAACAGGAGGCCTGAACAAAACAGGAGGCCTGAGCAAATCAGAAAACCTGAACCTTCAAAGCAAGTGAAAATATCTGTAGAGGAAAAAAAGGTCTTTAAAGATATGCTCGAAGATCTTATTGGAACTAGGGGTGCTTATGTTCTTGACACAAAACTTAATATTCTCGGAAAAGTGCCAATAACAGAACTGCAGACAACTATCAAAAGCCTTAAGTCAGGTGTCCATGCAATTGTTTTTGATGGGTCAATAGACCGTGATTTAGTTAGAATAGCAGAAAAAACAACTATTAAATATGTAGTTGCAATGGACTCAAAGATAAAGCCAAGTGATACAAGAATAATTATTCTTACAAGCAGTGACTTGTAAGTTTTTATTTAATTTTTTGTTTTTTTAATTAATTTTTATTAGTTTCAATTAATGCTCAAAACAAACATTTAAATATTATCTTTATTACTCCAATCTTATGTCTGATAGTGCAATACCAACAATAGATAGAACAAATATAGCTGAAGTGGCTTTATTTCTCATGAATAATGTAAAATCTAGTGAAAAAGTACGTCAAGATGTTCTATCACGTAAATGTTATGCAAACATTTTAATTAGTATTCCTGTTTCAGTTGAAGCATTATCTGGTCAATTTTTTGAAAAAGTAAATTCAGTCACATATCAAGATGGAAAAGTATTCTATAAAACATTAGGAAGTGAATTTCACACTCAAACAGCAATTGAAGTATTCAAAAGATTATATCCTTAACGTTTAGTTTGTTCTTGTGCCTTAACTTTCTCACTACGTTCGAACTTTTCCCATTTCGTAAGAAAAGGAAACTAACAGCAATATTGCATATGTTTCTAATAGTAACTGGCTTGAAAAATAAGTGCCTAAAACTAAAAAATATTAAAAAAAATAAAATTAAAAAAATATTTGCTTATCCGCAGGAGCCGCTTGAGGTTGATGCTGCTGTTTCTGAAAATCCAAACCCTGCCGATGGATTCTCTGATGAAAGTTCTTCACTGCATTCAGCTGGCTTAACCTTAAAGCCAGTGCATATTGCATCAAGCAGGCTTGCAGGATCCCTGCTTACGCTTGCCTTAACCCCATTTATGATTAATGTCGGAGAGCCGCTTACTCCATACTCTTCATTAAGCTCTTTGTCAATATCAAACGGAGGATAGCTTCCCAGCCATGTGCTTTCATCATTCAGTTTTTCAGTTATCTTGAACTCCTTGTCTGTATTTTCTATGCAGCTGTTAAGCTTTCCTGTCAGGCTGACTTCCTCGAGGCATCCTTCTGTGTCCCCTTCCTCAAGGAAACACTCAAGATAATCAAGGTATTTGTTATTGTATTCCTTTTGTATGCAGTACTGCAAGGTCTGCTCATTTACTTCTTTCTCTCCATGCATTGCATAATAAACAAATTTTACACTGAAATCAATTTTATCTCCCAATAATCTTGCAGCAGGAAGCATTCCTTTTTCAATCTGTGTTCCATATGGGCAGTATGACATGACAAATAATTCTACTTCTGGCTTATCTGTTTTAGGCATGCACTGCCAGCTTTTTTCGCAATCAGGGTCATCACAATCAACAAGGCCATCGCCATCATCATCCTTTCCATCATTGCAGATTGTTTCCATACATGCTGGGTTGGTCTTGCATGATTCATCTTCACAGTCTGTTTTGCCATTGTCATTATCATCAATTTCATTGTCGCATACTTCCCCTGCAGGGTCAAAGCTTGCTCCAATCCTTAATGACAGGAAATCTCCTTTCTGCTCAAGATAGTTCTCAACCTGGGTATAATTGGCATTATCTTTTACATTATCCTTAAATAATATTGCCGGAAGAACAGTCAAATCCGATTCACCATATATCTTTTTGCCTTCTTCATCCATATAGTCTATCTCGCCAACAACAAAATCAGGGAATACACTTTTTAATTGGGTGATAACACTTGCAACATCACATTCCTTGCATCTAAGGTCATTAAGCACAATTATGTCTGATGAATCAGCTATTGAAATCTTATTTTTTTGCAGATAAGGCTTAACTGTGAAAACAATTGCTATTATGGCTATCACAGCAAGTATAATCAATAAATTTTTCTTTTTTACCTTAACCACAAAATCCCCTTTTTTCACTTTATTTTTTAAATCCATTTTAACACCCCTTTTATGCCCTGCATTTGTCTGCAAAAGCTTTAAGGTCTTCAATCGACATTTCGCCTGTATACTCTACTCCATCTGGGCAGATAAACTGCGGGACATATCCTGTCATTATATCTGTGAAACACTCATTTAACATCTCATATGCATTTGAATCACTACCTCCAGCCCAGTAAAAATTATAACCTTCTCCTTCTAATTCTTTAACCAAAGGCTTCATCTTTGCACAATGTGAGCATGATTCAGAATAAACAAAAATTACAGTATTCTTTGGTATATCATATTTTGTGATACACTCATCATCAACTGCACTTGCTGTTATGGGTGCTATTTCTGAGGTAGGAGATATCTCTTTTCCTCCAAGAATTTTGATATCTGCACTTTCTATTAACCCCTCTAGATAATTTATAATTTCTTCATTCTGTTTTTCCTGTTTTAATATTACTTCTATTTCTCCCATTGCTTCTTCCAGACTCTTTAGTGTTTCTGGAGTTTTGTCCAGTAACTTGATGATATGGTACCCATATTGTGTTTCAACAACAGGAGATAATTCTCCAACCTCCAGTGCAAATGCAGCATCCTCAAATTCCTTTACCATCTGACCCTTTGAAAAATATCCTAAATCTCCGCCCTCTGATGCACTTGGGCATATTGATTTTTCCTTTGCCAGATCAATGAAATCAGCTCCATCTTTCAACTCTTTTAAGATACTTTCTGCTTCCTCACTTGAGTTAACCAGGATATGCCTTGCCCTAACCTGTTCTGGAGTAATGAATTCATTCTCATTATTGTTATAATATTCCTTGATTTCAGAAACGCTGACAATTATTTTAGAAATAACAGTTTTGTTCAACAGCTTGTTTATTACCATCTGTTTTTTATAATAATCTTCTACAAACCCCATTGTTAGGTTTTGTTCCTCAAGGGTTTTATCGAACTCCTCTTTTGAAAGCCCAGATTGTATTATTAAATTATCCATGACTTCTGATAATTCTTCTGCAGTTACAGATATTCCCTGCTTTTTGGCTTCCTGCAAAAGCAATAATTCATTAATAGACTGATTTAAGAGCATTTCCTTTGTTATAAACTGCTTATATTCTTCCGGAACACGCCCATATTGCTCATTAATATCCTGTAATGTAATTGATTCTCCATTCACAATTGCTGCAATATCCTTAGAAGGAGCCTTATTAAAGGATATAAAGTATAAAACAAATGCACATATAACAACTGCCCCAATTACAGCTATAATAATCAAGTTATTTTTTGATTTATTTTTTTTAAATGGTTTAACTTTGATTTCTTCATTTTTCATAGAATGCTCTTTTGTTTTAATCATTTTCCTAACCAATATCATCACCCCTTAAATATTTTTATGAAAAAGCCTTCAAATATAAACCTTTCGAAAATTCGTATCTATTTAGCTTTCTGAAGCAAATTTCTTGATTTATATCCTTGAGTATAGAAATTCTTAAATATTTATTGTAGTTACATTATAACTACAATG
>PCYE01000048.1 GCA_002762865.1 Candidatus Woesearchaeota archaeon CG10_big_fil_rev_8_21_14_0_10_33_12 | reverse complement strand
AACCTAGAAAAATTTTTTGAGGGGCCCGAAGGAATGAAAGACATTCGTTTAACAAGCCTTCCAAACAAAAGAATTGGCATATTCACAAGACATCAAGGAAAAATTGGGAGAAGAGGAAATATTGGTTATACTGACTGCCAATCTTTGAATAAAATACCTTGTTTAAATTTAGAAGATACTCCTTTGTTGGAGGATTTGTTTGATGATGAGTCTTGGAAAGGTGCCAATGAAGTTTATATTTTAGAGGCCAATACATTGGGCATACTCAGCCATGAGGCACATATGGATCCTTCAGGGGCAAAACATTACAGCGCAACCTGCTTTAAGTTTGATTATTTAAAAAGAAGAGTTCATAACCTAAAAGTAATTGCAACAAGGTCTGATTTTCCTGATTGCGCTGCAAAGAGATCGCCTGGGCTTGATGATATTATTTTTCCTGGAGGAATGATCATTCAGGGTAAACATGCTGAATTATATGTTGGTTTATCTGATACAAAAGCAGGAAGGATTAGAGTTCCAAACCCATTCATATAGTTTCATTTTCTTAGCTTCTTCGGATTTTCTCCTTAAATCTTTTGCCATCACATTCATTCTGTGGATTTAACAACAATTGCAAATGTTATATGTTTATTTGTGTTGCCTATTTATTATTCTTTTCCATGTGTGCAAGACTATTTATTTTGTATAATCTTTTCATCTTTTCTATTATGTTTTCCTTTTTTAATTCTTCATTTATTTCATCAAGAAGAGGATTGCCTGCCTTTATGCCAGGTTTTGCTTCAGGCATTACAGCATCTGCAGGAAAATATATAGGCACCAATTTTCCAGATTTTTCATCAACAACATAATAAGGCTTAGAATCAGCAGACCCTTTTTGATATTTATTTTCCATAACCAGCCTAAGATATTAGGATATAAGTATTTTTCCTATTACATTAGTTAAATTAATTTTGCCAAAGACCTTTTAAGATTTTCTATTGCTTGTGTTTGATATTTTTCTCTAAAGAAATCAGTTGAATATATACTCTTTCTATTCAAAAATCCTTTTAATATTGCTGCCCTACCTATTTTAAACTGTTCTTCAGGAATATGCTGATATTCATACCTGATACCTCTTTCATATTCATCAAATTCTTTTTGAGGTTTTCCAAGAATTGCTAAATCAATATCAGCAATGTATCGAGCATCTTTTTCTCGATGAATCTTCTTATGATCAGTTGCAAGTATTAACATGGTCGCATTATCAATAAATTGTTTTTTTAATCCGGATTTACTTAAGTTTTTCTCTGCAAGTTCAGCGCTTTTCTTTTCATTATCTTCTGCGTCATGATACACTAATGCAAATTCAACTTGATCAGGATTTTGTATCAAACCTTGGGTATCATCCATTTCCCTAAGTGAATGAACAATATGCACAAGATTATGATAAGCTCTTTGTGGTTTACCATACAAACTCAATAATTCAGTGTAAGCTTCTTCTGAACTTCCGCTTGCATTAATTCTTTTCCATAAAGAATCCCACCTGCTTTGCAGTCCATTGAACTTAATAAGAAGACTATTGTATACGCTTCTTGGGACATACATTTCAATAGCATCTTCCCAATGTTCTGGTCCGATGAGATTTTTAACAGAACTTGAGCTAATGTCTGCTATTCCTTCAGGAGGAATGAGAAGGCTTGTAGTGATATTTGGATTTAAATTACTATTAGTATGTATCATTACCTTCTCATCTTCATAATCCTTTACACTTCTAATTCCTCTTAAGATAAATTTAGCTTCAACAGAGTTTGCATAATGAACTAGAAATTGGTTTTCAAATGAATCAACAGTAACATTTGGTGTGTCATAGCTAACTTTCTTCAGCATATCAACTCTTTCTTCAAGAGAAAAAGTAGGTTCTTTATTGGGATTTGTACCTACAGCTACAACTAATTTATCAAACAATTTTGCACCTTCTTTTATCATCCAGAGATGCCCATTTGTTACTGGATCAAAACTTCCAGCATAAACTGCTTTAGCCATGTATAGTGTAACTACTCTTAAGTATATAAATGTTGCGTTATAATTACTCCAGAAAAAGCTTACCCTTAATTAATCCCCTCAAAAGAGGCTTGTTTTGATGTTTTTGTGAGTTTTGTTTAATTTAACCCAAAAAACAAAACTTATTAAACTCCAACCACAAACAACCCTTCTATGAAAGAGGAAAGGCTCAAAATATATGAAAAATATCCTTTGTGGATGGTTGCTGTTATAAACATTCTAACACTTGCTGTTTATGTTGCAGGGGCCTATATAATGTTTAAGCTAAGCTTAATTACCGGGATTCTTTATGTGATATTCATTCTTATTCTTGAGTTCCAGCTTTATAAAAACGCATGCACATGCTGCTGCTATTATGGAAAAATGTGCGCTTTTGGCAAAGGCGCAATAGCATCAGTATTTTTCAAAAAAGGAGATCCCAAAAAATTTGCTGAAAAAGAAATCAGTTTTAAGGATATGATTCCCCAGCTCCTTGTGGTTCTTATTCCATTAACAATAGGAGTAGCCCTTCTTGTCTCAAGGGGTTTTGATGTTTTAATCCTAACAGCCCTGATTTATCCTGTTTTCTCATGGGTCTGCCTTAACCAGATTATCTATGGAAAGCTTGCATGCCCACACTGCAAACAGGGCACTATCTGCTGTCAGGCACTTAAATTCTTTTCAAAAAAGAAAAAATGAAAAACAACAAGGCGTTTGGAATATAGCTCATTTCAGACTAAAAGGACCTTTTTCTTGATAACTTAGATTGTTCGTAAATTTTTTTTGCAGTTGTACTACTATCACCATCTCCATACATCTTACACAACAGCTCAATTTCCGATTGAGGAATTCCTCTTGCATGAAGAGCGTAGAGAGATCCAATACTAGCTATTACTTCACTTTCATCTATTTCTTTAAAATTTATTTTAATCCTTTGTTCTTCTAATAATCTTTCTGCAAGAGCATCAAGTTGATTAAATATATCCAATGCGTGAGTTTCTTCATGTGCCCTTACCAAAATATTTTCTGTTTCTATTGATTGTTTTATATAAAAGATATGACAGTTTAGATATATTGAAGCACATTTTCCCATAGATAGTTCGTTTACTCTAATATAATTATAACATTCACAATCATACAATCTATTTAGTTTTATGATATGTCCTTTTAGGGATTCTACAAATCCATCATCATGATATTTTTTAATGCCTATTGGTGCGGTAATGCCCAAAATTTCTAAGTTTGCATAATTCATGTTATAAACAAAATAATATTAGGTTTATATACTTTTCTATTTTTGCTATCATATAGTAGTACTAATCAATAAATTGAGAAAAAGAAAAATTTATTTCTTAACCAAATAACTCCCAAGAGTTCTTCTATATTATTTATCTTTATTCAATAACTCCTGTATTAAGTCACCATACTTCCTTCTTTCAACCTGTGAACCAGGAGCAAGTTTGTTTAACAATTCCATGCATCCTTGTCTTATTTTTTCTTCTTCAGAATTTGAATACACCAGTTTTTCAATTTCAATAAAATTGCCTAATTTATCAACCTTATCTAAACATATTGTAAAATCATTATATTGAAAAACATCTCTTGATTTCTTTAAAGTAAATGCTTCTTCAAATCCGAGCTTTTTTAAAAATCTAAGCCCGTCTTCAACACTCCCAATCTCTGCTGAAACTTCTATCCCTGCCTTATCTCTTGTTATTTCTTTAAAATCAATCTGTTTCTTGTCATTAACCTGCCTTATTCTTGCACTTAATCCTCCTTCTGTAATAAATTTATTTTCATCTAGAAACATAGAATGCCCAAAAATCCTGTCAACCTGCTCTTCGGTTTTTATAAACCTGGCATCAGCTTTTTTCAGATTATCTTTTACCTTTTCAATATCCTTAACTTCAGCTTTAATTTCAATCTCTATCATAAGAAGAAAAAATCAGAGATATTATATAAATTTTTGCAAATATCTTTGATTTTTTATAGATTTAAATATTCAGAATAAAAAGAACCTTTTTCTTGGTAACTCAAATTGTTTGTAAATTCTTTTTGCAGTTGTACCACTATCATCGTTTCCATACATCGTATACAACCACTCAATTTCCGATTGAGGAATTCCTCTTGCATAAAGAGCATAGAGAGATCCAAGGTTAGCTATTACTTCACTTTCATCTATTTCTTTAAAATTTATTTTAACCCTTTGTTCTTCTAATAATTTCTCTGCAAGAGTATCAAGTTGTTCAAATGCATTTAATGCGTGAGTTTCTTCATGCGCCCTTACAAAAATATTGGCTGATTCTATTGGTTGTTTTACATAAAAGATGTGATAATAAAAGATGCGATGATTTATACATACTCTATAAGATGTTCCAACAGCCCTTTTACATGCTTTAATATCACAATCAGAATTAGTTTTACCATACTTTTTATTTAGTTCTAGACTATGTTTTAGTATAGACTCTACAAATCCATCATCATGATATTTGTCAATGTGTCCTATTGGTAAGGTAATGCCTAAAATTTTTAAGTTTGCATAATTCATATTATAAGTAAATAATATTATATTTATATACTTTTCTATTTTTGCTATTATATAGTGGTACTAATCAATAAATTAAGAAAAAGAAAATTTACTTATTAATTAAATAATTGCCCAGGACCAGCCATTTCAAACCGCTATTCTCTAAAGTGCTTATGGCCACATCTGGGGTTCCAATTAAGGGAGAGCCATGCAGGTTAAAAGAAGTATTCAATACAGCCCCAATTCCTGTCTTGGCCTCAAAGGTCTCGATTATCTTCTTATATCCGGGATTCCATTCATTTACTATCTGAGGCCTTGCTGTCTTGTCAAATGGATGTGTTCCTGCGATTATATCATCAACCTTTTCAGTTGTGTCAAAGGCTTCTATCATATAAGGGGCAAACTTGGCATCAATAAGATAATCCTTCATTCTTTTCTCTAAGATAGAAACTGCAAAAGGCATCCAGAAATCACGCTGCTTTATTGCAAAATTAACCTTGCCAATAACTTTTAAGTCGCGAGGGTCAGCCATTATACTCCTATTGCCCAAAGCACGAGGCCCCCATTCAACACGCCCGCTGCATCTTGCAATTATGTTTCCTTTGGCAATCATCTCACCTATTTCCTCATCAATATTGTCAATAAAGCTTGCTTTCTTAAGCCAACCCCTTTTCTTCAATAAGTCCTTAACATAATCATTTGAATATTCCATTCCATAATAAACATCTTTTATCTCTTTCCTGGCTGGCTTTATCCCATTTGCCTCACAATACCTGTTGTAAGCTTCCAAGGCAGCTCCAACAGGGGTTCCTCCATCATCTGAGGCAGGATAGAAAAAAGCAGAATCAACCTCAGGCATCTCCCTGATAATCTTATTTGCTTTAACATTAAGTGCTGAGCCTCCTGCAAAAACAAGATCATGTATGCCTGTTTTTTTAACAGCAGTCCTTACCCATTTTTCCATTAATTCCTCAAAATACAGCTGGCAAGCAGCAGAGATATTATCAAACCTCTGGCCAGCAAGCATTTTAATTAATTTTTTCTGGATGTAAACACCGCAAGCTCCAATAGTATTCTGAAACTCAAGCGGGTTTCTTGGATTGATTCTTATTATCTTCCTGACTTCATCAATGCAGTACTCTGCCTTGCCATAGGGAGCCATCCCCATTGTGTTATGCAATACAATACCTCCAAATCCACCAATAAATGTATGGGTTTTCGGCACATAAAGATCATAAACATAATCATTTAACTTGATTTTTTTAATATCTTTTATTTTATCCCAAAAGATATCAGAGTCAACAAGCAATCTTAATTGTTTTATCCTTTTGTCACCCTTATGGCTTTTAGTTAAAAATCTCTTTAATTTACTCACTGAAATATTTTTATTTTGCCTGCAGTCGTGATAATAAGTCAGATAATCTTTAATTCCAATAATTTTATCATCATACAATTTCTTAAACAGGCTTACGCAAGGAATTACATCAATGTGCGTGTTTGGATTATCAAACATTATATCCTTTGCTCTTTTATTGTTTTCCTTGGTAACAAATCCTATATTATCCATAAATCTTTTAATATTCTCAGTTCCCATAACTTTTATTACATAAGCCCATCTTATTGCTTTCTTTTTGCTGTTTGTGGCTCTTGTTTTATAAAAACCATTTCTGGATACAATACCAAAACGTAGCAATAAATAATTTATTTTGTTTGCAACATCCTTGCTAATTGTAGTAAAATTGATGCTGGAGCCACCACTCTTGTTTTTAATAACTCCTCCATCACAATCACAGAACATCTTAAGAAATTCAGATACACCAGATTTTGACATTTTCATAATTTTATCAGGGATTTTTTTGTTTTCTGACAGGTTTTTTTCATAGCCTATAGCAGATAATTCTTTCCTGTGTTTAAGAAGGGAGAGCCTTGAGATAGGAGTTTGATTCTTGTAAGTATATAAATTAGGTTTTACTCCAAACAACTTTGAGCATGACTGCTGGAACTTAGTATGAAGAGCATTTGAATTATTGGCAAAATAGAAAAGGTCTGTTCCTTTTTCTGGTCTGTAATCTTCCCATCCTTCTGATATCATTCCAGCCAAAAAATTTGAGATAGCATACTCATTTTTAATTTTAGTTCCATTAATATTTAGTTTCTT
The DNA here is from genome assembly GCA_002762865.1 of Candidatus Woesearchaeota archaeon CG10_big_fil_rev_8_21_14_0_10_33_12. Classification (GTDB taxonomy): domain Archaea; phylum Nanobdellota; class Nanobdellia; order Woesearchaeales; family CG1-02-33-12; genus CG1-02-33-12. The sequence goes on along the minus strand of PCYE01000048.1, from coordinate 1,086 downwards.
TGGAATTGCAATGTAATCCTTTTTTGTCAATTCTTTTGCCTGTTTTTCAACAACAAATCCATCTTTGATAGTCTGAAATTTATGAATATTAGTAACAACTACTTTTCTTCCAGAATGTGTTGTAATTTCATATAATAAGTCATTAAACTTTTTTCGATAAACATATTTTGCATTTTCTGGTTTAATTTTTAGAGAAGATGAATTAAAACCCATTATTTTTAGATTATTTGCCTTAACAGTAATTTCATCTTTAGTTTTTTCAATTATATTCTCTTTTTTAAAGTTCTTTTCAAAAAGTTCCTTAATTTCTATTAGTTTACCATCAGACAAAAGCACAGGAGTATCACCTTTTACACATTTAAATTCGTGCTCCCATGGCTTCATTCCCAAATAACGAGTTATCTCGCTGTACAGGACATTGCTTAAGCTGTCATAATATGTTGAAGAGGCAATTCTTTTAATATTATTATTAACTCCAATATTAACTGTTGATGAAAGGCCGTCTCCAGCACCGTCTGATGTAAATACAAGCGCTTTCCTGTGCTTTGTAGAATAAAAAGCGCAGGCAGCATGCGCCTTCTGGTGCTCAACAAAAACAACTTCTTTATTATCAATGCCTAATCCAGAAAATATCTTATTGAGCTTCTGCATTGGCCTGAACTTATGCAGAATCTTTACATAAAAGCTTGAGAATGAATGACCATGAAGTAAAGGTGATAATCTCATGAATAATTTAACCCTTAAAGGCATCTCTTTCAAAGGAGCATAAACCCTGTTCAGGCTGACCATTGCAATAACATTAATATCATGCGGATGAATTTTTGCTATCTTAAAAACTTCTTTTATAGCAAGCTCTGGAACACCGCTAAAGTTCTTTACATTGCATAATCTCTCTTCCTGCACAGCTGCAATAACCTCTCCATCTCTGACCAAAGCTGCCCCTGCATTATGGCCATCGTTTATTCCCAATGTTACAACACTCATTTTTCAGACCTCAAAAATTTCTCGAGCTTTCTATCTTTTTCCATGTGACTATCCTTTTCTTCCTTATGAAATCAAAAAATCCCAAAATAAGTATGTAGTTTG
>PCYE01000046.1:11414-13635 GCA_002762865.1 Candidatus Woesearchaeota archaeon CG10_big_fil_rev_8_21_14_0_10_33_12 | reverse complement strand
GTTACTTCCTTTGCCTAGATACCTCGGACTTCAGTCCGAGGAGGTTCATTTTTCCTTCTTTTTTGTAACCACATTTTATTGCAACTTTTTCACTGGCAACATTTTTTGGATGCATCAAAATTTCTATCCTTTTTAGATTTAATTTTTTGAATCCTATTTTTTCAAGGATTTTTACAGCCCTTGTTGTTATTCTCCTACCCCAGTAAGCTTCATCTAAAAAATAACCTATTTCTCCTATAAACTTTCTATGCTGATCAATTTTAATCCCGCAACCACCAATTAATTTTTTATTGTATAGGATTGCATAATTGTATTCAAAATTATTTTTTCTTTTTTCTTTGTTTTTTATTAGAAATTTTCTTTCTGATTTTACATCTTTTGGGCGAACTTTAAAATATTTAAAATTAGGATTATTTAATATTTCAAAAAACCTTTTTGCATCTGAAACCCTTTGGTTTCTTAACTCTACTTTTCCAGTCATAATACTTTATTAAATAATAGAATATATAAATTTTCCTACTGATGAAAATAAAAGAAACATCCCCGCTGCCAGATTCGAACCAGCAACCTTCCGGTAACAGCTGTCTGCATTTCATTCATTCTCACACGAGATAGTCGGGCAGAATCTACAGCCGAACGCTCTAACCGTTGAGCTAAGCGGGGATTAAAGAAGAGAAAATTATTTTATTTATATAGCTTTTGTTTTTAAGAAATAAATAATAATAAAACAAATTAAATAGAAAGGCTAACACTATTTGAATGTGTAATTGTATCCTTTCCTTTTTGATTTTCATATTTAATAACTGCAGGGGGCAACTTAAAATTTCCTAAAATACTAAGCTTTGACCTTACTTTGTATGTTATTATCCTCTCTTCATATTTTTCGAGAAGTTCTATGTTCCATTTGATAAGGTTTCCTTTTCTCTCATGCATCACTATTTTTGTTGGCTTAAGCGTCCCTATCTGGAATTCTTTTTGTATGTCTGCAATGTTTGGAACATTATCTATTATTGCAACATTCTTGATCTGCTTTGCTGTCCTGTTCCTCAAATTCATAATAACCTTCATTTCTGTTATTCCGCCCTCTTTTGTATCGAGAACTACAGCCTGCTTTCTTACTACTACATCACTCCTAAAAATGAAGTATAGTGCCAATAAAACTATTGTAATAGTTATAATTAAAACAAGCGGTCTAAAACTTTTAACAACAATTACCTCTGCTTTTGCTCCAGGCTTTAGGTCAACATCCAATGCCCTGTATCTTTTTCCATTTTCTTTCAAAACATATGTTTTTGGATTTGTTGAAGTTACAATGTCCTTAAAGAACCCCATTTCTATCTTTAAAGTTTCCTGCTTTTTTATATTTCCATTATTTGTATAGGTTATCTTTTCCTCTGTTTTCAGGAATGATTTTTTCAATTCTGATGATTCTACAATGTCCGAGTAAGCTATTATTTCAACAGGTATGTTTTCTATTGTCCTGATGCTCTCACCATTGACATAAAGATTTAATGTTACTGTATCTTTTTTTGGTGGTTCCATTGGATCAAAGGAATATGTTACAATAATTGTTTTTTCCTCCAATGGTCCAAGCGATGTTTCTGTTTCATGGTTTATAACAATGCTCGAGAGTTTTATTTTCATTTCTGTGATATTAAGCATGTTTCTATTTCTCAAATCAACCATTATCCTGATAGTTTCTCTTGGGTCTATTTTATCAGGGATATTAACATTGGCTGTTACTGTTGATGGATAATTTCCTGTAAGTATACCTGATTTTAAATAAATTGGAGCATATGTCTTTTCTGACAGGTTTGTTTTAAGTGATTTTACTATAACTGGAATTCTGTATAAGCTAGGTGGCATTTCAGAAACAGCCATTATTAAAACCTTTATTTTTTTGGTTTCGCCTTTATTTATTGTTAAGTAAGAGTCCTTTGGCGGAATTATTTGAATGCTCCACTTTGGATTAATTCCAAAACTTATTTTAAATTGATCATTAAAACCCTGATTGTTTGTTATGGAAACATAGAATTCTGCCGGCTCCATGTACACTACTTTATCTTTAACAGCCTCATAACTCACTGAAAATTCTGATAATGCAGAGGCAAGTGATATAGTTAACATAGATACAACAACTAACAAGAAAAATGCTCTTTTAGGCCAATTCATTCACTACCACCACTTATTTATTAAATAGGGCATTTATATATAAATGTTT
>PCYE01000046.1:3478-11387 GCA_002762865.1 Candidatus Woesearchaeota archaeon CG10_big_fil_rev_8_21_14_0_10_33_12 | reverse complement strand
TATGTTTTATTTACATATGTAAAAATGCCATTTAATCCCTTGAATTCATTTTTAACAAGACCAAACTGTCCTAAATGTGGCACCCAAATATACTGGGGCCATACAACGCATTACGATGAGAAAATAAATTCTGAAGTATGCAATTCCTGCGGTACAATTCTTGGTAAAGAATAAAAAAGCTTTTCTATTACCTGTATATATCTATTTTCCATATACTAAACTTAAAGCTCATCCTTTTCTCCTGTTTATTATTGTAAGTGCACCTATTAAAATGAATAGGTTAATTGTTAATATAATGGCTGATATTAAAAATGCAGACTTTAAACTATAAGCATCTACTATCCATCCAAGGAATGGAGCCATTGCTGTTGCAAGCAATTGTGTTACAAGGGTACTCAAGGATAACACTGTAGCGCGATGATATGATTCAATATGTTTATTCATATAGTCAGTTAAAACAGGCTCAAATATTCCTCCCCTAAAAAAGATTATTATTGGGAATATAGCCCCAACTATTAAAAATTCCTGGGTCATTCCCAAAAAGCATATTATATTAATGACTAAGAGATATATTAATATCTTTTTTTCTCCAAGGTAATTTTCTATTTTGTAAGCCATCTTTGAGCCGAATGCAGCAAGGATATTCATTGTAAAAAAAATCCATCCAAAATAAACTAATGAAATTCCAACTGCCTTTAAGTAAGGCTGGTAAAGTATATAAACAGTGAAAACAAGTGCATAATTTATTGAAGAGTAAATTATCAATAACTTAATTTTTGGATGATTCAATGCAAATTTTGAAGCTTCCATTAGATGAGCAAAATACTTCTTGTCTGCATGCTTGTATTTTTTTGTTTCAACAAAGCTGAAGCTAATTAGCATAGCAAAGAAAAGCGCTATTGCAGTCATCCAGAATGGAATTCTCAGGCTTTTTGTTGCAACATATCCTCCTATAAGGGCTGCTATTCCCCAAAAAACAGAGTTTATGCTGACAACAGTTCCAAACAACTTCTTAAATTCCCCTTCTTTCCCTAACTCCCTTAATGAATCATAAAAGAAAGCAGTTCCAGAAGCCATCCACATTGCTGAAGACAAAGCCATTATAACTTCAGAGATAAAAAATCCAGTAAAACTGTAGCTGCTTGCATATATAAACCAGGATATCATAAATAAGACTGCATTAACTACTATAATCTTCTTTCTTCCTATATAATCAGCCAATATGCCTGACGGAACTACAGCAAACATTATTGTTGCACTATAAACAGACTGTAAAATCATTATTTGGGTCATGCTAAGCCCATTTTCCTGCAAAAACAAAACATAAATGGGAATGGCAAAAATAAGGCTAGAGAATACCCTATACAAGTAGAACTTCCATATATTCTTTTTCAATTTCCAGCTTCTTATTCTTGATGACATAATACTGACCTGATGATTTTAATCAAACTAAGTAGTATAACAAAAAATGAATTAACAGCAAAAAAGCAATAAAATGATGGTCCTGTGACTAGCAAGAACTGCCTGTCATAGGTAGAATTTTGTAAACCATTTTAATCACGACGTAAAACCAAGAACTTATATTTAAATCTTTTGGAATTATTCTCGGAAAATTTACAATTTGCGAGCTAAGAAAACTTATTAGGCTTACTGTTAAGCAATGCCCTCTATGCGTGCCAGCTTAGCAAGAAGCTGTATGGGGCCGCCGAGACTTTCATAGCAATTGCGAGCACAGCAAGCTAAGGGGATTTGGCTTTTAAGCAAAATCCTCTATGCGTGCCAGCTTAGCAAGAAGCTGTTCGAACTCGGGTTACCAGCATTTTAGGATAACACCCCAAGCTGGAATGATAGCCAGACTACACTACGGCCCCGAATATAAAAAGAAATAATATGTTCCTATTAAATCTTTTTGATTTCAGACAAAAACAACAGAGCTTATGTGCTCGTTTTTGTTTATCCTCATGATATTGTTGACAAAGCTTTCTATCTTGCTTTCATGAGACACAATGATTGACTGCTTTATGTTCAGCTGGTCAAACACAGCCTTGACCTTATCAAGCTGGTCTGTTGAAAAGCCATCTGTCGGCTCATCAAGAATTATGAGGTCTTTTGTTTTTATACCTTCAATAATATTATTTATAACTTTATTAAGGGCAAGTCTGTAAGCTAAAGCAAGCGATGTTCTCTCCCCTCCGCTAAGATATTCTATGCTTGTTTCATAATCATTCTGCTCTATTATAGGAGTAAACTCATCATCAAGCCTTACGCTGATACTCTCCTCTTCCATTAAAATATTGAACCAATCCTTAAAGAGCTCATTGAACTCATGATAAACCCCTGACATAATCTGCCTTTCCATTACTGACATAAGCTTTATGAAATAATTATCAAGCCAGTTCCTCATTTGTTTAAGATAATTAATTTTTTTATTGATTTCTAATTTTTCATCAATCTCTTTTTCCAGTTCTTTAATTGCTCTGTTAATTCCCTCTGCTTCATTGTCAAGTTTTGCTCTTTTTATTGCCAAAAGGGTTTCATCTGAGATTGCCTTTTCAAACTCTTCTTTCACTCTCTTGTATTTTTCTTCGATGTCATTAAACTTTTTTATCTCATCATTAAGTTCTATCTTTAAATTGTTTATTTCTCCAACATCTTTTTTTAACAATGCAATACTTTTTAGGATTTCTCCCATATTTTTATTTTTTTCATCCCTAAGATTTATCAGATTCTGTTTTTCATTTAACATGGTATTTGATTTACGAATTTTTTTAAGTAAATCCTTTGATTCAGAAATATTATTTTTTATTTCATCTAAATTTTTTGCAGTTATAGAATTAAGCTCTTTCCTAATCCTATCCTCCTCTAAACCCAGCTTATTGAGCGATTTTTGTTTTTCAACAATTTCTTTACCAATTTGCTCAAATCCCTTTATTTCAATTTTCAATATACCAACTGTTTTTTCTTTCTGCAGCAGGCTTTCTCGTTCTGTATTTAAATTCCTGAGATTATCATTAAGCTTATTTTTTCTTTCATTTTCTTTTTTTAAAATTTCAATAAGTTCTTTTATTTTTTTATTCTCAAGATCATTAATGTATTTTTTATGCTCTGCTGTTAATCCCTGTGAGCATGTAGGACATTTATCTGATTTTAGAATATCTTTTTTTATTTTTTCTGATTTTTCTTTATTAACCTCTTTTTCATTAATCATTAAACTTATTTTTTTAATCTCATCTTCTGTCTCATTAATCTTTTTCTTAATACTTTCTTTTTTATCCAACTCTTCTTGAAGCTGGTCGAGCATGCTTTTCTTCAGAATAAGATTCTTGGACTCTTCTGACTTTTCTGATATTTCTTCCTGAAACTCTTTTTTTCTTTTTTGCAATGACTTTCTTTTTTCAGTCAATTCAACTTTCTTCTGCATTAAATAATTATACTCACTCTCTATTTTTGCTGTTGATTTTTCCACTTCTGATTCATTTTCTTTTATTATGTCTATTTTGAAGCTTTCTATCTTTGCATTAAGCTCTTTTATGCTTTTATCCAGCACTTCTGTATTCTCTTTGTAATCATGCATTAGCATAACTTTCTCTTTAAGCCTTGAGTTTGCTACTTCTTCTTTTTTCCTTAGCTTATTTAGTTTATTAATATCTTCCTCTAGCTGGACTTTGCTTCCCTTTTTTTCCTTAACAGCAGATTCTGCTGCATTTATCTTTGGTTTTAACTCATCTGCTTTTGTCATTACATCCTTTAACTCATTCTCCCTTTCTTTTTTCTGCTTCTTCTTTTCTTCAAGGTTAAAAATCATTCCGCTAAATTCCTTTGTTTTCTCTCTTATTTCTCTTATTACGATTTGTGCGTTTTCCCTGATTCTTTTGTACTTGTCAATCTGAAAGACCCTTCTTAATGTGTCAAGCCTGTAGTCTTTTTCGTCGAGCAATATCTGCTTCATCTCTTCCTGTGGGGTATAAACAGTATACCTGTAAATCAATGATTTTGTTTTTGTGACAAGCTCTTTGGGGTAGCCTAAGAGGTCAAGAATTTTTGATTTAAGCTCAACAGCAGTTCCTTCTGTTTTCTTTCCGTCTATTATTATAAATCCAGAGTCCTGCCTTACATCGTTGCCCTGCCTTTTTAATGCCCTTTTTATTGTTATGTCTTTGCTGTCAAGATAAAAGTTAAGTTCAACAGAACCCTTTGTTTTGCCATTTCTTAAAAGGGAAGCCCCAGACAGTGACCTCATTATGCCAAAAAGTGCAAATTCTATTGCTAATAGTATTGTTGATTTTCCACTTCCTATATCGCCGCTTAAAAGAACAGGGCCTTCCGGAAATTCTATTGTTTGCTTAGTGTAGCTTCTTATGTTCTCAAGCTTAACATATTTTATTATCATACAAATAAAAATATTCCCCAAGTTTTTATATTTAATTGAAATAAAAGCAGTATATCTTAAGGGTTACTACTTTTTAATAGAAAAATATTTAAATAAATATGATATTTATTGAAATATGAAAGAATACAAAGGTATTTTTGATACAGTGATGTATGATTTTGTTTGTTGCCAACCTGGGAAATATAAGAAATATACTAATAATTTAAGCGAAGAAAACAAACAAAAATGTTTAAAAGTCTATAATTGTCTTAAAGAGATTAGCCCAGGACTTCTGGATGGGAAAGACCTTATTGAAAAAATTCAGGAAATTGAGAAAAATCAGAAATTTAGTTTAAATGTAAAGGAAGAGAAAGGGTATTGTTCAATAGATGTTCAAATCCAGGATTTAAATATAGAGCTTGCGCATTTTGAAGCTGTTAGATTGACTAAATAGGGAGGAAAAAAGATGCCTACAAAGAATATAGAAGAAATATTCAAAGGAAAGATTATAGGAAGAAACGGTGATAAAAATGAAATCCATGTGTTAGTTAAAGTTTCTGAGCAGGATTCATTAGTGATTTGTTACAATGGCTATAACTTGCTGTTTGACAAGGAGATGATAAAAGGGCGGGATGTTATCTACGCAACAAATGAAAAACTATATGTTGGAGACCATAATCAATACGTTGAGATAAACTAACTTAAAAAACATTTCTAAACACAAATTTTTTAAATAAGTTCTATTTACAATTAGACTAATGATAATTGAAACACTTCTGGAAACACTAAAGATAATTCTTATAATCTTTGTATTAATGGTTATTGTTGAGTTTTTTGAGCTAAAGTATAGGGATAAAATCAACAATAGCATTACAAAAAAACCATTAAGGCAGTACACACTATCCTCTTTGCTGGGTGTTACACCTGGTTGTTTTGGCACATTCTTTATTGTTTCATCTTATGCACATGGCATTGTTGGATTTGGTGCATTGGTTGCAGTTATGGTTGCAACAGCAGGAGATGAAGCATTTGTCATGCTTGCAAAAATACCTGGGACTGCTTTGTTAATATTTTTTATCTGCCTTATTCTTGGGATTATCGCCGGCTTTTTAGCTGACAAAATTATTAAGAAAACAAAATTAAAAATCTCCAAGCCATGTGAGATTAAAGTTCATCAAAAGCAGGATTTGCAGGGAAAATCATTTTTCAGGCATTTTTTAAAAAAACATGTTTATGGGCACATAATAAAAGAGCATATACCAAGATTGTTCATGTGGCTTTTCTTTACAATACTAATAATAAACTTTTTAATGCTGAGATTTGACCTTGGATCAATACTGCCGCAAAACAAACTGGCATTAATTTTGATAGCTGCCTTAGTTGGAATAATTCCTGTATCTGGCCCGCATATTATTTTTGTTTTGCTGTTTGCGCAGGGAATAATCCCCTTTTCAGTATTGCTAGTAAGCTCAATAGTACAGGATGGCCACGGCATGTTGCCACTGTTGTCCCATTCTGTAAAAGATGCCTTTTATGTGAAAACATTTAATGTCCTGTTTGGCCTCGGCATAGGCCTGATTCTGCTTGCTGTTGGGATTTAACTGAAAAATGAAAGGAGCATATTGCTTGGTTATTAAATTAAAAAAGGATTCCTCAATAAAGATTGGAGCTCTTGGAACTATAAAATTCAAAAAAGGTCTTTACTGCTATGTTGGCTCTGCTTTAAACAGTCTTGAAAAAAGGATTCAAAGGCATTTAAGCAAAAAGAAAAAACTACATTGGCACATTGATTATCTTTTAATGAATAAAAATACTTCAATCAAGAAAGTGTTTTACAAACAGTCCAATAAAAAAGAAGAATACAAAATTGCAAAATTTGTCTTAAAGAATTCAACAGATTTAATAGCAGACTTCGGTTGCTCTGACTGCAAATGTAAAAGCCATCTTTTCATGATAAAAAACTATGATTTCTTAGAAAAGAGATTTAAAGAATTTATAAACTAACCTTAATACATTTCTCATCAATTCTGAATAAAACAGAACCAAAGATAATTATTCCGCCCATTACTACAAATGATAAAAGAAGGTTACTGTTTGCAATCTTGCCGATTACTAATCTCATTACTGCTAGATATAAAGCTGTAATCATTGAAATTACAGATAATACTGTTGCCCTGTTATGGCTTTGAATATGGTCGTTCTGATATTGTGAGAATAACGGGTCTCTTAAGCTGCTAACCCCTTTGAGAAGGACATACCAAATAAAAGACATCAAAGGGCCTATAACAAAAGCCATGGTTAGATAAAATAATCCCGGCAGAATAGTTGCAAGGAAGATTGTTTTTTTCATTCCAAAAATTTCTTCAATCCTGTAAGCATATTTTACAAGCAAAGCTCCAAGAATCATTCCTGCTGCCATTGCTATACCAAACAGTTCATTTGGTACTTTTGCAATCAGGAAATATGGCTGAAAGAGAAACATAATGATGTGTATAAATGGAAGTGTGAACAATGAGAGATAAATTATTTTTCTAAGTGATTTGTTTTTAAGAATATGCAATGTTGATTCTTTAAACAAAATCAATGCTGTTTGTTTTTCAATCTCTTTTTCATGCTTGCTTTCAGTTATAAAAAATGAGATAAACAAAGCAATTATTGCCCCAAATGTGTAAAGCCACAGCAACATAACGAATGTTTTGGGATTATGGCTTCTTGCTATATAACCGCCAATTGTCACTGCAATAATACTTGCAATCAGCATATAAAAATTTATAGAGCCCCATACTTTGCTCATTTGCTTTTCTTTTCCCTGATTTTTTAATGAGTCATAAACCAATGCTTCTATTGCTCCTGAGCCGAAAGCAATTCCTATTCCAAACAATATTTCTATAATAAAAAATTCAATATATGAAAAGGCGAAAATAGTCCAAATATTTCCAATAATATAGAGCAGTATTAATAGTGTAAGGCAAAACTTTCTTCCAATCTTATCTGCAAGAATACCTGTTGGAATCTCAAAGAATAAAACACTTATTATTAAGATAGCTTCAAGAGAAACTACCTGAAATGTATCAAGCCCTCTTGAAAAATAAAACAAAGTAATTATTGGTGAAAAGAAAAATAGTGATTTGAAAAAATAAATTAATTTTAGCTTTGCAATGTTGTCAAAGTTCATTTTTTTACAAGTGAAGCAGCGCCCAGAATAGCAGCATCCTTTAGCTTGCTCTTGACAATTATTGGGTTTTTGTTTACATAGGCCCTTTCCTTTACTGTTTTTTTCATACTTTTTGAGAAAAATATCCAAGCATGTGAGATACCGCCGCCAATAATTACAACATCAGGGTCAAATATATTTACAAAATTTGCAACAGCAATACCAAGATAAAACCCTGTTTCTTCAAAGGATTTTAATGCTTTCTTGTTTCCACATAGTGCAAGTTTGTAGATATCAAAGGGTGTTTTTACATTAAGTCCCTTTGCTGTTCTCATTATTCCGCGTGTACTTACATACTCCTCAACATCTCCATTGTTGCAGCTTCT
>PCYE01000046.1:0-3463 GCA_002762865.1 Candidatus Woesearchaeota archaeon CG10_big_fil_rev_8_21_14_0_10_33_12 | reverse complement strand
CTGCATTAAGCCTGCCATGCAATACTTTTTTATTAATAACAATTCCTCCACCTACTCCTGTGCCAATGGTTAGTCCAATTACACAGTTATGTTTTTTTCCACTTCCATAAAGAGCTTCTCCAAGAGTAAAGCAGTTAGCATCATTGTCTATTAAAACATGAACATTAAATTCTCTTTTGAGTATTTTTTTAAGGTTTGTATTCCTAAAAGGCAGGTTTGGTGAGTTTATTATTATACCTTTTTTGTAGTTTAATGGTCCTGGAGAGCCTATTCCAATTCCAGCCACATTGTTTGTCATTACACTGCTTATAGCCTTAACAAGATTCTTTATAACAATATTTTTTCCTTTGCTTACCTCTGTTTTTACCTCTGCTTTTTTAATTATTTTATTACCTAAAACTAATCCTGCTCTTATGTTAGTTCCTCCCAAATCAACTCCAATAATATATTTTTTCATCTTTTAAGGATACCCTCAATTTCTATTATTTCATTTATATAATAATCAATATAAGGAAATTTACTGCCATCACCATTGCCTACAAGAACTGTTGTCATTCCTAGTTCTTTTGCAGGCTTAAGGTTATGCTCATAATCATCAAGCATCATAGACTCTTTTGGGTTAATGCCTGCATGTTTTACAACTTTATCATATCCCTCTTTTTGCGGCTTATTATTAAACTCAAGAAACCGTATATCATATATGCCTGAAAAAAAGTTTTCTATGCCAAGAACTTTGATAACACTTAATACGTGCTCTTTTGGAGAATTTGTAAATATTATTTTTTTTTGTTTTATTCTGCTCAATACATCAATAAGCTCTTCATTTCTTTTTAAAAAATCCTTTGTATTGAGATCATGCACAAACTTAAGATATTCTTCTGGCTCAATGCCTTCTTCTATCATTAGGCCTTTTAATGTAGTGCCATATTCATTAAACAATTTTTTTCTATGCACTATTGCATTTTCATAATCAAGATTAAATTTTTTACAGATAAACTCATTTATCCTTTTGCCAACCTCATTTAACAGCCCTGTTTCTTTTGGATATAAGGTGTTATCAAGGTCAAATATTATTGTTTTAATCTCATGCATTTTTTAGTTACAGCTCTTTTTTTAGTTCTTCAATAACATCAACAGGCGTTGGGTCTGTGCCATATTTTAATGCAAGGTAATAAGATGTTAGGTCGCCAAGATATATTGCCGAAAATAGTTTTGTCAGGAAACAGTCTCCTTTAATAACCATCTCAGTTACATTTATGCCTGCCTCTGAAATAAGTCTTTTTGTTATATCCATTCTCTTCTTTATCTTAACATAATCATCATCATCTTTTATTATTACTACATGATATCCTGCTTTTATATTGCCATACCCAACAAGCTCATTATGGTTTAATTCAGGAAATACATGGCAAAATGCATGAATCTTTGCATTCTCATTAAACTGTGTTTTCCACCTGTATGCAACAACACCCATTTTTTCTGAGGAATATATTAATGGTATTTTTTCAACTAGCTTTTCAGCGAGATCCTGTGCCCTTTCCTTGAATTTTGGGTTTTTTAATGCCTTAATTGTATTTTTTATATCTTCTACAGGGTTATCAATAAAGTGCGAGTTATAAAGAACAGCTAACATTGGGAAGAACAAATAAGCAAGAGCTGCCCTTGGCTGAAATCCCTTTGGAATAATAATGCATGGTGTTTTGCTTATTTTTGAGAGCTCTTCTAATTTTCCCCCGGTTGTTATAACAACCATGTTCATATTTTTTCTCTGGGCTGTTCTAAATGCAGAGATTGTTTCTTCTGTGTTTCCTGAGTATGATACAATAAACAACAGGGTTTCCTTGCCAGCTAGTTCAGGCAGAGAGTAATCTTTGTTAACTGTTACATCAATTTTATCTCTAAGATATGCCTTTAAAATATCACCTGATACAGCACTGCCTCCCATTCCGGCAACCATAATCCTTTTTACTGGATCTGTTACCTTAACATCCTTTGCAAGCTTTATGGCTTCTGCTATTTGCTCAGGAATGCTTTCTAGAATATTAATCATATTGGATTTATCTGTCTTATTGGCCATATCCATTTATACCACCAATTACTATATTTATGCGGCTGATTATTTATAGTTTTCTAAAAAAAGCAAGGAGAAAGCTTTTTAAATCAGTTAAACACATATTTTTAGAGAAACAAAATCAATATAAAATGACACTTGAAAAAATACTTATTGCAGGTTTTGGTGGGCAGGGAGTGTTGTTTTTAGGGAGAGTAATAGCTGAAAGTGCAATTCAAGAACAAAATGCAACCTTGATGACTTCTTATGGTCCAGAGTCAAGGGGCGGGACTTCAAACTGCCATGTTACTATATCAGATGAAGAAATTTATCCACCAATACCTAATGATCAAGAGGGGGTAATAGCATTTAACCCAAAGTCAATGGATAAATTTGAGCACGAGTTAAAGAAAAATGGTTTGTTGCTTTATAATTCTTCTTTAATAAAAATAAAACCTAAAAGAACTAATATAAAGGCAGTAGCAGTGCCATTCACAGAGATTGCAAAAAAGTTAGGAGATGAACAAGTTCTTAATATGGTTGCTTTGGGTGCTTACTATGAGCTCAAAAAGACAATTAATATAGATATTGTTCTAAACGAAACTCTACCAAAATTATTAACAGGTGACAAAGCTGCATATATCCAAATAAATAAAGAAGCAATAAAGGCAGGAATAGATTATATCAAAAGAAACCTTTTTAAACAAACTGAAACTTCTGCTTTTTATGGATGTGGGCAGTTGCTTGCCTGAACTAAAACAAACTAATGGAGGCTAATAAAATGAGTTTATATAAATACGTAAGAAGGCTTTGGAAAAGCCCAAAAAAGAATTTAAAGGAAATCTGGTCAAAAAGGCTTATTGAGTGGAGAAAAGAGCCGGTTACAATAAGGATTGAAAGGCCGACAAGGATTGATGCTGCTCGTTCTTTGGGTTATAAGGCAAAGCAGGGATATCTTGTTGTAAGGCAAAGGCTTATCCGTGGTGGAAGGCAAAAGCCTGATATAAAAGGAGGAAGGAGATCAAAACATAGTACTCAGAGAAAAGTTCTTTCAAAAAACTATCAGCAGGTAGCAGAAGAAAGGGCAAATAAGAAATTCAAAAACTGCGAAGTCTTAAACTCTTATTATGTTGGAAAAGACGGCAAACATTTCTGGTATGAGGTTATTTTGGTGGATAAATCACACCCTTCAATAATAGCTGATAAAAGAATAAGCTGGATAAATGAGAAAAAGCATACTGGCAGGGTATTCAGAGGAATGACCTCAGCAGGAAGGCACTCAAGGGGGCTTAGAAATAAAGGAAAGGGCGCTGAAAAAGCAAGAACAAAGCCAAATCAAAAGAAAAGAAGGATTTAATTCTGCTATGTGTAAAAACTAATTCTTCTTTTGCTTGAGAACTTCATCAGCAATTT